>DASZXJ010000245.1:0-4056 GCA_035545895.1 Tepidisphaeraceae bacterium | reverse complement strand
AAAGCACGTTTTTCCATCTACAACCAACTCGCAATCAACCTGCAAGGCCTTGGCCAGACCGAACAGGCAATGGAGCTGCTTCAATCCGCGATCGAAAAATTCCCGTCCCACGCCAACGCTCATGTAGCCCTTGGAAATGTTCTGAAAGATCTGGGCGATGTTCCAGGCTCGATCGAAAGTTATCGTCGGGCGCTCAAGCTGGACCCCCAGAGCAAACTTGCCCATAGCAATCTCGTTTACACCATGCTCTTCGATCCGCGATACGACATGCCCGCCATCGCGCAAGAGCTTTCGCGATGGAATCAACTGCACGCCGAGCCTCTCAAAAGTGAAATCAAGCCGCACGACAATGACCGCGCTTCGGGCCGCAGGCTGCGCATCGGATATGTTTCACCCGATTTTCGAAACCACGTCATCGGCCGAAATGTGCTGCCACTGTTCAAGCATCACAACCACAGCCAATTCGAAATATTCTGCTACTCGATTACCAAGCGCCCGGATTCGATCACCGATGAATTCCGCCAATTGGCCGATCAATGGCGCGACATTGGCGATTTGACTGATGAGCAAATCGTCGCGCAAATCCGGGCAGACCAAATCGACATTCTGGTTGATCTGGCTCTGCACTTGAATGATGGTCGGCTGGCTGTTTTTGCCCGCAAGCCCGCGCCCGTGCAGGTCACATTCGCGGGATATCCAGGCTCGACGGGATTGACGGCCATCGATTGCCGCCCCACCGATCCGTTTCTTGAACCCCAGGGAATGTTCGACCAATACAGCAGCGAGAAACCGATTCGGGCTTTGCAATCATTCTGGTGTTTCGATCCGTTTGACAGCGATGTTCCCGTTTCTCCGCTGCCCGCGATCGACAATGGCTTTATCACCTTCGCCTGCTTCAACAATTTCGCGAAGGTCAATGAGCAGATGACCGGATTGTGGTCGCGAGTCCTTCAATCCGTTGCCAACTCCCGAATGGTCATCCTTTCGGACAAAGGCCGCCATCGCGAACGAATTGAAAGGCAGCTTGGCATCGACCCAAAGCGCATCGAATTCGTTACGCAGACCAGCCGGCTCAACTATCTGAAACATCATCAGCGCGTCGACATCTGCCTCGATACGCTGCCGTATAACGGGCACTCCACGTCGCTGGACGCGCTGTGGATGGGCGTGCCAGTGGTAATTATAGTCGGCCAAACCCCCGTCGGCCGCGCGGGATTGAGTATCATGACAAACATCGTTTTGCCGGAACTGGTGGCATATACCGTGGATGATTTCGTGAAAATCGCCGTTGACCTGGCGAATGATACATCGCGTCTCAAAATGCTTCGTTCAACATTGCGGCAGAAACTGGAATCGTCCGTTCTGATGGATGCCGGCAAGTTCGCCTGGGATATGGAGAGTTTTTACAGAGCGCAATGGCGTGAATGGATCAACCAACCGAAAGTCTAGCGCCTGTTTTGCCGCGGAGGTCACGATCGCTCATAATCCCTAAATGCCCACGCTTCGTGAAGCGATTCAACTGGCAATTCAGCAACAAAACGCCGGGCGGCTAGATCAGGCCGAGGCGATTTATCGCAAGGTGCTGGCGGGCAACCCGAAAATGGCCGAGGTCATTCAATTGCTCGCGATTGTCCTGCACCAGCAGAATCGCAACATTCCCTCGCTGGAACAAATGGATCGCGCCATCGCCATCAATCCCAATTCGCCGGATTTTCATCTCAATCGCGGAACCGTGCTGGTGGCTTTGAACCGCTGGGATGACGCCATCGAAGCGTTTGATCGCGCGATTCGAATCAAGCCGGATTACGCCCAGGCGCTGCTTAATCAGTCGCAGGTGCTCGCCAGCCGCGGGCGCCTGGAAGAGGCCGAAAGTCACTTATGGAAATTGGTGGAATTACAGCCATCCATGGCGATTGCGCGAGCGCACCTCGCGAACATGCTGTGGAAACAATTCAAAATCGCTGAATGCATCGCAGAATATCGGCAAGCCGTGCAGCTCGATCCGATGTTCGCGGGAGCATGGAATAATCTTGCGATCGCTTTGCAAAAACAGGGGAATCTTGACGAAGCGATGGATGCTTTTTCAAAATCCGCCCAGCTTCAGCCAACCGCCGGCGGTCCGATCCATGCCATCGGCAACATCATGATCGACCAGGGTCTGCTCGATGGTGCGATCGCCCAATATCGTCGCGCCATTCAGATGGAACCGCTCAATCCCGCAATCCATAGCACATTGCTGTGCACTTTGCATTACGATCCAAAATCAACACTTGATTCGCTCAAGCAAGAACACGCCGAATTCAGTCGCCGATTTGAAGCACCGCTGAGCAATGTCATCAAGCCTTTCGCCGGCAACAAAGACCCTAATCGCAAGTTGCGAATCGGATATGTTTCGCCCGACTTTTATTTCCACGCCGAATGCTATTTCGTCGTGCCGCTCCTGGAAGCCCACGACAAGCGGCAGTTTGAAGTGCACTGCTATTCCAGCGTTGCTGTTCCTGATCTAACCACCGAGCGATTAACCAAAGCCGCTTCGTCTTGGCACGATGTTATTTCGCTTGATGATGCGCAACTTGCCAATCGAATCCGAAAAGATGGGATCGATATCCTGGTCGATCTCACCATGCATACGCCCGCCAACCGCGCGCTCGTTTTTGCGCGCAAGCCCGCACCGATTCAGGTTTCATGGCTGGCTTACCCCGGCAGCACGGGTTTGCAGGCGATGGATTATCGAATCACCGACCGATTCATCGATCCGCCGGGTGCAGACAACTCATGGTCCACGGAGAAATGCGCCCGACTCGATGATGCCTGGGTCTGCTGGGTCCCCATCTCTGAATATCCTGATGTCGGTCCTTTGCCGGCCGAGTTGAATCAATCCATCACATTCGGTTCTCTAAACAAGCTCTGCAAGATTAACGATGATGTACTGACCGTCTGGTCGCAAATCCTGCAGGCAGTGCCAAATTCGACTTTGATGCTCCTGAGTCACGAGGGCACTCATCGCCAGCGCTTCCTCGATCGGACGCTAAATAAAGGCATCGCGCGAGAGCGTATTCGTTTCGAACCGCCTCGCGCCCGGGTGGAATATCTTGAGCTTTACAATCAGATCGATATTGGACTTGATCCATTTCCTTACAACGGCATCACAACCACCTGCGATGCGATGTGGATGGGCGTGCCCGTGCTCACGCTGCCGGGCATGTTGCCCGTCTCGCGCGCGGGACTGAGTTTGCTTTCCAACAACGGTTTGACTGAGCTAGTGGCCGGTAGTCCGGATGATCTGGTTCGACTTGCAGCCGACCTGACGACTGATCTTTCGCGCTTAAAAACCCTTCGATCTTTCCTGCGCCAGCGATTGCAGGATTCACCAATACTGGACGCCAAGCGGTTCGCCCGCGGCATGGAATCGGCCTACCGAACCATGTGGCAACGCTACTGCGCGACTTGAAAAGCATTCCTCCCACCGATAAAACCGGCAGACCTTGAGATTCAACTTAATCGACAAAATCGAACAGATCAGCGACGACCGCATCGTCGCGACAAAAAATGTCAGCCTGGCGGAAGAATACCTGGGGGATCATTTCCCTACGTTTCCGGTCTTGCCGGGCGTCATGATGCTTGAAACGCTCGTGCAAGCGGCCACCTGGCTGCTGCATCGCCGCAGCAACTTCGGCAAATCGATTGCCGTGCTGAAGGAAGCCCGCAACGTGAAATATGGTCAATTCGTCGCACCGGGTAATTCGCTTCGCGTTGAGGTCGATTTCTTCAAAGCCACCGAAACCGGCGCGGTTTTCAAGGCCAGCGGGTTCGTTCGCGACGATCAGGCCGTCTCGGCACGCATCGAATTGAGCTATTTCAATTTGGCGGACAAAAACCCCGAGCTCGGCTCGCTCGATGCCAAGCTGAACGAACATAACCGCCTGCGATGGGCGGTCATCGAACCAGCAAAAGTTAAAACGGACGCGTCCGTGTGACGTGGAAACGTCAGTTGGTTTGTAAGCGCAATAGTCGTTTAGCGCCGCCGCTTGCGGCGGGCTTTTGCGCTCATAAACC
>DASZXJ010000244.1:0-3100 GCA_035545895.1 Tepidisphaeraceae bacterium | reverse complement strand
GGCGGCGCTAAACCTGCAAACCCGGAAAACCGGCCAGGTTGACGCGCAACCCTTGCTTAGTACACATCTTTGCGGACAATGCGGCCTCAATTGAAGGAGCGATTGAATATGAACCGCGACGAAGTCTATAACAAAGTGAAGGCCGTGCTGGTCGATGCGCTCGGTGTGGACGAGGAGGAAGTCAAACCCACCGCCACCCTGCGCGGCGATCTCGGCGCCGAATCGATCGATTTTCTCGATATCGTCTTCCGCCTGGAAAAAGCCTTCACCACCGACCCCGCCAAGCCATTCAAGATTCCTCGCGGCGACATGTTCCCCGAAGATGTCTTCAACAACCCCCAATTCGTCGATGGCGGCAAAGTAACGGCGGCCGGTCTTGATGAACTCAAGAAACGCATGCCCCACGCCGACCTTTCGATGCTCAAGCCGGGAGATGACATCGAAAAAATGGAATTCACCGTCGATACGATCGTGAATTACATGGAGAGCAAGGTTAATTCAATGTAGGAGTAGAAGTTGCCAGTTGTCAGTTGCCAGTTGCCAGTGCGGATCCGACTGGCAACTGGCAACTAACAACTGGCAACTGGTAACTGGCAACTAACAACTTTCCCATGCGATGGATCTGGATCGATAAGTTCGTCGAATTCACTCCGCGAACCAGCGCGACATCGGTCAAAAATGTCACCCTGGCCGAGGAACACCTGCACGATTTGTATCCGGTGTTCCCGCTCGTGCCTCATTCGTTGATTGTTGAAGGCATGGCCCAGACGGCGGGCATCCTCGTCGGCGAGGCGCGCAACTTCGCCGAAAAAGTCATCCTCGCCAAAATCGGCAAGGCCACGTTTCACCGGCTGGTCCGTCCGGGCGATACCATCCAATTCATCGCCAAAATCGATCACCTCGACGAAGCGGGCGCATCCATCAGCGGAACAGTCAAAGTTGAAAACGACCTGGTGGCGGAGATCGAAATGATGTTCAGCCACATCGACAAAAACCTGGCGGGCATCGAATTTCCCGAGCACAATTTTGTCTTCACCGAGCAATTCACCGAGCTCTTGAAGACTTACCGCTTGAACGCGACTGTTTCACTGTAGAAACACCCGCGAAAACGCGACGAGCGCGAAGAAAAACACGAAGGATTCCCAATTGGAATTCCGCCGCTTGCGGCTTGGCGCGATTTCGGTTTTTCGAGGTCGCGCCAAGGCGAGCGCGGCAATTTGCAAACGAGGCGTCGCCAGGCTATCTCTGGTCTTAAAGGAAATCTTATGATTCATCGCATACCTTTCATCATTGGCCTGGCAATGGCACTTGGAGTTTTTGGTTTGGCGCCGAATCGGGCGAGCGCTCAAACTTTTAGAATTGATCCCATCCACTCCTGGATCACCTTCCAGATCAAACATTTGCAGGTCGCTGATGCCTGGGGACAGGCGACGGGTCCGAAAGGCACGATTAACATCGATGCCGATCCATCCAGGATATCTTTCGACGTGCAGGTTCCCGCGGACGGAATCATGACCGGCAACAGCGGCCGCGATACGCATCTGAAAGGCCCGGACTTTTTTGACGCGAAACAGTTCCCGGCCATCAGCTTCAAATCCACCGCCGTCAAAATGAACGGCCAGGATTACGAAGTCACCGGCGACTTCACCCTGCATGGCGTGACCAAGTCGATCACCGTCACCCTGCGAAAATCCGGGGAGCGCGATACCGGCGGACAAACCGGCTACCGCGCCGGGTTCGAAGGAACCTTCACCATCAAACGCAGCGACCACGGCATGGGCGCCATGCAAAACATCATCGGCGACGACGCAACGATCCACCTGAGTCTCGAAGCGCAACGCCAATGACCGGCGAACAACGTATGTGTATTTTCCTCGTTGAGCGGCGGCCCGCGGGGCCGCGTTGACACGTCGCGCCCCCGAAGTTGCTCATGCCCGACCCGTTTCCAACCTTCATCCTGCCCCTGTTGATGTCGGTTGGAGCTTGCGCCGCGTTTCTTCTGATTACCGGACATCCCTGGGCCAGATGGAGAAGCAAAACGCCGTGGGCCCGTCCGATCGCCCTTTCGGTTGGGATGCTCGCGCCGTTTGAAAGAATCACCGGCGCTTTTCCGCCATTGTTGCCTAATGGCGCGACGGGCTGGATGTTTCATCTCGCCATTGGCGCAGCCATTATCGGTGCGATGGTCACGTTGATCCAATGGCCCCGAATCGTTCGGTTGTTTGTGCTGACGGTCGTGTTTGCGGTCTGCTTCTCGCTGATCCTGTTCAATCGTCTTCGAGACCCGGAATTGATCCAGGCGACAGTCGCGTCAATCGCGGCCGCGACAATTGCCGCATTGAGCTGGTGGTGGTCTCTCGATCTGACCGGCCGCAATCAATCGCCTTTGCTCGCGCAGTGCGCAATGCTGCTGCTCGCGCTGTTCACCAGCGCAATCCTCATGATGTCCGGCACATTGACGTATGGGCGACTTGCTTTGGCATTAGCCGGCGGATTGATGGGATTGATCATTTTCAGCGTCCGATCCCGCCGGGACATTGCAGGCGTTGCAGTCGTTCCCGCGCTGATGCTCACCGTGCTGCTGCTTGCGGGATTTTTCTTTGCCGAATTGACATGGCTGAATCTGGTCCTGATTGCCATCGCTCCCACGTGCATGGCAGGCGCGGTGATTCGCGGTAAATCGGCGCGGAATTTCAAAACGACGGTGCTGGTTTTGATGGCCCTGTGCATACCGATGTTCATCGCGCTCGGTAGCGCGCTGCCACATTTCATCAAGATGATCCAGGAACAGACCGAGGCGGGGTATTGAACTTGCCAAGTGCACGCCGTGAATCGAACCGCCAATTCACCGCCGACACCATCGGCGGCTTTACACGGCGGATTGTCACTGCGGGAAACGCACAGATGCGCGAAGATTCAGCGCATTTCATCGACCAATCCGCTTGTCCGACTCGTCACAGGCGCGCACTTTTGTGCAGTTTCATGGAGCCTATAGACAAGAATTTGATCCACAGATTTCACAGATGACACAGATTAGGAAAATGAAGAGGGGGAAAAAAGAGAGAACGGTTGAAAGATCGTGGGACTTGAATTGTGGAGT
>DASZXJ010000243.1:0-8297 GCA_035545895.1 Tepidisphaeraceae bacterium | reverse complement strand
AAGCAGCGCATGGAATCGACCATGCAGGCAGGCGCGAAGGGAATCAAGATTTCCGTCAGCGGTCGATTGGGCGGCGCTGAAATCGCTCGACAGGAAAAAGCCGGTCTGGGTTCGGTTCCGCTGACGACGCTCCAGGCCAACGTCGATTACGGTTACGCGATCGCGTTCACGACGTTCGGCACGATCGGTGTGAAGGTTTGGATTTATCGCGGAATGTACGGCGAAGAAGTTTTGGAAACGGATGTGCGTCCGGGCGGCGGCCCGCGTCGCGGCCGTCGATAATTGGAAGATTCTCGTTTTGAGATTGAACGGTGATTTATGGCGATGATGCCCAAACGCGTGAAGTTCCGCAAAAGCCAGCGCGGCAAGATGCGCGGCAACGCGACACGCGGAAATTCAGTTTCATTTGGTGAGTTTGGCCTGCAGGCGCTTCGCCATGCATGGATTCCCGCCAAGGTGATCGAAGCCGGTCGCGTTGCATGCAGCCACTATCTGCATCGCGAAGGTCGCGTCTTCATTCGCATCTTCCCGCACAAGCCGATTTCGGCCAAGCCGTTGGAAGTTCGAATGGGGAGCGGCAAAGGCGAGCCCGAATTCTGGTGCGCCGTCGTCAAGCCCGGCACGGTGATGTTCGAAGTCGCCGGCGTTGACGAGCCGACCGCCAAGCGTTGCCTGGCCCGAGTCGCCCACAAGATGCCCATTCCTTGCCGGTTTGTGCATCGCCGTAAGAGTGTTGCCTAGGAAATTGAGCCATGACGATCAAAGAGATCAAGGAAAAGCAGACCGACGCGTTAAAGCACGAGTTGACGGATCGACAAAAGCACTTGTTCGATCTGCGAAGCCAGGCCGTGACGGAAAAGCTCGAAGACCCCAGCCAGTTGCGCAAGACGCGCAGGGAAATCGCGCAGATCAAAACGATCCTGCGCCAGCGCGATCTCGAATCGCAAAAGGCATCGAAGTAACTGTTTAGCGCCGGTCCGGCGGGCCGGATGTTGAGAAAGAAATGACTGAAACAACCGACAAAAAGCCAGAGCGTGCGCTGCTTCGAAAAATCGTTGGCATCGTGGCATCGGATAAAGGCCACAAGACGATCAAGGTGACGGTCGCTTACCAGACTCGCCATCCAAAGTACGGCAAGTTCCTGAAGTATCGCACCGTCCTGCATGCACATGATGAAAAGAACGAGGCCAAGGAAGGGGATACTGTCGAGATCGCCGAATGCCGTCCATTGAGCAAGACCAAGCATCATCGGCTGCTTCGGATCGTTGAGCGTGCTCCGGAGCGAGCGGTGCAGGTTTCCGCCGAGGAAGTAATGACCGGCAAGGCGCCGGAGGAAAGATAATCATTTTGGATTTCGCGGTTCAAGATTGAGATTGCCAATCCAAAATGGAGCGTGAGCGAACATGATTCAGCAACAGACATATGTTGATATCGCTGACAATACAGGCGCCAAGCAGGCGATGTGTATCAAGGTATTGCGCGGTTCGTCGAGCAAGGGCAAATTCAAACGTCGCGTCGCCAACGTGGGTGATGTGATTATTTGCGCGGTCAAGTTCGCCCAGCCCGGCGGTGAAATCAAGCAGGGCGAGATCATTCGCTGCGTTGTGGTGCGCACCAAGCAACCGACCCAGCGAAAAGACGGCAGCTATGTGCGTTTCGATCACAACGCTGCCGTTGTGATTGATAAGGAAAACAATCCGCGTGGCACGCGCATCTTCGGTGCCGTCGCACGCGAATTGCGAGACAAGAATTTCATGAAGATCGTTTCGCTTGCAAGCGAAGTTGTGTGAAAAAAGTTGGCGGTCAGCTGATGGCTGACTGCCGGCAGATGAAAACGGCAACTATTATGGCTAGACACATTAAATCCGGCGACCAGGTCATGGTAATCACCGGTGCGGACAAGGGTAAAACCGGTCGCGTGTTGCGAGTGATTCCTCAGAATAACCGTGTGGTCGTTGAAGGAATCAATCGAGTCTGGAAGCACGTGCGTCCGTCGCAGCGATATCCGCAGGGCGGACGCATTCAGAAGGATGCTCCCATCCAATTGAGCAACGTGATGCCCCTTGATCCTTCAAACGGCAAGGGCACGCGCGTGAAGTTTGGCATGCGTGATGGTCGCAAGCATCGCATTGCAGTTGGCAGCGGAACCGATTTGGGTCCGACAGGAAAGAAGTAAGGCTATGGCAGAGAAAGATAAAGAAAAGAAGAGCGGTAAGCCCTCCGCCGAGGAAATCGCGGCAAAGAAGGCAGCCAAGCAGAAACAGAAATCTGCCCAGGTCGAAGAGACCAGCGACGATTCCGCGCCGTCTACTCCTGCTCCGCCGCCGCGACTGATCGGTCATTATCGTGACCACGTCGTGCCGGGACTCAAGCAGAAGTTCGGCTACAAAAACGCGTTGGCCGTTCCTCGCTTGGAAAAAATTGTGATTTCCATGGGATTGGGCAAAGCTGTCACCGGTGGCGAAAAGGGCAAGCTGGAACAGGCTGAAAAGGAATTGTCGGTGATCGCCGGCCAGCGTCCCGTGCGCTGCAAGGCAAAGAAGAGCGTCGCGAATTTCAAAGTTCGCGAAGGGATGGAAACCGGGCTCAAAGTCACATTACGTGGAGCGAGAATGTTTGAATTTCTCGATCGCCTGATTTCGCTGGCGATTCCGCGCGTGAAAGACTTCCGAGGCTTGGCGCCCAACGGGTTTGATAAAGGTGGCAATTACAATTTCGGATTTACCGAGCAGACGGTTTTCCCCGAAGTGGATGCCGCCGCTGTGACGTTTCAGCAGGGTATGAACATCACGATGGTGACGACCGCGGGCTCGGTCGAAGAGGGCCGCGAGCTGCTTAAAGGTTTTGGATTTCCGTTCCGTGAAGATGCCAAGAAAGAAGGCAAGTAATGGCGACAAAGGCCTGGATTAGCAAGCAGAAGAGGCGAGAAGAACTCGTGCAGCGATATGCCGAGGAGCGTCGGCGTCTGAAGAAGGAAAAGAATTACGCGGCGCTGGCGAAGCTGCCTCGGGATTCAAGCCCGACTCGTTCGCACAATCGTTGTCAGCTCACGGGACGAGGTCGCGCTGTGCTTCGTAAGTTCAAGGTTTCCCGAATTATGCTTCGCGAGTTGGCTTTGGCCGGCAAGATTCCGGGTTTGAAGAAGGCAAGCTGGTAATTGTCCAGTAAGAGTAGCAATGAATAATCAAGACCCCATCGCGGACATGTTGACCCGAATCCGCAACGCAAATCGCGTTGGTCGGAGACTTGTGCTGATCCCCAAGAGCAAGATTTGTACGGGTATCGCCCAGGTATTGAAGGATGAAGGCTACATCGAGGAATTTGATACCATCGATGATGCCCAGCAGGGTCAGATCCGCATCAAGTTGAAATATTCCACGAGCGGTCAAAAGGTGATTCACCTGATTGATCGTCAGTCCAAGCCCGGCTGCCGCGTTTACCGCAAGGTCGGCGATTTGCCCAAGGTGCTCAACGGCATGGGCATCGTCGTGATCAGCACGAGCAAAGGCGTGATGAGTGATCGCAAGGCCCGCGAGGAAAACGTCGGCGGCGAACTGCTGTGCGTGGTGAGCTAGCGATTGAGCTCGTTTTTGCCAGCGGTCTTTCGTGACCTGCGGCAAGTAGAGAATGACAGGTATCCCATGAGTCGCATAGGAAAAAAACCCGTTCCCGTTGGTGCTGCGAAGGTCACCGTTGCTGATCGTCTGATCAAAGTCGAGGGACCCAAGGGCAAGCTTGAACTCAAGGTTCATCCAGCCATCACCGTGAAGATGGATGACCAGAAGAAAGAGCTCATCGTTACCCGGCCCGACGACGAAAAGCAGAGCAAGGCGCTGCACGGCCTGACCCGTGCCTTGCTCGCCAACATGATCGAAGGCGTCGTAACGGGATACAAGAAGACCCTCGAAATTCAGGGCGTCGGTTACAAAGCGGAAATGAAGGGAAAAACACTCGTCCTGGCAGTCGGTTTCGCCAATACGGTTAGCGTTGCCGTGCCTCCCAATGTTGCAGTGGCTCTGGAGGGGACAACGAAAATTCATGTGAGCGGTGCGGACAAGCAGGCGGTCGGCGATTTCGCCGCTTCCGTGCGTAAGATTCGCAAGCCCGAGCCGTACAAGGGCAAGGGTATTCGCTATGAAGGCGAACAAGTCAAGATCAAGCCTGGCAAGGCGTTCGCCGGGACGGGTGCAGCGAAGTAAGGTTTAGCTCCGGCCCTCTGAGGCCGGGTTGAGTCGAGCAATGGCAGACAAGAATAAAATCAAGCAGGTGCAGCTCGAGCGGCGGCGCTGGAGCATTCGCAAGGGATTATTCGGCAGCGCCGAGCGCCCTCGCCTTAGCGTGTTCCGTTCTGACAAGCATATTTACGCTCAGGTCATCGACGACTACCAGGGACTGACCCTCGCGTCGGCTTCGAGCGTGCAGGAAGACGTTCGAGGCGATCTGAAAAACGGCGGAAACATTGCCGCTGCGAAAGCAGTCGGCAAGGCGATTGCGAATAAAGCCAAGGCGGCGGGCGTGACAATGGTTGCGTTTGATCGCGGCGGCCGCATGTACCATGGCCGGGTCAAGGCATTGGCGGACGCGGCGCGTGAAGCGGGTCTCAAGTTCTGATCTTTCGACGTTAATTGACGGTCCTTAAAAGGGCCGCATGTGAATTATGACTCAGGAAAATCAAGCATCCGAACCAAAGAATGAGCCGCAGAGTGCTCCAGCAGCCGGACCGGAAGCTCAGGCTTCAGCGCAAGGTCAGCAGCAGGGCCAGGGACAAGGCGGCGAGCGCCGACGTGGCCGCGGCGGCGGTGGTGGCCGTCAGGGCGGCGGGCGGGGCCGTCGCGATGAACGAGCTCCCGACGAAGGCGGCATCGAATCGTCCGTCGTTCGAATCTATCGCTGCGCCAAGGTTGTCAAGGGCGGTCGAACGTTCAGCTTCGGCGCTTTGGTCGTCGCCGGCGATCGTCATGGCAATGTCGGCATTGGATACGGCAAGGCCAACGAAGTGCCCAACGCCGTCGAAAAGGCCACCAAGGACGCACGCAAGACGCTCTTTAAGGTCAATCTCAAAGGCGGCACGATTCCGCACACGGTGAAAGGCACCAGCGGTGCCAGCAGCGTGGTCCTTGTGCCCGCCCGACCGGGTACGGGCGTCACGGCAGGTAAAAGTGTCCGCCCGGTTGTCGAACTCGCGGGCATTACCGACATCCTGACTAAAGCATACGGTTCAACCAGCGCGAAAAATCTGGTCAAGGCGACCATTGCCGCGCTTCAGCAGCTTCAAAATCGCGAACAGGTGGAACAGATTCGCGGCGTGAAGCTGGCCAAGGGAGCCGGAGAATTAGTGACAGCGTAAATAAGGTCAGAGGGATTAAGACCAGCGGCAGACTCTGAATTGTGTCGTACTCTGCAACTTGTCTTCTGACATCTGAAGTTGAATTATGAGCATGATCCATGAAGTAACCTCAAAGGCAGGGGCACATAAGGCCCGGCGTCGCAAAGGCCGCGGTGAATCGAGCGGCCGTGGTAAGACCTGCGGCCGAGGCACCAAGGGTTCCAAGGCTCGCGTGGGTACGTATATCAAGCCCACCTATGAAGGTGGCCAGACCGAACTTTTCCGCCGATTTCCCATTCGTGGATTCAGCAACGAGAATTTTGAACGACGGTTCCATGTTGTAAACGTCTCTGATCTCTCCGCATTTGACGATGGCTCGACTGTGGATCAGTCCGCATTGTTGCAAAAGGGACTTATTCCCGACGACAAACAGCCCGTGAAGATCCTGGGCAATGGCGAAATGGGAAAGCGTTTGACTGTTGTCGCGGGCTGGTACAGCAAATCCGCCCATCAAAAAATCACGGCTGCCGGGGGAACTGCTCAGAATGGCAAGGGCGAAGCCTTCGAATTCCCCAAGGAAAAGAAGAAGTTTGTTCCGCGTGAGCAGCCCGCGAAGAAATCCAGGAAAACCGAGGAAGAACCCGCAGCAGCACCTCTCGAAGCCCCCAAGTCCGAGGGATAAGGCTCGTGCACGGCTCGGACTTGTTCCGCGCTTGACCTGGGTTCCTAGAATTGACGAGTCATCATGTTCAAAACCTTCATCAATATCTTCCGTGTGCCGGAACTGAGAAACAAGGTTTTGTTCACGCTGTTTATGCTCGCCATTTATCGAATCGGTTATCACGTTCCGATTCCCGGCGTCGATCAAAGTTCGTTCGCCGCCGCTGCTGATAAGGCGGGCGACGACACAGCCGCCGGTCGCTTGGCGAGTTATGTTTCTTTGTTCTCAGGCGGCAATCTTTCTGCAAGCACGATTTTCGGTCTTGGCGTCACGCCTTACATTTCGGCTTCGATTATTTTCCAGCTTCTGACCACGGTTGTCCCTTCTTTGGAAAAACTGCAAAAGGAAGGTGAGACCGGCCGTAAGAAAATCCAGGAATGGACCCGCTACGCAACCGTCCCCCTTGCCCTGATTCAGGGCATCATGTGGATGAGCTACATGCACCATCCCGGCACCGGCCAGCCGCTGGTTCAACCGCTGTTTCGTAATACAACTCAGTTCTGGGTCATGGGCTCGTTTGCGGTGACTGCTGGCTGCATCTTCCTGATGTGGCTCGGCGAGCAGATCGACGAATATGGCCTGGGCAATGGCGTGAGCTTGATCATTCTCGCAGGCATCGTCGGTCGAATGCCTGATGCGATTATTCGACTGGTCACACAGCTCAATCTTGGCAACAGCGGCGACGCGACTCGCACGATGACTCCCGGCAAGGTTCTTTTCCTGGCCGCTGCATTCGTATTTATCATCGCCGGGTCGATCCTCATCACGCAGGCGCAGCGCCGCATTCCAATCCAGCAGGCCAAGCACACGCGCGGCCGGCGAGTTTATGGCGGGCAACGCCAATATCTCCCGCTTCGAGTCAATCATGGCGGCGTGATGCCGATTATTTTCGCTCAGTCCCTCATGCTGTTTCCGGGCATGCTGTTTGGCTGGTTGTCCAATTCAATCCGTGCCGCGGAGACTGCAAGCAATACCCATAGCGTATGGGGAAGAATCTTTGGATTCCTCAACATGGAATTCAATCGCGGCGCTTTCGTATACATCGTGACCGAAGTTGCGATGATCTATTTCTTCGCCTATTTCTGGACAACGGTGCAGTTCCAGCCCAAGGAAATGGCAAATCAACTGCGGGATTATGGCAGCTTTATTCCCGGTCTTCGTCCGGGCAAGCGCACCAGCGATTATCTTGAACGCGTGATGCAGCGCATCACATATGTCGGTGCGGCGTTTTTGTGTGTGCTTGCGGTGGTTCCGACCGCGGTTAGCGCCTGGCTTGTCATCGATCCGAATATTACCCAGTTCCTGGGCGGCACAGGTTTGTTGATTGTCGTGAGCGTCGCTTTGGACATGGTTCAACGAATCGAAGCGAATTTATTGATGCGTAATTACGGCGGGTTCCTCTCCGGCCCCGGCCAAAAGGGCAAGCGTATCAAGGGCAGGCAGTATTGAGGAAATGATTTGATGTTGATCGCCGAATGACAGAACCGATCTGTCATTCGCCATTCATCACTCGTCATTCGAGTTATGCCGATCGTAATTAAAACGCGCCGCGAGATTGAAATGATGCGGCGTGCCGGACAAGTCGGCTGCAACATCCTCGCGCGGATGCGCGAGGCAGTAAAAGCCGGAATCACCACTTTCGAACTGAACGAAATCGCCCGCCGCGAACTGGCCATCAGCGGGGCAGTTGGATTGTCGAAAAACTATCCAACCTATAAGCCCGGCGAAGGATTTCCTGCCGAGACATGCATCAGCGTGAATGATGAAGTGGTGCACGGCATTCCGGGCCAGCGCCAACTGCGCAATGGCGACATCGTGACGCTCGATTTGGCGCTGATGCTCGAAGGTTATTGTGCCGACACTGCCACGACGGTCGCGGTCGGACACATTGAGCCAGGCTTGCAAAAGCTGCTGGATGTAACCAAGCAGACGCTTGCCTTGGCATTGAACAACATGAAGCCGAATCGGAGATGGACGGACATCGCCCGATTGATGCAGCATCACGTTGAAAGCAACGGGTTTTCGGTGGTTCGCGAGTTTGTCGGCCACGGCATTGGCCGCAGCATGCACGAAGACCCGAAGGTCGCCAATTTCGTGACGGCCGAACAGTTGCGAGGTGATTTTAAGCTCAGGCCGGGCATGACTTTGGCGGTTGAGCCCATGGTGGTCATGGGGCACCGCGATGTGGACTTATTGCCGGATAATTGGACCGTGGTGACCAAGGATGGCCAGCCGGCGGCCCATTTTGAG
>DASZXJ010000242.1:0-2570 GCA_035545895.1 Tepidisphaeraceae bacterium | reverse complement strand
CGTGGTGCCGGTCGTCGTTCCCGAGGCGAACAGAAAGCCGCCGTCCACGTTGGTATTGACGGCGCTTGCGCCGGCTTCAACGAACAGCGTTCCGCCACTCAACACGGTATCGCCGGTTTCAGTGCTCCCCGATGACACGTCGACGCTAACGCCGCTGGAAATCGTCTGCATTGCTCGCCCCGCCTCAAGCCCCGATCAAAATCATTTGCCCTGTGCGGGCGAAATCATCTTTCTTGCGTCCCTCGAAAACCCGGAACGCGCGCGATAACCTGTTTCACCTGATCGGCTGTGATGAGCCGCGTACATTCAAATTGCCGGGGCGTGTTGGCGTGCCGCGGGCACCACAGGAAATCCTTGTGGTCGAAGCGCACGGCCGGATCGTTCCAGCAACTGTTGCAGGCGTGGAAGTTGATGACGCGGTAGGGCGTCTCGAATTCATTGGTCGGATGGGTAAATCCGCTGATCATGACAACAGGCGTGCCTGCGGCCCAGGCCAACCAGGACAGTCCGCTCGACAGCCCAACGAAGAAATCGGCATGCTTGAGATAGCGAAATCGTTCGGCAAGCGGCTTGTCGCCGGTCTCATCCTCGACGCCGTTCGGCAGATGATTCCAGATTAGCTGGGTGCCGTGGGTCGCCTTCTGGTCGATGCAGACCACCCGGTAGCCGGACGCTTTGAGAAACGACACGATCTCGCGCCAGCCATACGGATTATTCCAGTATTTGCTTTGCGTCGTGCTCTGCACCGCAATGCAGACGTACGGCTCGGCGATTGGCCGCCCCTCATCCTTGATGACGATACGCGGCGCTTGCTCGGTCGGATCGACGCCCAGGATATATCCCGCCGTCCGGTGCAGACCGACAAATCGAAAATCAGTGGGCTGATAGAGGAAGTCCTTGTCATCGAAAAACAGACCCACGCTATAGGTCGCATAGTATCGCTCCGGCTTGACCTCTTCATGGGTCAAAAATTCGATGTCCGGATAGGCGTCACGGAAGAGCTCGATCATCGGCGCCCCGATGGCGCAGCTCAGTTTGCAGCCGTGCTTTTCCTTGAATTTGACGGCATATGGAAACCAGCCCATCGGATCGCCAAGCGTACCGACGGGAAACTGGATCAGCACGTCCCGATCTTTAGCGGAATATTGATGTTCGACGACGCGTTCGCCATTTTGGAAGACTTCGATACCAAACCGGATGTAGTAACGTTTGCTGCTGTTCACGTAGCCGCCAGCAAACTCCGTCTCAAACAGCACGTTCCCGGTATCGAGATCCCGGATGATCACCTTCCACGAATATTCTCCCGGGGGACAAAAGATGCGCGCGCCATCATTGAAATCAAAACGCACATCTTTGGCAGCATTCAAGGTCGGTGTTGATGCCGCAGCGGGATAGGCCCGCTTTTGGACGTTCGCCTCTTCCCTATTGTCGCCTCCGGTGTGAACAGGCGACGACTTAATGCTCAGGTTTTGCGCAATAGCTATGGCCGTGTCAGGTGACGGATCGACATGTAATTTAAGATCCTGACCGGGACGCAATACCGGCGTGGCAATATTCATATGCAAAAACCAAATCGCGGAAAAAACCAGCTTAAATTTCCGCAGTTTCTCTGAGAAAGTCAATGGATCTTTGGAACGTGGCGTTGCGGAAACCGCGAACCATGGCGGAACAGATTGTAATAGCTTTGTAACTGTGCACGCCCACGGGAACTACGTTCATGTGAAGCCTTCTCGCGGCTCCTTGGCGTGGGCTGGTCCGGCAAGTCCCTTGTGGCTTACTTATCCCGCTGCTGCGCGTTGGAGCCACGCCAGTACCGGCGCCCCAAGTCCGAAAAGAAGACTGCACGAAGTCCACTTGCGGCGACATTGACCCGGCCGCCGAATATGTCGTCATCGTCGATAATGATATCGCCGGCATGGATGCCGATGCGAAAGGTGAATCACCTGCGCAGAATCGCCGGTTGCGCCCGGATAAGACCTGGTACCAAAGGTAAGCTTGGCTACCGTCGCCGCCCTGGGATACGGCGATTACTACAGGTAGTCCGACCAAACCAATCGTGCAGTTTGACATCGAGGCTGGTCAGTTTCGGTGTCCACCTCGGGTCACACTCGGAGATCAATCCACCTTCCGGCGAGGTGTGATCTTCGCCCGACAAGAGAGATGCTGACCGCCCCAATCACGGTCTGCCGAGATCGTGCTTCTACGATATCTTGCAGCTCGGTGCCGTTCCACGGCCCCGGGAATTGATAATTTGCAGGCCGCCACGTCGGTGGCGATCCCGCACAAAGTCACGATCACCGCGAACTTGTGCTATCCGACCAGCGTCGATCCGCATCACCCGGGCAACTACACGCGCGCCGGTCTCAGCGAATGCCGTCACGGATCATGTACCCTGCGCCGCGAATGGTATGCAGCAGTGGCCGCTCGAATCCCTTGTCGATCTTGGAGCGCAGTCGCGAAATATGCACGTCGATCACGTTGGTCTGCGGATCGAAGTGATAGTCCCAGACGTTTTCGAGCAGCATGGTGCGCGTCACCACCTGGCCTGCATGCTTCATCAGATATTCCAG
>DASZXJ010000241.1:0-38408 GCA_035545895.1 Tepidisphaeraceae bacterium | reverse complement strand
ACGCCCGGACATTTTGGGACCGATCAGCGAATACATTCCACCGCCGCACGGTCAGCCTGCCAGTTCGTCACAGGTGCTGTTTATTGCCGCAAATTTCGTGGGTTTCGTCATCGCCGAGGAAGTTGCCAAGCTTGTTCCGGTGCTGGTGATGATTCGGATGAAGTGGATTCGCACGACCCAGGCAGCGCTGTGCTGCGGTGCGCTGGCGGGAATGGTGTTTGGATTGATCGAAAGCAACTGTTATGGCTACATCGATTTCCTCGGAGTCGGTCAGCCGATCACCGAATATCTGGGACGATACGTGACGATGTCCACCACGCATGGATTGTGGGATGCCTTGGGCGCCGGCTCGGCGATGTGGCTCGGCCGACGCAAGGCCAGGCAGGGCGGATCAGCGCCGTTCGCGGCCTGCGTTGCCGGGTTCCTGCTCACGGTTGCAATTCATCTTTGTCATAACACACTGCAAGCCGCGATCTCGCCGGTCATTCAACTCATCACGATCCTCGGCATTCTGCTGCCCGCATACATCCTGATCAAAAATGGTTGGCAACACAGGGAAATCTCGCCGGAAGAACTGCGTCCGGTACCGGTTGTGCTTGCCCTTGCGATTCTGCTGGGCGCGGGCAGCGCGATGGCAATCTTAGTTCCCTGGATGCCTTTGCGAACCGGACAGCAGGTGGCGCTGCTGAGCGAAAACGTGTCGCAGCTCGATCATCTCATGGCCGGTGAAGACTGGGACAATCTTCAGCGGATCACCGAGGAAATCGAAGTGTGCCAGCCTTCGCTGCCTCGCCTGCACGATAGTTTTGCGCAAATCATTCAATACTTGCGCGACGACGGCACTCATGAAATTGCTCGAATGACCGTGGGAACCGGTGCCTTTTCGCCCGTCATGCTTCGCCGGTCAATTGCGACCCGCCATCCGCAACGATTGCTGAACGATGTGCGTTACGAATTGAATCGCGCGAGCAATTCATCCGAGCTTTCGACGATCAATCCAACCATTCGGCGGTGGCAGATCGAAATAACATCCATCGAGTCGCCAATTCAACATCCTGTGGATGGCAAGCTTTGCATGATTCTCCTCAGTGGGCAAAAGCTCGACGAGATGCTCGTGCCCGAGGAATTGTCGGAGTCATTTGAAAGCAACCTTGCCGCGCCGTGGCGAACCGATGTGGCGTTACAGGAAACGCAGCCGATCCTGGTGCTGGGTCACATCGATTCGCACGGCAACGGCCGACTGCTTGATGCAGTCGCGATACCTCCCAAATCATTTCGAGGCCAGCTTCACCTGATGCGCGGCTCGCTGGCGAATGTTCACATTCACTTTGACGCTGAATAAAACGTCAATTGAAAATCCTGTGAATCAGGTCGCCAAGGTTCCTCGGGAACGGATCGTGCCACGGATTGTTCGGCGGTTGCTGTTTGGCGGATTGTTCGCCGAAGGAAATATTGTCGAAGTTCATCCCACGTGTCACGGTGATTCCAGCCGGGAGAACGGTGGTTAATTTCCAACCTGCCGCGAGTTGGACCTGCACCTGATATTCGCCGAGCTGCACGCCTTCGAATTTGTAGTTTCCATTCAGCAGAGTCGTCGCGGTCTGGACAACATTGCCATCGGCATCGAGCAGATTGACGGATTGACCGGGCAGCCCAGCTTCAAGGAACTGCTGACGGCCGTCGCCGTTGAGATCGGCAAAGACCTTGCCGCTGATGGTGGTATTAAAGACGAACACATTGTCCTGCAGATTGGTGGTTGTCGTATTGCGACTGATTACATCGGCCAAACTGGTGTTTTCGACCATTCGCAGATCAGCGCCGCTGAGGCTGCGTTGATACCAGAAGCGATCGCCGTCGCGCAAGCGAGTGAACTGATCGGCGACGATGCGCTGGAACGTCGGTCCAAGGTTGCTGCCGCGTACGTGATCCTCAGCGAGCCCTCCAACCCATAGGTCGATGTTGTTGACGTCGCCGTAAACAGATTGGAGCTTTTGCTGAAGCTCTGGATCAGATGTAATTTGGGCGAAGCTGGTCACTTTCGGCAAACTCAGCGCTGCACGCGTGGAGTTGTAATCCGCCAGCCCGTGATCCCGGCCGCGCTGAATGTTCAGCGATGCCAGGTCCAGCCCGCCCGAACCCGGAGGACCGAACAGGAAATTGCGGAGCGGATCGACGATCTTGACGTCCAGTTGCTGTGAATTATCGCTGGCCAGGTATTTCAGGATCGGATCGATGCCGGTTTCCTGGAGCAATGCCGGATTGAAAAATGCTTGTGCGAAGGAGACATCATCGTGAACGTCTTCGCCGTTGTTGTCGAGGAATTCGACATCGTTGCCGACCATGCTATGGCCGAACCGGAACGCAGCCGTCGAGAATTCGTTGGTGATGCCGGGGTTAACTTTGGCCTTATAACCCGTGTAGTTTCTGATCGCGCCATTGCCGAGCAGCGCCGGCAGAAACTCGTTGTAGGTGATCGCCTGGATTTCGCCGATCACCAGCGATCTTGCTTTCTGAAAAATCTGCTCATCGGTCCAGGTTGGATTTTGCTGGGCGATCTTTGTGGCCAGTCGATTGTGCTCGCGGACGAACAGGGTCTGAAGAGAAGTCAATTCGATATTTTCGTTGGCGCGCACATCGCCGGCGGCAAAGTACGTGGTTGGATCGCCGCCGGCGGTTGCGTTATCCAGACCCATCGTATTGAGCGGCAACAGGTTGCCGCTGCTGGTTTTCATCAATCCGCCGACCAGCGTTCGCAGCGCCAAGGCGCGCGATTCGGTTGAGCCATAAACCATGGAACCATCGATAAATGCGGTGATATCGTTGGGGTTTTCGCGCGGCGAGGTCACGCCCGTGCCGGCGACATATTCCGATCGCGTCAGCGGGATGACCGCAGTGCCCGAACCGTTCGGATCGAAATACGGATCGGATTGCGGCACGGCAATGTTGAACGATTCGCCGGTCGTGCCGTCACTGGTAAGGTCGATGTCGTGATCGATGAATTGTCCCCATTCATATGCAAACGCAGACAGATGAGAGGTATTGAGGATATCCACATCGCCCTGCGCGTTGACCGCGTTGCTGATCGCGCGCGCTGAGGCAAGATTGGCGCCGGCGGGCATGGATAATCCATCCGCGTAGGCGGCTTTGGCGATTCGCAAAAGCGCCTGGTTGATACTTCCCCAATCGGGATGCAGCAGGTTGTTGGCCGTGCCGTCGTAACTTTCGATGGCGCTGGAGACCGAGGCGGACATCATCGTACGTTGTTCGAGTTGCTCGAAGCGATCATGGGGGGCTGGCATGGGTGGGCTCCTCTGTAAGAAGACCAACGGGTGCCGTCGGCGCGCAAGTCAAGCGGCTCGCATAAAGCGTCTAAAACGGCACGATTCAGGGGTAAGGCGGAGGCGATTACGACTTCGGCAAACAGCGCGAACCACACGGATCAAGCAGACCGGCAGAGGTGATTGCCGAAGCTGCCGCGCCGGCGGACATGAGGAGTGATCGATCGCCAGCGCCCCGCGAATTAAGTTGTTGCCACGTCAACTGCCCGCGCTCTTCCAGTGTGTGAAGTCCATCCTCCGCAGGTTTATCCAATATAAACCTCATTTTTCGGGCCAGCAACGAAATTGTCAGGAAATCAGCGGCAAGCAGAAGTTTTTCTTCTTCAGGTTCGTTATGACAATGCCCGAACTGGCCGATGTCATTGATTGCAGCCAGCCTGCTTTCATCAACAAAGGTATCCCCATGCGACAGAACCGCGCGATCATCTTCTTTGCAATCATCATCGCGTTTTTGATGACCCTTTATCCCCCTTGGCGAATGAAGGAATCGCTCGGCGCCAACGGGTTGTATGGGCCGGACTATGCGGGCGGATATGCGTTTTTCATGTCTCCACCCAACGAGCGTTCCGCCTATGGTCGCAAGCAACTTTCAGTTGTGGCAGAGATTGATATCGAACGCCTGATCATCAGCTATGCCGGGGTCGCGCTGGCGGCTTTTGCGGCAACGATCGTTCGAGTCTGGATCGTGGAGATAATCAGCGAAGGCATCGTGATTCAAAGCATCCGCAGCAGGGGATCGCAGATGGTTGAACGAATCACCGGTCACGAGCCGGCAAGCCAATCAACGGCGCAGCAACCGCCCGCCCGAAAAGTGGCCTAAGCACGATTCTCACCGAAGCCTGCGAAATAACCCATCGTTTCTCTTTTTGTATATATTACATGCGATCATTCCCCAGATCGGCCGGCGATGAAGGTGCATGTCGAAGCGAGGAAACGGTCTATGAAGAAGTTACTGGCGAGAAGGAAACCGCCCGAATGCGCCTGCAAGGATTCGAACCTTGAATGTCGGTTCCGAAGACCGAAGTGATATCCGTTTCACCACAGGCGCCTGGCTCACTATTCTACGCGATGATTCGCATTGCCGCCACACCCTGACTTCGCGCATAAGAGGCCAGCAGAACCCGCAAAGTGACTTCAATGTTGCTGGCAGTTGTTGCAAATCAGAGTTTATCCGAGCCGATCGGACCACCAGTGGGGCTCCTGTTGAGCAAGCGGCAAAACATCTTAATCTACCTGCAATGGCTAATCGATATTCCGCAACTGAATTGACAACGTTTGCGACCCAACTTCTCGCCAAGGCGGGTTTGGATGCGGACAAATCCAGAACCGTCGCTGAAATACTGGTTGAAGGCGATCTGCTTGGCCATACGACACACGGCCTGCAACTGCTCCGTCCTTATCTCGATGCCCTGCAAAAAGGAACGATGACCAAAACCGGCGACCCGCGCGTAATTGCCGATTACCCCGCTGCGATTACCTGGGACGGTCAGCGCCTCCCCGGGCCATGGCTGGTCGTGCGCGCGATTGATCTGACGATCCAACGCGCGAAAGTAAACGGATCGTGCTGCGTCGCGATTCGTCGCAGCCATCACATCGCGTGCCTGGCGGCCTACCTCAAGCGCGTGACCGATCAAAAGCTGATGATCATCCTGAGCTGCTCGGATCCATCGCAGGGAACGGTCGCGCCGCACGGCGGAATCCAGCCGCTGTATACGCCCGACCCCATCGCCGCAGCCTGGCCGACCGATGGGCAGCCGGTCATGATCGATATCTCCATGTCGATCACCACCAATGGCCTGACCAATCGCTTGCACAAGGAAGGCGGCAAACTGCCAGGAAAATGGTTGATTGATAGCAATGGCCGGCTTTCGGATGATCCAGCGGTGCTGTTCCAGAAACCGCCCGGCGCACTCTTGCCGATTGGCGGACTCGATCATGGCCACAAGGGTTATGCGTTGGGCCTGCTCGTCGAAGCCATGACCAGCGGCTTGGCGGGATTTGGCCGGGCCGATCCAACCGAAGGTTGGGGCGCGAGCGTCTTTCTGCAAATATTCGATCCCGCCCTGTTCGGTGGAACAGAAGAGTTCACGCGTCAGGCACAATGGATGGCCGATGCCTGCCGAAAGAATCAGCCGCGCGAAGGCTTCGAACGCGTGCGCCTGCCCGGCGAAGCCGGTCTAAAACGCCGCGAAGATCAACTCAAAAACGGCGTGGAACTGCACCCCGGCATCATGCCGGTTCTTCAAGAATGGGGGAAAAAACTGGGCGTGAATTGCCCATGATAGTCGCTACGCAGTACATCATCTGCCGTTGGCCAATACATATCCCGTCAGCCGCAACCTTCGCGACAGTGTGTGCTCGATGTGCTCGGCCAGCAGTTTGTTCAGCGGGTCGGTCTGATGCCTCGTCAGGTGCGGCAGGCGCTGTGGTGAACCATTTGCACGAGGCAGGTTCATGATCGTCTGGGCGATTCGAACCAATCTTGGATCGATAGGAATACGATCCGGCGCAACGCCTTCACAATTCCTACAGATCAGGCCGCCTCGCGAAGGAGAAAACCACGCGCGGTCGGCGGCAGGCTGATCGCAATTGACGCAATCTGTAAGCTGCGGCAGGTATCCCGCTTCGCGGAACAGGTCAAGCTCGAACGCCAGAAACGCTTCTTCGGTTCGCGATGTCGGCAACTCGGTCAGGATCGATTCAAATCGATCGAACAGATCGACATGTGGATCGTTTTCCTCGATCAACGTGCTGATCAACTCGGCTGCGTATTGCCCAAGGTACATGGCCCGTAAATGCTTATGAACTTCGCGATGGCCATCGCGAAGAGACCATTCACAAAGCGTGCCGAGGTTTTTTTCAGACGCGTGTGTGAAAACCGCTTCGCCCGAGTCGAGCAGATCGATTCCACCATCAAATTTGCTCGCGCCGGCTTTGGTGCGCCGATGCGCACCCTTGGCGATGGCGCGGATGATCCCATGCTCGCGGGCAAAAAGTGTGAGAATTTGTGAGGTTTCGCTGTATTCGACCTTTCGAAGGCAAATGCAGCGGTCGCGTGCCAGGGGCATGAGAGAATTATAGTCGCTTGATGCTTGTGCGCAACCGGCGGCTACCACCGACGGCTATGAACAGCGCGATTGTTCCCAATGCCGCGGGTTCCGGGACGGCGGTCGGAGGCAGACCAAATGAATTGAGAATCGGTGACAGGCTGTCGCCCGGCAACGGATTTCCAACCCCGGCCTGCCAATTATGCGCCAAAATGGTCAGGTCGCGGGCATCCACCGATCCATCGTAATTGAAATCGCCCTCGTACCAGTAGGAATCGATTGTCTGCCAGTTCAGCGCCAACGAATAAACGTCCATCAGATCGACCATGCCGTCCATGTTGGCGTCGCCCGCATAGGTGGATTTCACAAGCAAAGCGTCATCGGTCACTGTTTCGCCGCCAAACTGGGTCAGGTGCAGGATACGATTGTCGATGAACCCGATCGAATCCCTGATGCTGCTGGCTGCGTCGCTGCTGCTGGTCAGTCCGATGCCGTTCCATGCTCCGTTATTATAGCCGGCGCGGAGCATGTCGCGAAGGTCGCTCTTGGACATGGCAGTGGAATCCAAGATCATCTTGTTGTCGTTGATATCGAGCTTGCCGTTACCGCTGACCAACAGCGTGCTGAGAACCAGCACTTTGTTGCCACCGGCCGTGAGTACCGCATCACCGCCGTCCATGTTCAGGCCTGCAAACGTCTGGCTGGTGCGCATGACCAGATGTCCGCCCGCGCGAACGAGAACCGCCCCGATATTTTGTCTCGCATTGAAGGCGAGCGTGCCCTGTTGGATGTCGGTCAGGCCGGTGTAGCTGTTGGAATTGAAAAACGTGGCAGTCTTCGTGCCTGATTTAGTCAGGCCGCATGTTCCTGTGATTCCCGCACCGGCAAGGAAAGTCAATCCATTTCCATTGGCAATGATCTGCACATCGGACGGCGACACCGCGTCAGAGATGTAAATGGTAAAGACGTCCGTGAGTACGGGTGAATCGTTGAAGACGACGGCGCGACCGTCCTGATAGGCGGCAAAAAAATTGGGATCGCTTATATCTATCCAGTTAATGTCAGTTCTGTTCCACTCGGTGCTTTCAAATGGAACCCAATCCAACGGATTAGCTACCGGCGGATTGGGGTTAATGTCCAGTCCCAGCATTGAATGCGTCGAATCGTAATCCTGCTGATATGTGATGTAGTTGAACGCGCTGGGTGTCAATGCACCGATAGTCGGAAAGAAATCGCCTGGCGCTTGCACCACGAAAGCGCTGGGCTCGATCAGGTTCATTCCAAACACGCCGTCCAACGTAAGCGTCGAATGGTTTGACGGATTAACCACGGAAATGTCGCTGACCAGGACCGGAGCATCGCGGAAATTGATGTTGTTGTTCGGATTACTGAGCCCCTCCTGCGTGGGAAGCATCAGGTTGTCGAGGTAAAATCCGGCAATAGTGGTTGAACCACCAATGCCTCCGATGGGCAGGGTGAATTGTCCAGCGATATAAGTGCCGGGATTACCGGGGTGTCCTGGGTCAAAAAGCTCGAGTTGCGGATTTTCAGTATCCTTTGTGCCGGCAACGTATCGTACATGCAGGCTGCTCGCGATGGACGTGGAGATCATCGAGGCGGCCGCGCCGGTGTCGAACAGGAAATTACCTGAAGCCGAGAGCGAACCGAGCGAAACGGTCACGCCCGGCGGATCGCCCGCCTGCGGAGATTTGGTGGGATCGCGTCCGATGATTGGATTGGGCGCCTGTGAAGGCCCCGGCGCGCCGTCGGGCGATACCTGTGTGAACTGGGAAAAATCTGTCTTGGTCATCAAGATGTGACGACCGACGGTGGGGATGTTCGAATCACCGGGATCGTACAGAGTGACGCGCGAGGTATCGACGAACGTATTGGCGGGTCGCGGGTCGATGACGACCACCTTGTTGTGCATGACCGGAGTGCCCAATACGTCCAACCCGGCCAGATTCGGATCGGTTTGATTCAATGGGCCGATTTGCGTGCGAAGGGGGCCAAATGCCTGGGTATAGCTGGCGATATTTTCGCCGTCGGTTGACGGGGTGAACGGGGCGAGGTTCACATAAATTGGCTGAGATACGTGGAAATTGTCCGAGCCGGCGACGCCGACGTCGGAATAGACGATCGTCTGGCCATTGTAGGTGTCGTGAGCAAGATTCAATGCATCCGCGGTGTCGGAGCTGATCAGCACGCCGCTGGCGCCGGTGTCGAGATATGCGGTAATATTGATGGTTGTGATGCCAAAGCCAAAATCCGCAACCAGGACGTTTCCGGCCCCCGCCGGCCCACCCACGGTAAGCGCGGCATTGATCTGGGGCTGATCCAGCGCTGCGGGTTGAGGGCCTTCGATATCTTCCGCCCGGGACGTTAGGACCGGTAAAATTGCCGCCAAAATGACGTTCCGCCACGTTTTTTTCATCGATGCCGTTCCAAGATGGTATTCAATGCATAAGTCTACTCACAATTTGGCAATCAGGGCAATTCAAATCTTGGATAGAATGCGTACAATCCCCGCCTCGCAGTGGGAGTCCGTAGCTCAGTTGGTAGAGCATGTGACTTTTAATCACAGGGTCGCGGGTTCGAGTCCCGCCGGGCTCATTGCATGGATTCTTTACACAAATAACAGTGAACACGGATTAATTCCGGAATTGTAGCGTGGTTATATAATCACTCAAATAAGAATTTATCTGCTTCATGACGATCTTCAAACTTGGATGGAAACCTGAAATGACTTAAATCGGATTGACTGGAGGAAACTGCGTTTGCGTGACGGGTTTGAAAGGCGGCTGCGGTTCGATGCTGGAAACAAAATTGGCGAGTCGATCCAAAGGCATCGGCGAGATTTGTGGCTGAACAGGAAGAGGTCCGGGTTCGATGCGACCCGTGAGCCACAGAACCGGCAATGGCGCGACGCGATGGCGCGTGGCGGCTTTTTCAATTTCCGGACCCGTAAAACCAGATAGCGAAGTGCTGGGAGCAGCAACGACGAGCCCGTCATGCTCGGCGGCTTCGTCGGCGTTGGGAAGTTTCACGCTTACCGTGACTTCGGCGAGGGACCGCAGCGCGGTTTCCAGTGGATCCAATGCTGCAAAGGTTTCAGATCGAGCGAGCCAAATTCGAACGGACCGGCGAGGGTAAGGCGCGGCAAGGACTTCCGCCTGCTCGCGTGTCGGCAGGCGTGCCAGCACGGCTGTGAGACTGAATATTTCGGCACGAAGCAGATCGGCGTCCGGATGAGGTGGGTTATTCTTTCCTGTGGCTGCGCGGACGTCGGCGAGGTTGACCGGGCCGACTGGTGATTGGCCTGAGCAGGCCAGAAGCATTCCGTTGGCATACAGGTCGGCCAGTCGGAGTAGACGCACCCAATTGCTTCCACCGCGCGAGGCGGGGCCGTTTGCATGATATTCCTGAATCGGAACGCATAGTGATTTTGGAAGTTGAAAGCTATTCAGAATGGTAATCGCCAGTTCGCTATGCGTCACACCCAACATTGCTTTTTCTATGATCTGCCTCGGCTCGCCAGTGGTTTGCTGAACGGTCAAAACCTGCTGATATTCGTCGGCAAAATGCGTTCGGAACAGAATTTCGCCTAAGTCATGACAGAGTCCAATTAAATAGGGCAAGCCGCTGGTGGGCTCCGCAGAGAACAAACTGCAAAGGGTTGCAACCGTGAATGAATGCTGCCAGCAGCGAATTGGGTTAAAGCCGTCAGGTGAAGTGGGAGCCATTGCTTCAAAGACACCCAGGGCAGCAGCGATATTACGGACCGCGAGGCAACCCAGATTTCGCACGGCTTCGGATAAGTTTGCAATTGTTCCGTGATGGGTTACGTAATTGGCGGTGTTGGCTGCGCGGAGAACTTGCACTGACAATAACGAATCGCGCGCGATGCTCGCCGCCAAGCCAGGCATGTCAACTCTTGAAGAGGCTGTAAGAGCGATGACTTCAGCAACCACGCCGGACAGGGTTCGGCCATTCAGGGCTTGACGAGCGCGAGCGAGACTTCGATCGCGGTCCAAAAGCGCTGGGTATCCGGAAGCAATCGCTCTTGGCGAGGACGGCTCGGTGGCGGTCGATTTGATTTCTGGTTTTGGCGAAGGGGGGGCCGCCCCTTCGATAGAATTGGTTCCAGATTGCACCATCGGTTTCAAGCAGCGTTGTATTCGTTCGAGCAGGTAAGCGGGGGAAAATCTTGCCTTGAGCAAATAATCAACTACACCGAGTTTCTTTGCTTGGAGAACGTGCTCCTTTCGCATATCGCCAGTCAGCATGATGACCGGCACGTGCTTCCATTGATCGCTTCGGCGGATCTGTTCAAGAAAGGCCAGGCCCTCCATATGAGGCATTTCCACATCGAGAAGAATCAGATTGGCGCCGTTTTGCCGAAGCAATTCCAGTCCGTTCAGTCCATCCTCGGCGCAGTGGACGGTATATCCCAGTTGTTTCAGGACATCGGCTGCAAGCTCGCGCCAGAAAGGCGTGTCATCAATGACCAGGATATTTGCCATGTGCCAGCTTTCACCAAACTTCGCGGTTACATCGATTTGAACACGGCGGGATTCATACTTTGTGCAATCCACGCCGTGGTTTGATCCACCTGCTCACGCAGCATGTTGACCAGCTTCTCGACATCATCGAGTTGCTGTGCTCGTGCCAAATCTTCGATTTGCTTGGCGAGGGCGGCGGCGTGTTGAGCGCCCATATAAGCCGCCATGCTCTTAACCGTGTGCGCTGAACGCCTGAGTGAATCGGAATCTCCTTCAGCAAGTGCACTGGCAACACGCTGTACTTCCTGTCCCGCCTGGCTGCGGAAACGCTCAGTGACTGCGGCCGCGAATTTCGCATCGCCCCCACAACGCTTCAAAACGGCTGCGACATCAATCGGCGCTTGTGATTGCCCTGGAAGAACATCTACCTTAGGAATCGATTCAGAACCAGTCATGACAGAATCCCCCTCATTAAGACTGCTTACGTAAACAGAATTTCGTCCCGCCCGCTTGGCGCAAAGGAGTGCCCGATCTGCGGCTTTGAGCAGATCGGGAAACTGTGTCATTTGCCGGGTGCGTCCCGCAATGCCGATGCTGATCGTCGTTCTGGCATGGGCATGGCCGATGGCGAAAACATCATTTTCCACGGCTTTGCGGCATCGTTCGGCGCAGACGCCGGCTTCCTCGACCGTTTGTAATGGAAAGATGATCAGGAATTCTTCGCCGCCCACTCGGCAGATGATATCCGTGCCGCGAGTCTGGTCGCGAACGATGCCCGCCAGCCGGCGCAGGATGTAATCCCCCGCATCGTGTCCATAGCTGTCATTTACTTGCTTGAAATGGTCGGCATCCAAAAGCGCCACCGACAACGGCTGGCCGGTATGTTCCGCAATGGTCCATTGTTCTTCAATTCGCAGCATCGCGCACCGCCGATTGAATAAGCCGGTCAGTTCGTCTGTCAACGAGAGTCGCTCCAGATGATTATTTACAGTCGCCAATTGAGCATTCAGTGCCCTGGAACCGGCTGCTTTTTGTATGAGTTCATCATGCATCTTGACGGATCGAAGTCCCGCACGCACGCGTGCGAGCAATTCCTGTGTATCGAAAGGCTTGGCGATGAAATCGTCGACGCCTGCTTCATAGGCCTCCAGTAAATGGCTTACCTCCGAGTTTACAGTCAGCATGATGAGATGGACCGGGTCAGTATCAAGCCGGGCGCGGATGGCGCGGCAAAGTTCTACGCCGTCGGTATTCGGCATGACCCAGTCAGAAACAATCAGCCTCGGGTTGTGCTCTTCGCAGATTTTCAGTGCCTCCTTCCCGTTGCAGGGGGACATCACAGGTTCACCCGTGGAAGACAGCAGCTCCACGAGTTTGTCTCGCAGATAATCATCATCTTCCACGACGAGTATTCTGCGGGGGTTGGGCACCGGATGCGTGCTGGGCTGCGGCGGCAGGAGGAGTGGCTCGCGTGATGATATGGGTTCTTGAGATTCTTGCAGGCGTTTATAAACCTCGATGATTTCCGGCTCGGCATGTAGAAATGCGTCAACCACGTCAGGATCAAAATGCGTGCCTCGATCGTGAACGATAATGGCTTTGGCCTGGTCGTGTCTCATCGCGGATTTATAGACCCGCGCGCTGGTGAGTGCGTCATACACATCGGCGACAGCCACAATTCTCCCGCACAGCGGAATCTGCTGACCGATCAAGCCTTCCGGATAACCCCGTCCATCGAAATGCTCATGATGGGTCAGAGCGATATCGCGCGCCATTTGAAGGAATCTGGCGCTGGGAAATCGGCGCAGCGCTGCTTCGAGCGTCTGGGCACCAATCAGCGTGTGGGTCTTCATGATTGCAAATTCTTCCGGCGTCAGTTTGCCGGGTTTCAGCAACACCGAATCCGGAATGCCGACTTTGCCGATATCGTGCAGCGGACTTGTCTGATAGATCAGGCGTACGAACTCTCCATCGACGCCGTAATGGGCCTTTAGCTCCGGAGACAGATTTTGGGCAAGCAGCTTGGCATAGCCTTGCACGCGCTCGATGTGCGCTCCGGTTTCGGTGTCGCGGCTTTCAGCGAGCTTGGCCAAGGCAAATAACGCAACTTCGCGCGTTTCCAGAGAAAGAATTCGCTCGGAAGTCTTGATGCAGACGAGCAACTCTTCGGGGTCAAGTGGCTTGTTGAGGAAATCATCAGCACCGGCACAGAGACCTTCGAGCCGTTGCTTGGTTCCCTCGCGGGCGGTGAGCATGATGATGTAGACATATCCCGACAGGTCTTCATGCCGCACATTTCGACAGAAATCGATGCCATTTATTCCCGGCATGTCCCAGTCGGTGATGACCAGGCGAATGTCGCCATTGCGGAGGATACGCATGGCCTCGGCGCCATCGTGAGCCATTACGGTCTGATAACCCATCCGCGTGAGCGTCGTATGGAGCACCGTCAGCGCAAATTCGTTGTCATCTACAATCAAAACTTCCATGCTTCGCCCCATTTAGCGTTCAGACGTCTCCAATTCGCTCGATGGCCAAAGGAATGAATTCGGCGCAGCGGCTTGCTTCGTGTTCCAGGCGGTCCATCTGCCGCTCGATATTTTGCAGGTCATTCCGAGCAGTGGCTTGTTCCAACTCGTAAGCGACCTTACATAATGAAGCTGCGGCGACATGTCCGGCGATGGCTTTAAGGTTGTGGGCCAGGCGATTGACGTCAGCGATGTTGCCCGCCGACAAACTTCGACGAAGCAGTTCGATGTCTTCCGATGCACGCCGCCCAAATTTTTCAAGCGTATTGCTGGCAAACGCGATGTCGTTCATGCATCGATTGAGCAAGGCTTTCAGGTCGAACGGTGAATCAACGGTGTTCAGGTTCTTTGCGGCAATCGGCTCCGGAGATGGTGGAAGAGTTGTCGTGAACGCGACCGCGCCATTTCGCCCGTCTGTCCGGGTCCCGACCAATGATCGAATGGTTGCAAAGAGATCCTTTGCGTCGATTGGTTTGCTCACATAACCGTCCATACCTGCTTTGATGCATCGCTCTCGATCTCCCTGAACGGCTTCAGCGGTCAGAGCGATGATGGGAATGCGGATTAAGCCCGATGTCGAATGTTCAAGTTGTCGGATTCGAGCGACCGCCTCCAGTCCATCCATGCCGGGCATCTGGCAATCCATCAGGATCGCGTCATAGTGTCTTCGCTGAAATGCTTCGACCGCCAATATGCCGTCGCCCACGATGTCGCAGGTGCAACCCGCCTGCTTGAGAATCTCCTGCGCGACAAACTGATTCATCTCATTGTCTTCCGCCACGAGCAAATGCATGCCCTTGAGCGAATCCTCTATCACTGGACTATCAGTTTTGGTTTCAGAAGTCTCTTTGCAATCGCTGCCGATGATATTGACTAACACGTCCATCAGTCTGGATTGAGTCAAAGGTTTGTGAAGGCGCGCACAGAAACCAGGCGGGACGCCGGCTGCATCCGTTCGTTCATTGACGTCGATGAGGGCGATGAGTTTGATATCCTCGAACTGCGGATCGGCATAAATCTGGTCAATTAGCTTATGCATTTCGGGCAAACGACTGGCCACCAACGCGATCTTGAATGCATTACCTTCGGCTGCAGCGCGACACAGCGTGTCCATTGCGTCTTCCGGCCTGACGACTGCACAGCCGGGGGACAACCATCCTTGAAATTGCTCAGTAAGGATTTGCCGGTAGGTCGGATCCGGCTCTATGGCAAGAAGGCGTACGTCGCGAGGTGAGCAAACGGCGCGGCTATCCCGTGTTTCCGTCTGCGCTGTGGTAAACAGTTGAAGTGTAAACCAGAAGGTCGTTCCGCGTCCTTCTTCACTCTGGACGCCGATACTTCCGCCCATCATTTCCACAAGCCTTTTTGAAATGGCCAGGCCCAGGCCCGTGCCGCCATACTTGCGGGTGGTGGAATTGTCCGCTTGCGAAAAATTTTTGAACAGTCGATCAATTCGGTCCGGGGGGATGCCGACGCCGGTGTCCTCCACCTTAAATCGTATAATCGCTTCCTGGCCGTTCTGATGTTCGAGCGAAGTGCGAATGCTGATGAATCCTCGTGAAGTAAATTTGATGGCATTATTGACGAGGTTCGTCAGAACCTGGCGGATTCGGCCGGGGTCGCCAACCACCAGCTTTGGAACTTCCGGGCGTATGAAACTCGCCAGCGCCAGCTTCTTCTTCGAAGCAATCGGACTCAACAATTCCGTCAGGTTTTCAACCAACCCGTGAAGATCAAACTCGATTTGCTCGAGTTCAATTTTGCCAGCTTCGATTTTGGAAAGATCAAGTATATCGTTGATGACAAGCATGAGGATATCAGCCGACTCGTGGGCAAGGTTTGCGTAGCGAACCTGTGTTTCATTAATCGCGATTTTCTTGAGCAAATCGACCATGCCGATCACGCCGTTGAGTGGCGTGCGTATTTCATGACTCATGCGCGCGAGAAAATCACTTTTGGCGTGATTTGCTTTTTCAGCGGCATCTTTTGCCGTTGTCAGCGAGATCGTCATTTCCTTGGCTCGGGCGATGGCCCGCGAGCGGCTGGTGCTCAGCAACCAGACGGCAAGCGTTACCATGCTCGAAAAACCAAGCCCACCGATCAAAATGGTTCTTGATTCGATCAGAATGGGAGGAAAGTCGGCGGTCGCGAAAAAGGTCTCGGGAGGCACGGCGGCAACGACGACCCACGGATCAACGTCGGAAACGTCGCAATTGACGATTTTTGAGAATGAATATTGCGGTGCGGTGCGTCCATGTTTGACGTCGTTCCAAGCCGTTCCAATCGCAGCGGCCGCTTCAGGCGCGGCAATATAAAAATCCGCCAAGGGGCTTACCAGAACGAATTCCGGATCGACCAATTCCTTGCGAAAGACGTTCGGCGAAATAGAAGCAGAAACCACGCCGATAAAATCACCAGCGGGTCCGTAAAGTGGAACCGTGTAGATGATGTCCCGCTCTTCGTTTTCCCGCATTGGTATGCTTGCCATTTTCTCTGTTGAGACCGCGGGATATTTCAAGTCGGTCGGTTCATGAGGCGATGGAAATCTCAACTTGAGATATCGTGCATGCTCTACGATGATGTTTTGCTCTTCGATCTCAGTATCGCGAGACCGAGGCGCCTGCCGATATTGAACAAATTCAACGGAATAATCGGAACTTATTTGCGTGCTCGGGCCATGAGCGCTCTTGGCATTGACGAGGAGCACGGTGATCGAGCAGATATCGATGTCAGACTGAAGATTGTCGCAGATTGCCCCCACGACCGGTTTCAATTCACCGGAGAAGCCACTCACTTGAAAAACATCGCTGCTTTGGCGGGGCAAAGCAGCAATCAAACGAAGAGAGTCGTACACCCGGTCAAAGCTATGCTCCACTTCTTGTTTCGATTCGTTGAGCCGGATGTCATAATCATCGTTTGTCAGGCCTATTGCCTCGGCCATGCGATGACTGATTTGGTAATTCCAGAACCAGAATGTCGCTGAAACTGTCAAAACCAGTGAAAGAAGGGCGGGAGCATAGCGCAGCAATCGCATGGCGAGCCTCACGATGAATTTCTCTTTTCGCTGCATGGTCGCTCCTGCGAATCCTCAAAAACGAATGGCGATCGAAGCGAGGACGAGTCCATTAGACTGCTTCATTTCGCCACAACACCATCTTGGCAGCCCTCATCTGGCGAGAATCTCGATCACCGCGCCGCCCCCCTTAAAAGCGGCGCGATGATTTTGATTCGTATTCGAACTAAAACCGAATCACGTCCCCCATTTCGGTGCGGCATTGAGTTGTTTCATCAATTTGCCGCAATTGATGCTTCTGTTGTCAAATCGAATCGAAGTTGCTTCAAATACATAGGGATTTATGCCTACAAAAGGGGGCCAGGGTGGATGGAAGAACCGGCCGGTGGAATTTCCACCGGAATTCGATGTGATTATCTGGCGTATGACCGGCGAACAGCCTACTGCGGCCTAATGCCGGCGATCGTGCTGATGCGCGTCAGGTCGGCGGCATTTAGTGCATGTGTTTTAGCCATCAGGTTGGCACGATGGTTGGCGACGGTCTTGATCGAAATATTCAAATCCGAGGCGATCTGCTTATTGGACCTGCCTGCCACGACGAGTCTGAGCAGTTCCAACTCGCGTGTCGTGAGATCTGCCAAGCGCTTGCGGATGGCGTTTTCCTCGGCTCGCTTCTGGTTGATTTCGACACTTTTCTGAACCGCGCGGCGAACGATTTCGAGCAATGCTTTGGGCTCGAACGGTTTTTGCAGGAGATCGACCGCACCCAACTTCATGCTGCGGACCGCCGTGGGAACGTCAGCGTGCGCGCTGATGACAATCACTGGAATCTCATGTCCTGCCGTTCGCAGCCGCTGAAGCAGCTCGATTCCGTCGATGCCGGGCATGCGTAAATCCAGGACAATGCATCCGGAAATCGAGAGATCCATATCCTCTAAAAACCGCTCGGCTGATTCATATACTTTGACCGCGAGCGATGCGGACTCTAAAACCATTTGCAAGCTCTTGCGAACACCCGGGTCGTCATCGACGATGTGGACAATCGTGGTTGGATTCATGGGGTTGCACCTTCTGCGATTGCAAGTGTGAAAGAAAACCTCATGCCGCCTTCGGGATTGGGTGTTGCCGACAGGCGGCCACCGTGACCTTCAACGATCGATCGGCTGATATTGAGCCCCATCCCGAGGCCTTTGGATTTGGTTGTATAAAATGGTTCGAACAACCGTGCCATCGTTTCCTCGGAAACACCGCAGCCGGAATCGATCACGCTGATTTCGACCGACCCGCCATCTTCGCGGCGTCTGGTTTCCAGTCGGAGCATATTTCCGGGCGGGGTCTTTTCTGACATCGCTTCCAGCGCGTTATATATCAGATTGACCAAAACCTGCTCGATTTGCACCGGGTCCGCCAGCACACCCGGTAAACCTTCGGCTAGTTTTATCTTGGGCCTGATTTTCTGGTGGCGCAACTCAAATTCAAGAATGCTCAACGACTCGGTGACGAGTTGATTGATGTCGACGACTTCATTTTTTGGGCGCTGTTTTCGGACAAAGGACCGCATGCGGCTGATAATCGCTCCGGCGCGGCGGGTTTCGTTCATGATTTCCTGCACCGCCATCAAAATCGTGCTTCGGGATCCCTTGTCCGATTCCGCCTGCGCCAGACAAACGCTCGCATAATTCAAAATGGCGCTCAGGGGTTGGTTCAATTCATGAGCCAAGCCCGACGCCATCTGTCCCATCGTGTTGACCCGGTTCAAATGCGCCAATTCGGCATCGCGGGATCGCATCGCCTCTTCAGCGAGCTTACGCTGGGTGATCTCGACAACCGTCCCCATTATTCGAACGGGGCGTTTATTATCGTCGAGCATGACCCGCCCCCGAGACTCGATCCAATGGAGACTTCCATCGGGCCATATGATCCGGTACTCGCTGGTGTAATCTTTACCCGAGGTTCGAGCTGCATTGATTCTATTGCGAACCACTTCGCGGTCATCGGGATGAATGCATTGAAAGAGCGTTTCTCGCTTGCCGTCAAAGGTCAATGGATCGACGGCGAACAATCGCGCGACCTGATCGGACCATGTGATGACTTCGGTTGCAATGTCAAAGCTCCATATGCCGACCTGCACGGCATCGACGGTTAAGGCAAGGCGTTGTTCCGATGCGAGAAATGCTTCTTCTGCGTTTTTTCGCTCAATCGCGTAACGCACGGCACGCGCCATCAAATTGCCGGCGGTTTCTCCCTTGACAAGATAGTCCTGCGCGCCATTTTGGAGCGCCTGGACGCCCATTGCCTCGTCGCTCAGACCTGTCAAAACCACCAGTGGTATGGCGCGCGACTGTTTTCGAAGTCGCTTCAGAGTATCCAAGCCCTGGCTATCGGGCAGGCCCAGATCCAAAAGCACGATGTCGAACGGTTCCTCAGTGAGTCGCTGAATGGCTGTATCAAGCCGCGAAACCACCGTGACACTGAATTCGCCGTAGTGCGATTCAGCGAGTGTTTCGCGCATCAACACTGCGTCGGCAGGGTTATCTTCGACGAGAAGAACTTTGATTGGTTTGCTATTCATCTCGGCGGCAACGTTACAGATGACAGCCAGAAATGCTCAATGGTTCGAATGACCTCAATGAACTTGTCAAGGTCCACTGGTTTGACAATATAACAATTTGCGTGCAGATCGTAACTCTTAATGATGTCTCTTTCTGCACTCGATGTAGTCAAGATAACGACGGGAATACGGCAAAGATCCGGGTCAGACTTGATTTCCGCCAGAACTTCGCGACCATCCTTGCGGGGTAGGTTCAAATCGAGAAAGATCAAATCCGGTCGTGCAGCGGCGGCGAATGAGCCCAATCGGCGGAGGTACGCCATGGCTTCCACGCCGTCCTTGGCAACGCTAAGGGTATTGAATATTTTACCTTCCCGGAAGGCCTCCTGTGCCAGCCGAACATCCGCCGGGTTGTCGTCGACCATAAGTATTTCGAGCGACTGCGCCATCATTTCTGCCTTTCTCGCCGGGGGATCGAAAAATAAAAGGTCGAACCGCTGCCCACGGATGAATCGACCCAAATGCGTCCCCCATGACGCTCTACAATTTTCTTGCAAATTGCAAGCCCAATTCCCGTCCCTCCATATTCTTCAATCGTATGGAGGCGTTGAAATATGACGAAAATCCGGTCGTGATATTCCTTGGCAATACCGATGCCGTTATCCTTTATATGAAAAAGCCAACCGTCGGCAATTTCCTTCACGCCGATGCGGATTTCCGGAGGCTGTGGTCCGTGAAACTTCAGGGCATTGGCTAGAAGGTTTTGAAAAAGCTGTCCCAATTGCGTTGAATCGGCCAGAATGGTGGGCAACGGCTCGACCTCAATCTGGGCGTGCTGCGACTCAATCGAAGCTTGAAGGTTTTTGAGAATTTTGGAAACCAGTTCCGTGCAGTTGGTGGATATAAACGCAGCACCCTGCGAATTCACGCGGGAATAGGCCAGAAGATCGTTAATAAGGTGATGCATCCGAATCACGCCATCCGTAATGAAATCGAGAAATTCCTTGCTTTGCGGCTCCAAAGTATTTCCAAGGCGTTTTTCGAGTAGTTGTGAGAAACTCATCACGGTCCGTACAGGTTCCTGAAGATCGTGCGAGGCCACATAAGCGAATCGTTCCAGTTCTATGTTTGATCGCGTCAATTCCTCGGCTTGGCGGACCAGCGACTCCTCCGATCTCTTGCGTTCCGTAATGTCTCGGACGATTCCCGCAAAAGCCACGCCGTGCCCCAATGACACTTCGCTCACAGCCAGATCCATGGGGAATTGCGAGCCATCCTTTCGCAGTCCGATGACTTCGCGCCCGATGCCAATGATCTTTTCGATGCCGGTTTCCAGATATTGTGCGATATATCGATCGTGCTCGTCACGATAGGGTTGAGGCATCAGGATGCGGACATTCCTGCCAATCACCTCCGTCGGAGCATATCCAAACATTTTCTGGGCGGCGGGGTTGAATGACTCGATGGTCCCCTTGGTATCGATGGTGATGATGGCATCGACGGCAGTATCGAGGATGGCGGCCTTGTAGCTTTCACTGGCGCGCAGCGCATTGGCGGTTTCGGAGCTCCGTTGATCGAGCCTGTGCAGGATCGATGTATTCCAACCGATCAACATTGCAAAAATAGCGATGTTTGTCAGCACGAGCAGGGACACGCCAAATTCTGCTCCGTAATAGCCTTCTCGCTGGCCCATCAATTGGAGCCAACCGATCAGCAATGGGATGACAATCGCGGCAGGGAGCATTCGTCGCGCCATGACACCCGTGGCGGTATTGCTGCTGAACCCGATCATAAGTCCCATCGTCGGCCGGGAAAATAGGATCGCTATCGCGAGAACAAACATGGAAATAGCCGTATGTATCGCCACTCCGACGTCTGCGCGCATTCGGTAAAGGGATGGAACCTGGTAGAGATAGCCGGTCGAGGCCAGTAATCCGAGCGCCAGTGTGATCAACGCCAGGATTTGCGAAAACAGCGCCAGACGCCTGATGTCCGACAGCAAAAGCGATGAACCTGCGGCAGCCAGTCCCGCCGCGGTGATTGGCGACATCCTTCCCGGCAGTGGGGCGCCTTTCGCACCCGCTGGTGGTGAGAAAATCGCCCAATCGATTCCCATATCCACGTTCAGGACGTGTTCTACAAGCGTGAGTATGACAATCACCATTGCGGGCGCGGCGAGGAACTTGGCCCATTTGTACGCCGACTTGGATTCACCAAATGTGGCAATGCTGAAAACCGCGGCGCTTTCGAGCATTATGCTGACTGCCGTGTTGGGTTTCATCGTGGCTGATGAAGTGAACACGCTTTCAAGGAAAGTGATTCCTTTCGCCCAGCCAAACAGCACCAGACAACCAAGAAAAAAGGTAACAGCGCTGGCGATGGAAGCGCTGGTTTGCAAGGCTGTGACCAGGCGATTCTCAAACGTGATGATAATCCGACTCCTTCCAGACTATCCTAAGCAGGACAAAATACAAATGTACATATTGTTGGACGGCATTGTAACATTCGAAAAAAAAATTGATATGTCGTGTGGACGTGTCACTTGAAATGCGCAAACGAAATTTTTGCTGTGGCCCAGCCGCCAATTCGGACAGAATTCAAACAATCAGGTTCTTCACTTGCCGTTTGTAAAGCATTCTTGAGCCGGTACGAGCTTGTCAATGGATTTTAGATCGGCCAGTTGTTGGATCAATGTTTGCCATCGCGAAACGCTCATCATGCCAAGATCGGATCCATCCGTGCTTTCGTTCAAAATCAACCCTTTTTGAGCGTCGGCGCTGGCTTTGAAGGTTTCGGCATCCATTGTTTGATTGAGTTTGCCCATTACCGAGTTGGTTTTGTCGGGATTAGCCAGATACTCCTGCCAGCCTTCGCGGACGGCTTGGATCATTTCCTTGACGATGGCCGGGTTGGATTTGAGATAATTGTCGCTGGTAGCAAGAACCGTGGTGTAGGGGTTGTAACCGGCCTCCGCGATCAGAAATGTCTGCGGCTCAACACCCATTTTCTTTGCAGCAAGCGGCTCAGACGTCACAAAACATTGCATCGAATAATTTCGATCGACGCGGTAAAGGCTAAGGTTGCCAAACGGGGAAGGAACGATTTTTACCTTGTCAAAACCGTACTTTTGCTGAAGGAAATCGGAATAGGGCAACCCTCTTTCCATCGCGAGCGTGCCGGGATGTGTGAAGATGTCCTCGATGGTTCTAAATCCGCGAGCGGCCTGGGTCATGATGCCCTGCGGATTGGTCTGGTAAACCGCAAACAGCGCGGTCGCCAGATTTCCCTTGGAACGGGCACGGACAATTTCATCGCCGTTGACGATCGCGAATGGGACAGTGCCCGCTCCGACCATTTCAATGGTTGGCGCGCTCGCGCCGCCGGGGGTTATTTCGACGTCGAGTCCATGCTTGGCAAAGTTGCCGTTCAACTGTGCTGCATAGAAGCCGCCGAATTCAGGTTCGGGCTTCCAATTGAGTTGCAGGACGACCCTGGTTGGTCCCGTGTTTCCGGTTTTCTTGTCGCAGCCGGCGCAAATGAGCAATGCAGCCGCAGCCGCAGCGAGGAATTTCCGCAGCATGAGAGTTCTTCCTTTCCTTACGTAGCCGATTCGGAAGCGTGCCAGTTTCGCAGCGCCATCCGGCTGATCAGGTTGATCAGTGTAAACAGTCCGATGCCCAGAAGCGAAGCCAGCAGCAAACCGGCGAAGACTTTATCAACGCGTTGCTGTTGGCTGGACACCTGGATAACCCCGCCGATGCCCGCGCCGGTGATGAATTCGCCTACGATTGCACCGATGACGGCCAAGCCGGCTGCAATGCGTAATCCTGTCAAAATGTTCGGCAGGGCAAAGGGCAATCGAAGTTTGAGCAAGGTGGCTGGAGCGTTGGCACCATATAGTTTGAACAGATCTCGCAACGCAGGGTCAGTTGACAATAAGCCGGTCAGCGTGTTGGCAATCACGGGGAAAATCGACACGATGAATGCCGATGTCGCCACCGTCCAGTTCCATCCGACCCAAATGACCAGCAATGGCGCAACTGCAATGATCGGCACCGTCTGAAAGAAGACCGCATAGGGATAAAACGCCCGCTGCATCCATACGGAGGAAGACAATGTCACGGCAATTGCAATTCCGATGATGGTGCTGAAAGCAAACCCTGTAATCGAAGCAAAGCCGGTTTCGACGATTGCCCGCCCCAGGTCCTGCCAATCCCGGAAAATCGATGCGATCACGTTCGTTGGTGCGGGAATCAAAAACGAGTGAACCCATCCGCATCGCACCGCCACCTCCGCCAACAGCGTTATGGCCGCCAGCGGTATTAATGGCGGCAATAGAAGTCGAGTGAATCGCGTCTTGTTCATTGACCGATCCCCTGGCGATCCAGCGCATCGAACAGCACTCGCATTTGGCCCGCAAATCCTGTTTCCATTCGCAAATTCGCGTCGCGATTCGACGGCAGATCGAGCCGATGATCCAGCACGATTCTGCCCGGACGGCGCGACATTACAATCGCCCGCTGCGCCAGGTAAGCAGCCTCAATTGTGGAATGCGTAACGAAGATGACCGTCATGCCTCGGCTTTGCCAAAGGTCATAGAGCTGTTCATCCAATTGCTGACGAGTGATTTCATCCAGTGCTGCGAATGGCTCATCAAGCAGCAATAGGTCGGGATTGGTAATCAGTGCACGTGCTAGGGAAGCGCGCATTCTCATGCCGCCGGACAATTGTCCTGGATAACGATTGATCGCATCAGCAAGGCCGACCTGTTCGATTGCATCGCGCGCTGATTCAAAGCGTTCGATTGGCGGAACTCCCATCAGTTCCAGGGGCAGTGCAACGTTCGTCAATACATTTCGCCAAGGCAGCAAATGCGCATCCTGAAAAACAAATGCAACACGTCCTTTTTGACTGCTTATTTGAACGGTGCCGGAAGTGGGTTGGTCAAGCCCCGCTATCATCCGCAGCAGTGTCGATTTGCCGCAGCCGGAAGGACCCAGAACAGATAGGAATTCACCCGATGCGACGTGCAAATTGAGTCCATCCACTGCTACGACACCGCCTTGGAACTCGCGGCGTACCGCTTGCATATCCACCGCGATTCCACCTGTCTTGCTGTTTACTTGGTTCAGGACCTGCATGGGCAATGCCGATGAGTGTAGACGGGACGGGCACCACAATACAAACGTCCTGCACCTGCCTGCGTTTCTATCGGACTTTGCTGACCGGCGATTCGATTTTGAGCGTATGATATTGAGCGAGCGGAGATGGCTGACCCAATCAATTCATTCCCGTCCGACCCGTTTTCCTCATACGAACCAACAGAGGCCAACCCATGGGATCTGCCAAAGGTCGCTCATTTACTTAGGCGCCTGACCTTTGGATCTTCCAACGAAAAGATCGAAGCAATGCTCAAGCTCTCGCCGCGGCAGGCGGTGGATTCATTGCTGGATTATGACGCTTCAATCGATCCGCTGGCAGATTTGATCGATCAGATGGAGGGAATGATCAATCTCGATTCAGTTGAGAATGTGCAGCGCTGGTGGGTTTATCGCATGATCAATTCGCCGCAACCGGCGCAGGAAAAGATCGCGCTGTTCTGGCACAACCGGTTTGCCACATCCGGGTCAAAAGTTGGCAATTCGCGATATCTCGATCAGCAGATCGCGATGTTTCGACGGGAAGGGTTGAAGAGCTTTCGCGATTTGCTGATCGCGGTCACCTCTGATCCAGCCATGCTGGTCTGGCTGGATGGCCAGTCAAATCGAAAGGGTAAACCCAACGAAAACTATTCCCGCGAATTAATGGAGTTGTTTACGCTGGGCGTCGGCAACTATACCGAACACGATGTTCAGGAGCTGGCCCGATGTTTTACGGGTTGGCAAATCCGCAATGGGCAAAGTGCATTTGAGCCAAAGCAATTCGACGATGGCGAGAAGGAAATCTTTGGAGTTAAAGGAAAATTCGACAGTCAGTCCGCGATTGATCTGATTCTCGATCAATCGGCTGCCTCAAAGCATCTTTCGAAAAAGCTTTTTTGCGAGTTTGTCCATCCCGAGCCGCCCACTGAGGCAATCGACTTTTACGCGAAGTCGCTGCTCGACAACAAGTGGCAGATCAAGCCGGTGCTCAAGCAGATTGCAACCAGCCGAATGTTTTATAGCGCATGGGCATACCGAAGCCGGATCAAGAGCCCAGCCGAGGTCGCCGTTGGCGGAGCGCTGGCGGTGGGGGGCAAAATCAACATGGAAAATGTTCGCCAATCGATGAGCCGCATGGGACAGAACCTTCTTTTTCCGCCCAATGTCAAAGGCTGGGATGGCAACGAAACATGGATCAATGCCAATACGATGCTCGTGCGATTCAACTACGGTGAAGCACTTGGATCGCAACGCGATTTCGCCCGCAAAACCGATTTTGTCGCGCTGTTCGACAAAGCCGGAATGACCAGGGCTGAAAACATCGTCGATTATTTTTCGCGCGTTTTGCTCGATGGAAATCTATCGAATGAGGATCGCCTGAAGTTTATGGTTTTCATGGCGCGCGGCAGCAATGGGCAGGTTGGCGAATTCGTATTTAATGCGGGAAATGTCAATACAAAAGTGCGAGGCGTGATTCATCTGATGATGGCGACGCCGGAATATCAGCTCGCGTGAAACTCAGGAGCCTGGCCATGCAAACAACACGCCGAGAGATGCTCAAGGTCGGACTTGGCGGTCTTTCCGTTGTCAGTCTCGCATCGACCATGCCGGCCTTCCTCGCGCAGTTTGCGCGCGCGGATGCCCCGGCAACCTCTCCCGTCAGCGACGACAATATACTCGTCGTTGTTCAATTAAGCGGCGGCAACGATGGGCTTAATACGATCATTCCCGTCGAAAATGATATTTATCTCAAGGCTCGGCCGGGCATCGGCATCAAACAGAAATATCACAAACTCAACGACGATTTTGCGCTGAATCCGGGAATGGGCGCGTTCAAGGAATTGTTCGATCAGGGGCGGCTGGCGATTGTCAACGGCTGCGGGTATCCCAATCCCAATCGATCGCATTTTGAATCGATGTCGATCTGGCACGCAGCCGATCCGGTGAACGGCCAGCAGGGCGGCTGGCTTGGACATTATCTCGAACATCTGCAGCGTGGCACGGGCCCGTTACAGGCGGTGAACATCGGCACTGAACTGCCGCAGGCGCTGGTGAATGATGTGGCGCCGGTGCCATCAATTCAATCGATGGACGAATATCGCCTGCGGACCGAGTCCAGCTCAAGTGCCGATTCGGCAACGATTGGACGAATGATCCGTGAACTGAATGCGGCGGAAAAAAGTTCGCCTGCCTTACAATTCCTTTCTCGAACTGCGACCAATGCGATTATTTCATCAGACCAGATTCGACGCGTCACCGGTGCGTATAAGCCCGACGTGAATTACCCGGAAAATCTCGGCAATCGGTTGAAGCTGATCGCGCAGATCATCGCGGGGAACTTCGGAACAAAACTGTTTTACTGCGATGTGAGCGGGTTCGACACTCATGCCAATCAGTTGGGCACGCACGAACAGGTGCTTTCGAATGTTGCCAGTTCCATTCGCGCATTTCTGGCGGATCTGGATGCCAAGAAGCTGGCTGACAAAGTGGTGGTGATGTGTTTCAGCGAATTTGGCCGGCGCGTGGCGCAAAACGATTCCGGCGGCACGGATCATGGCGCGGCCGGGCCGATGTTTGTCGTCGGCAATAAAGTAAATGGCGGTCTTTTTGGTCAATATCCTTCGCTCGACAAACTTGAATCCGGCGATTTGAAATATACGACTGATTTCCGGCGGGTTTATGCCACTTTGCTGGACGGCTGGCTCAATGTCGATTCGCCGGCGGTGCTTCAAAATCGATTTGAGCCAATCGCGATGCTTGACAATTTGCCTGCATCAATTTCACCTGCCGCTCATCCATCGCAGATTCAAACGAGCGAGCCGGAGCAGAAGGATCCAGAGGATGGCGGGATGATGATGAAGATGAACGGCTTGTGAGAGATTATTATTGCCTCGCTTCGCGTTCCTGTTGCCGCTGCTGGGCGCGGGCGAGTTCCTCTTGTGTCAGTCCCAGTTCCTCGGCGGTCGCATCGAAATTTCTGACCCGCCCACATTCAGGGCAACGGGCCATATCCAAACCTTCCAGCAGATATCCGCAATAACAACGCCGGCTCATCTGTTTATCTTCCATCCTTGATTGAAGTCGATTGATCCAAAACTTGACTGACCGTCGCGCGAGGATCAGTCCGCACAGAAGCAACACCGCGAGGGAGATTCCAAACATAGCCATATTGCTAATACTGAAGCACCGAATGCGCGCTGCACGGGGCGATCTTGTCTCGACCTCGCAAGCCGGTCAGCTCGATCAGCACTGCAACGCCTGCAAGATTTCCGCCCAGTTGTCTCACGAGATCGCAGCAAGCCTTCATCGTGCCACCGGTGGCGAGCACATCGTCCACGATCAGCACGCGCTGGCCCGCAACGATCGAGTCGGCGTGCATTTCCAGGCTGTCAGTTCCATATTCCAGCTCATAACTCATCGAAACTTTTTTGTGCGGCAACTTGCCCGGTTTGCGCACCAGCGCGAACCCCGCTGACAGACAGCACGCCACCGCCGTTCCAAAAATAAACCCGCGGCTTTCCGCGCCAACGACCAGGTCGATATGTTTTCCACGAAATGGATTGGCGAGCAGTTCAATCGACAGCGCCAGCCCCGATGCATCAGCCAGCAATGGCGTAATGTCGCGGAAGAGAACTCCCTTTTTCGGAAAATCCGGAATGTCACGAATAAGGCGTTTAATGGCGTCTGACATGCGGCGGATTGTAAACTGCCTTGCACGCTTGTTACAGAACTTCGCGTGGAATTCGCTCGCCACACTCAGGGCATCGCTCGCGGCTGGCACGAAGGTCGTATCCGCACTTCAGGCAGATGCGTGATTTGAGCTTGTGTTCAATGCCGTCAATTTGCCTGCGATTTCGAAACTCGACCAGACTGCCCAGAAGCCACGCGATCCCGAAAAATCCCAATGTCGGGAGCAGAACCGGAGGAAGAAAAAACCCGTAAAGCCGAAGGAGATATCCAATGACTTGGCTGAGAGGAATTCCGTCAAAAGGCGTACCAAGCATCGGAACTGATTTTAACATCAATTATGGGCCGGTTAAGCGAAATCATTAAAATTAAGGGCATTGAACCAAATCCCATCTGATTTTCGTTTGGAATAGTGGATAACAAGTTCGGCAAAGCGGCCGGGTCGGCCGCATCAATGCCGGCGGTTTTTCAAATGCGATGAGGTTTGTCATGTTCAATTCATTCAAAATAATGTTGGCGGGCGCCGTTGTGCTCGCAAGCTCGATGTTCGTCAGTGTAACCAGCGCAGCGCCGACGACCGCGCCATCTGCCGGCCACAAGTGCGAATACGTCTGGACGAAAGTTCCGGTTGCGCCAAAGGGCAGGGTGGTGGACTACACCTACGTCAAAACGATGAACTGCGACAGTTGCAAGTCGGCGTTGGATAACTTCTTCACGACGGGCAAATTTGCTCACACCTGTGCGGCTGAATCCTGCTGTGCCAGCAATTAAATGCGGATTTTGGCAATTCAACACCGCGGCGGATTAAGCAATCCGTCGCGGTGTTTTTGTTTGATAAGCGGCGTACGGACAATGGCTCAGGCACGGCTCGTGCGTTAGGTCGCTGAGGACATCGCGACTTCTGTTCCCATCTGCAAACATCAAGCCGTCATCCATCAGGGATACGAATCAACTTTCATGAATGTGGATTTTAATCAGAAAGATGGCTTGGTGACCCGTCCGTCACATGACATGAGGTGAGGGTTCAACGCCAAGCCTTCTGAGGCGGTAATGTTGTTCGGAGCAAATCCTGATGATGAACAAAAGCATTATTGCGTTCGCTGTTTCGGTTTTGGTTTTTTCGTTTTCCGCGGGTGGGCAAACATCCCAGCCGTCGGGGATTCCCGCATTTCCAGGCGCTGAAGGGTTTGGCGCTCTCACGCCGGGCGGACGTGGTGGAACAGTCTACGAGGTTACCAACCTCAATGACTCCGGTCCCGGGTCGTTTCGCGACGCTGTCAGCGAAGCGCACCGCACGGTGATTTTTCGAGTCTCCGGCACGATCGATCTGCAAAAGCCGCTGATCATCGACCAGCCGTTTATTACCGTGGCGGGCCAGACGGCGCCGGGCGACGGGATCTGCGTACGCTATTTCACATTTCGAGTACAGTCGCACGATGTGGTTGTTCGTTTCATTCGTAGCCGCCTTGGCGATCAGCATGAGCAGGAGGATGACGCCATCGGCATTATGAACGGCTGTCGCAATGTGATTCTCGATCACTGTTCAGCCACCTGGTCGGTCGATGAAGGACTTTCGACTTCCGGAGATGATGACCATATCACCGTACAATGGTGTCTCATCGCCGAAGGGTTGAACCACAGCATTCATGCCAAGGGCAATCACGGTTATGGCTCGCTGGCGCGGGCCAATGGATCGGTATCGTGGTATCACAATCTCTGGGCGCACAATAAATCCAGAAATCCGCGTCTTGGCGATGCATATGGACGTGGCTCGCACCCGTTTTTCGATGTTCGCAATAACGTGATGTACGACTTTGGCGAAATCTGCTCGGGTCTGACGCAGGGAATTTTCAATGCCAATTATGTCGGGAACTACATTCGGCCCGGTCCCAGCACCACGGCCAAGTTTCCGATCCACGTCGGCGGCGCTTCCGATCTCAACTTTTTCATTCAGGGCAATATTTACGAAGGAAATGAAGAGCTGACGCGCAATAACTCAGGCTTCATCGATCCGAAAAAGATCACCGGCGAAACGCACGTCAAGATTGCCGACAAGGCATTCCAATCGCCCGTGATGAATACGCTATCGGCGGAGAACGCATATAAAGCCGTTCTTGCATCGGTTGGCGGTTCATTGCCCAAGCGTGATGCAGCCGATGCAAAGATCATTCAGGAAGTAATTGATCGCAAGGGCTCGTTGATCAACTCGCAAAACGAAGTCGGTGGCTGGCCGGAGCTGAAGTCAGCGCCCGCGCCGATTGACAGCGACCATGATGGCCTGCCCGATGAATGGGAAGCTGCTCACGGCCTGAACCCCAAAGATCCCGCAGATGCGCAACTTGATTCGGATAAGGATGGTTATACGAACCTTGAGGAATATCTGAATCACACCGATCCAAAGCAATTCATAGATTATCACGATGCCAAAAATAATATCGATGCCCTGACCGCGCCACTGATCAAATCGGCGTCCTAAGATTGGCCAGCGAGCCAATACGATGCCACTGACCCAAACGGACCTCGACGACCTGCGATTTGCCAAATCGCTGCTGGAAAACCCCGGACTCGCCGCGCGGATTACCGGCGTGATCGGCAAACCGCTGGAAAAGGGATTTGAACTGCTCCCCGAACGCTGGTCAAACCAGATCAACGAAGCAGCACAGGCGGCGCTCAACAAAGCGCTGACCGTTGCCGTGGCAACACTTGATGATCGTGGTCCCAAGCCGGCAGACAACCTGCTGCACAAAATTTTGGTGACCGCAACCGGCGTCGGCGGTGGTGTTTTCGGACTGCCGGCGCTGCCCGTGGAATTGCCCATCTCGACGACCATTATGCTTCGCTCGATTGTCGATATCGCCCGCAGTGAAGGTGAACGGATCAAGTCGATTGAATCGAAGCTGGCTTGCATTGAAGTCTTCGCACTCGGCGGGCGCGCCAAAAGCGACGATGCCGCTCCAACCGGCTATTTTGCGGTTCGTGCGGCGATGGCACGGGCAATGAGCGAGGCTGCGGAATACATCGCCGAACGCGGAATCGTGCAGGAAGGCGCGCCAGCCATCGTGCGTTTGATCGGACAGGTGGCTTCGCGCTTCGGTGTAACCGTTTCAGAAAAGCTCGCTGTCCAGGCGGCGCCTGTCATCGGCGCGATAGGCGGCGGGGTGGTCAACCTGCTGTTCATCGATCATTTCCAGGACATGGCGCGGGGACATTTCATCGTCCGTCGCTTGGAACGCGCCTACGGCGCCGACGAAGTGCAAAACGCCTATATCTCCCTGCCCACCTGAGCCGGCCCGCAGTCTTTATCGACCCTCAACATGAACAGAGGCTTCGGGTATCGTAAGCAGCACCCGTCGCGGAGGATTTCATGGCTGGTAAGGATTACCGTTGCACTTGGGGATCGATACTCCTGCTTGCGCCGCTGATTTGCTCGCAGGTCTTTGCACAGTCTGCCGCTCAGGTCGAACCGGCGAATTACAAGGGAACCATAGTGCTGGTTCACGGCGCGTGGGGCGGCGGCTGGGCATTTCGCGAGGTCGATCGGCTGCTGTCGGTGGACGGTTACAAGGTCTATCGGCCGACGCTTACCGGGCAGGGCGAACGGTCGCATCTATCTTCACCGAATATCGATCTAAGTAACCATATTCAGGACGTGGTCAATCTGATCGAGTGGGAAAACCTGCACAATGTGATCCTTATCGGTCACAGTTATGGCGGCATGGTCATTACCGGGGTTGTCGATCGAATTCCCAATCGTGTTAAACAGGTGATTTACCTTGATGCGTTTGCGCCGGAGAACGGGGAAAGCGGCGAAGTGATGCGCAAGATGGCGAAGAATCCATTGAACCTCACGGAAAAGGATGGCTTTTTTGTTCCAACGTGGTTGAAGCCTGATGCACTGCTGCCACACGATGTGCTCATGCCGGTTAAAACCTTCAGCGAAGCAATCACGCTGAAGAATCAGGACAAGGCCCGGAAGATTTCAACGGCTTATATTCTGACCGTCGATCCGGGTAAGCAGCCGGAGGATGACCCGTTCTATTCGTCGTATCAACGCGCTGGCCAGCGCGGCTGGAAGACGATGGTGATGGAAGGGGATCACAATGTGCAATGGTCCCGGCCAAAGCAACTGGTGACTTACCTTGAGTGCGCGGCTGAAATGAAAGACCCGAAGGAAGCCGGCATTGCATTGCCCGCGCCCGAACCTGCTCCGCTTGGCGCGCCGACTGTTGGCATCGCAGCCGGTAAATCAACCTATGTCATTGTCCACGGCGCATGGGGCGGGGGCTATGCCTTCAAAACGGTCGATGAACTGCTGACCGGCGATGGTCATAAGGTGTATTGCCCAACGCTCACCGGGCTGGGAGAGCATTTCAATCTATCCAATCCGAATATTGATCTCAGCACGCATATTCAGGATGTGGTCAACGTCATTCTCTGGGAGGACCTGCATGACGTGGTTTTGGTTGGGCATAGTTATGGAGGCATGGTCATTACCGGCGTGGCTGACCGCGTGCCTGAGCGGATCAAGCATATCGTGTATGTCGATGCCTTTTTGCCCAACGACGGTGAAAGTCTGAACACCGCGAGAGGCCCGTCCCCGGCGCGAGGCCCGACAACTGCCCGCAGCGCTCGCCGAGGTGGCGGAACCAATGTGCCCGCCGGTTTTCGAGCAATTGGCAATTATGACCCCAATCGCCCGCCTCCCCATGACGTGCCACAATCGGAAAAAACCTTTAGCGAAGTTGAGGTTCTTAGAAATCAGAATGCCGTGAAAAGGATCCCCGCCACCTATATTCTGAACACAACCCATGCGGATCTAAAACCGGAAGGCGCGCAGTTCTATTTCTTCTATCAACGTGCCAAGGAGCGCGGCTGGGATATGCATATCACGCAAAGCGATCATAATATCCAGACTTCGCATCCGAGGGATTTGGTAACGTTTCTTGAAGATGTGAAGTAATCGACCGGCCACATCGGGACGGTCAGCCACGAATTGTCCCTCGAAGGTGTTGCCCTGACCCATCCACAGGGCCACTTGGCTCGTTCCTTTTACTGGAAAACGGGTTTCCTGTGGTATTGGGGGCAACTGGGATGAAACAACATAAAATGTAAAATCTTTGGGAATAATTTTGGAAGGGCCCTGCACTGTACCTGCACAGGCCGACATCACACGCTGGGAGGTCGACCGATTGTCCGACGATGAGCTGGAGATGGTGGGGAAGCTCAAGAAGGGCGATTCGCAGTCCTGGCGGTGGCTCGTCGATCGATACGGTAATCGATTGTACGGGCTCGCCCGCGGGATCGTCGGCAGTTCCGAAGACGCCGAGGATGTCGTCCAGGAAACTTTGAGCGGTGCGTTCCGTAGTATACGGGGGTTTCAGGGACGCGCGTCGCTTTGGACGTGGCTGGTGAGAATACTGGTTCGGCAAGCCAGCAGGCGTCGAGCGCAGGCTCGCGCGGTTGACAGGTTCGACGAAACCGATGAATCGTCGCCGTCATCGACTTCGGGTAATAAAGGAGTTGATGCAAGGGTGGATTTGGATGCGGCGTTGATGAAGCTGAACGTCGAGCATCGTCAAATCCTGCTTTTGCGGGAAATGGAACAGATGACTTACGACGAGATATCGGAATCTTTGGAAATACCGATCGGAACCGTGGAAAGCCGTCTGTACCGTGCCAGGTTGGAATTACGCCGATCCCTGTCGGAGTGGAAATAGCGGATGGATTCATGCAGTTACATTTCCAGGTTGAGCGCCTATCACGACGGCGAGCTATCGCCACAGGTTCGTGACGAAGTCGAGCGCCACGTGCTCACGTGCATTGCATGTCAGCTTGAGCTTCGTGAGCTGAATCGCGTCTCCGCGCTGTTCAAATCCAAACCCGTGACGGAGTTGAGCAGTAATCGGTTCGATCGGTTGTACGATCATGTTGAATCATTGACGGACCGCAGCATATTGAGGTTTGCACAGGTGCTGGTTGGGGTGGCAGCATCCGTGCTATTGATTACGGGTTTGTGGGGGATGGAGGGATCGCCGGCCGTTGAGGTTTCTGCCACGGGCTTGGAACGGGCGGCGGTGTCATTGCAGCCGGGCGGGTTGGACGATTCCGCCATGTTGCCCGCCCAGATGATGCTGGTCGGACTTTCGTCGAGGCATGCGCCATGAGGAAGACCAAGACGTTTATCTTGATTGCATTTGTCCTGGCGATGGGCGCGGGTGTGGCCGTCGGCATGCTCGGCTCGCGGACGATCCCCAAAAAACTCGAAGGGCGATCCTGGCTTGTCGATGAATTGCATCTCACCTCGGCTCAGGAGCAGCAGATGAACCAGATCTGGGGCGATATGATGCGCAACAAGGGACGCGCGATCAAAGACCAGCTTGATCTGCTCAAGAAAGAACGTCAAGCCGAGATCGACGGTTTGTTGAGCGACGACCAGAAGTCCAAAGTTGAGCAGATCGATCACCGATTTGGCGATCGCGCCCGCGAACTCTGGAAGCAATGTCAGCAGGACTTCACCGATGCCGCGGACCAATCTCGTAAAGTCCTCGATGAATCGCAGCGTCTTAAATACGACGAATTGGTCAACAAGATGCAATCCCAGTTTGCCGATGGCGATTCATTTGCGGCCATGGTGCTTGGGCGTTTGCCCACGACCCGTGAATCGGTTCCGGTTCATTGAAACTTTACATATATAACTTCGTTTATCACATTGGGAGGACCCATGAGTCTGAAAAACCTACGAAAAGCAGCATTAACGATCCTGGTCGCAGCAACCACCGCGATGCCCGTCATGGCGCAGAACCAGCCCGGCGGGCAGGGCGGTTTCCAGGGACAGGGTGGTTACCAAGGCCAGGGCGGCGGCTTTCAAGGTCAGGGCGGGGGGCGTGGGTTTGATCCTGCCCAGATGCGCCAGACCATGAGCGACCGTTATAAGGAAGCACTCGGTTCCTCCGACGAAGAATGGGCGGTCATCGGGCCCAAGATCGACAAGATCCAACAGCTCCAAGCCGACGCCGGTGGTGGTATTGCCGGCGCCATCGGACTGTTCATGCGCGGCTTTGGCGGACGAATGGGTCGAGGCGGCGGCTTGGGCGGAGGTCGCGGCTTTGCCAACCCCTTCGGTTCCGACAGCGTCGTCCAAAAGAAGATTCAATCCCTCCAGGATGCCATCGACAACAAGGACATGCCTGATACCGAGATCAAGATCCGTCTCAATGCGGTTCGCGAAGAACGAGACAAGGTCCGCGTTGAACTGGATAAAGCCCGGAAGGAACTCATCGAACTTCTCACCTCACGCCAGGAAGCCACCCTTTTCCAAATGGGAATTTTGGAATAATTTTCTATTTTGGATTTGCAATTTGCGATTGAAATCCAAAATCCGCAATCGAAAATCCCAAATCGACCTACGCCACCAGCATCGCATCTCGCAATTTGCGCAGCGCCTGGTGTTCGATTTGCCGGACGCGTTCGCGCGTCAGGCCGATCGCCTGGCCGATCTGCTTGAGCGTCATGGGGTCCTGGCCATCCAGGCCGTAGCGAAGCTTCAGAATCTTCGCGGCGCGCTCGTCGATCTGGTCGAGCAAACCGGAAAGCTGCTGCAATTCGTCGTTGCCGCAGACGCTTTCATCCGGCGAAGGCGTGTTCGTGTCTTCCACGACGTCTCCCAGCGTCAATTCCTCTTCGCCAAACCCGCCCGATGAAAACTGCGTCGGCGAATGATACGCCTTCACCGCTTTCTTGATGATCTTGAGCTTTTTCACCGACATCTTGAGATGTTCCGAAAGCTCATCGATCGATGGCATCCGGCCGAGCGAGCGTTCAAGCTGGCGCATCGCCTGGCGGAACTTGCTCATCATTTCGATCATGTACGCGGGGATATGAATCGGCTGCACACTGTTGATCAAAGCGCGCTTGATCGCCTGCTTGATCCACCACGATGCATAGGTGCTGAATCGGCAACCATTTTCGGGGTCAAACCCTTCAACCGCCTTCAGCAAACCGATGTTGCCTTCTTCGATGAGGTCCGGCAGCGACAGGCCGCGCCCGACATAATGCTTGGCGATGTTGACCACCAGCCGCAGGTTCGAGCGAACCATGCGCTCGCGGGCGGCGGGATCGTTGCTCGCGATGATCTTGCGAGCCAGTTCCTTCTCCTGGTCGGCAGTCAGCAGGGGAGACTCATTGATCTGCCGCAGGTAAAGCTGCAGCCCGGATTGAACGGCGGTCGATGCCATATTCACTTACCCTTCGGTTGAAGCCGTGTCCCGGCACGTTCTTCAACATATAGTTCGTCCAAACCACCATGAAGGTTCGCGCGGTTTGGGCGCCATGCATTTCTCTTCCAAACTTATCGGCGTGGAGGAACAGCGACTTTTACCTAATCAAGGACGTCACCCAACCCAACGGATTACCGACCCCAACCCCAAGGTCCCCGATCGAGCCCAGTCGGGAAACCTCATTATTTGCGCAAAAACGAAGCCGCGACCCGAAGGTCGCGGCTATTCGTTATATCGGTCGATATTGGGAGCGACTTAACAGCCTATTCTTCGCCGTCGATTTTCAGGTCGCCCAGCCCGCTGGATTTCTCGCCGCCTTCCAGGCCGCCGCGCAATCCGCGCTTCACCTGGCGTTCGCGACGCTCTTCCTCGCGAGCGACTTCTTCCTGAGCCCACATCGCGCGCTTGAGCGAAAGACCGATCTTCCGCTCGTCGCTGTCCACTCGCAGGATCTTCACTTCCAGTTCCTGGCCGACCTTCACGATGTCTTCCGGCTTCTCGATCTTCTGGTCGCTGATTTCGCTGATATGGAGCAGGCCTTCCAGGCCCTGCGCCAGTTCCACAAACACGCCGAAGTTGGCGATCTTCGTCACCAAGCCCTTGACCACCATGCCCGGGCGATACGCATCGGGGATGGCGTGAATCCACGGGTCTTCCTGCATCTGCTTCAGGCCCAGCGCGATCCGCTGCTTTTCCTGATCGACACTGAGAACAACCGCTTCGATCTCCTCGTTCTTCTTGAGCATCTCGGACGGATGGCCGATCTTCTTCGTCCATGACAGGTCCGACACGTGCAGCAGGCCGTCGATGCCTTCCTCGATCTCCACAAACGCGCCGTAGTTGGCGATGTTGCGGACCTTCCCTTTGACGACCGAGCCGGGCGGATACTTCTCGGCCACGCGCTCCCAGGGGTTTTCCTCGACCTGCTTCATGCCAAGCGAGATTTCCTGCTTGCTCTTGTCGATATCCAAAACCTTGACCTTGACCTGCTGACCGGCCGCCACGACTTCCGACGGATGGTTGATGCGCTTGGTCCAGGACATTTCCGAAATGTGCACCAGTCCCTCGACGCCGGCTTCCAGCTTGCAGAACGCGCCGTAGGACATGATGTTGACGACCTCGGCCTCGTGCACCGAGCCGACCGGGTACTTGCTCTCGATGTTTTCCCAGGGGCTGGCGTCCTTTTGCTTGAGGCCCAGCGCGATCTTTTCCTTGTCCTTGTCGATCGACAGAACCTTGACCTCGATCTCCTGGTCGATCTTGATGACCTCGCTGGGGTGATTGATCCGGCCCCACGACATATCGGTGATATGCAGCAATCCGTCGATGCCGCCCAGGTCGATGAACGCGCCGAAGTCGGCGATGTTCTTGACGATGCCCTTGCGCACCTGACCGACTTCCAGGCTGTCGAACGTCTTGCGCTTCATCTCTTCTCGCTGCTGTTCGATCATCTTGCGACGGGAAATGACGATATTGCGGCGCTCTTCGTCGATCTTGAGAATGACCGCATCGATCGTGCGGCCGATCCAGTCGGAAATTTCGCCGGGCCGGCGAATGTCCACCTGGCTGGCGGGCAGGAAGACGGGCACGCCGATGTCCACCAACAGGCCACCCTTGATCTTCTTGGTGACCTTGCCGGCGACGGGGTCGCCTTCCTTCTTGCTCTTCATGATGACTTCCCAGTTGATGATGCGATCAGCCTTGCGCTTGCTGATCCTCACCAGACCGGTGTCGCCTTCAACGTCTTCCAGCAGAACGGAGACGGGGTCTCCGATTTTGATGTTTTCGGGTTCATCGAACTCTGAGCGTTCGAGGATGCCTTCGGACTTGAGTCCGAGTTCGACGATGAAATCGTCGCCGGCATGACCGCTGACGCGGCCCTTGAGAATCGCGCCGGGGGTGAAGTCCTGAACTTCGTCGCCTTTGACGAGTTGGTTCAGGTCCTTGGCGGCATCACCCAGGGCGGTGGCAACTGCGGAGTCCACTTCGGAATCGAGGTTGCCCAGCGAATTGATAAGATTGTAATCGACCATGACAATGTTGCGGCCTCGCGCGGTTGGCTAAGCGAGACCTGTTCCTGTGTATGCGTGGTTTGTTGCAATGGTCGCCGGTTCCACGCCGCGCCGACGACCCCATCTCCCTTGTTCGCCCGCCCGGAACGCCCGGACAGTCGCGAACCATGCATCATAGCTTTTCTCTCTTTTGCGCACAACTCCACGCAAGTTCTGAATTCGTACCGCACATCCAACGATTTCGACCCCACTGAGAAAAGTCTCCCTCCGCTTGCGGTTTCGCGGTGTCCAACCCTCAAAACCACCGCGAAAC
>DASZXJ010000240.1:0-33003 GCA_035545895.1 Tepidisphaeraceae bacterium | reverse complement strand
AGGCGAATGGCGACAACCCGGGCCCGACTCGAAGCGTCACCCTGATCGCCACCCCGCGTGAAGCCGAATCGATCGAGCTCGCCTGCGCAACCGGCAAGCCGCGCCTCGTGCTTCGCAGCGCCGGCGACGATGAAAACGTCTCCAGCAGCGGCGTGCGTCTGGCGGAACTCCGTCATGGAGGCCCGGGCGCCGATCCGTTCCAGGTCATGCCCGCCGATTATCTCAAGCCGGTCGATAGCTCGTCGAGCCCGACCACCCAGCCGACCCCGGTCATGGAGACCCGGCCTTTCCGTCGCGGTCGCCAGGTCAAGATCATTCGAGGCGGCGTGGAAACCGACACCGTCATCGAGGAAATCGCCTCGCCCATCGGCGGTCACTGGATGACCAATGTTGAAAGCCAGGAACTGCAGACAACCAAGTAACCATCAAACAGAGTCCAATTTTAACCATGCAGTAGGGGCCAAGCAGAAGCGGAGCCGGTCATGCGAAATACTGAAAAGAAAAAGAGCCGAAACCTGAAGTTGCTGGGTGGGGCCATGGTCGCCGTGCTGGCGGTCGTGCAAGCCACCACCGCCCAGCAGGCAACCGCGCCTCAGAGCAGCAATGCTCAAGGCGCCATTGTCTCCGACGGAGTTGACGGAACCGGGCGAATCAAGCTCACCGTCAACAAGACCGCGGTCATCACGACCAAGGTGCCGTACAAGCGCGTCAGCGTCGGCCAGGCCGACATTGCCGACGTCAATCCGATTGGCCCGGGCAACATTCTTGTCACCGCCAAGAAGATTGGCTCGACACAAGTCATCATCTGGGACGACGCGGAGCGCTCTCAGGTGATCGACGTCACCGTCGAGTTCGATCTGCAGGCGATGCAGGACCAGCTCAAGGCGATGTTCCCTGATTCCAAGATCGAAGTGACCACGCTCAACGGCACGGTGGCGTTGCGTGGCCGCGTTCCGAACCTTCAAACCGCCGAGCAGGCTGTGGCGATTGCATCGCCCTACTCCGCGAAAGTATTGAATTTCCTTGAAGTTTCCGGCGGCAAGCAGGTCATGCTGCAGGTCCGGTTCGCGGAAGTTTCGCGTTCGGCTGTCAGCCAGCTTGGCATCAACGGCGACTACGCCAGCGGCGCCTTCCTGGGCGGCAGCAACATCGGACAGGTCAATCCGTCGTCGGCTCTGCTCAAGTCGGGCACGGTTGGCGCGACTCCGCCGTTCAGCGGCGTCAGCCTCGACGGCGCAACGCCGCTCAATCCCGGCATTACCGTCTATGGCGCCGGCCAGATCGGCAACTTCTATCTCGAATACTTCATCCAGGCTTTGCGGCAGAACAACCTGCTCCGCATGCTGGCTGAGCCGAACCTGATTACGATCAGCGGCCAGGAAGCTGACTTCCTCGCCGGTGGTGAGTTCCCGGTTCCCGTCACGCAAGGCGGCGGCTCGGGTGGTGTGGCAATCACGGTCGAATACCGTCAGTTCGGTGTGAAGCTCAAGTTCGTGCCGGTCGTTCTCGGCGATGGCCACATCCGTCTGAAATGTTCGCCGGAAGTCAGCGACCTCGACTTCAGCACAGCGGTCCGTCTGAACGGCTTTGTGATTCCCGGTCTGACCAGCCGCAAGGTCGATACGTCGATCGAACTGGCTGAAGGCCAGACCTTCGCGATTGCGGGCCTGCTGAATAACTCCGTCACCGCCAACAAGGACGTGACGCCGATTCTCGGCGATCTGCCGGTGGTAGGTGCTTTGTTCCGATCCGTTCGCTATCAGCGCAAGGAGACCGAGCTGGTGGTTCTCGTGACGCCGCGTCTGGTGTCGCCGATGAATCCCGACGAAGTTCCGGCGATGCCTGGCGAAAAGTGGCGTGACCCGAATGAAATGGAATTGTTCTGGGGTCGCGACTTGGGCAGCGAGATTGTTGAGCCGAAGAAAGGTTCAACGACCCAGCCGGCCGTTCACCACGACGCGATGCCCGCCGCCTCCGTCGGCTTCACGCCGGCCCAGGAAGAAGCAGTCAATGTCAAGCCCTGAGCGGATGTAGAAACTCAGGGAGACGTTGGGAGTAGAGAGATTTTGCAAGAGCAGGAAGTGCCATGTACGTCCAGCTGAACTGTGTAATCATCGATCCGGATGCAGCCAACCGGCAGGAGCTTGCAAACTTTCTGTCGGCATTCGGAGTGAACCTCGTCGGGCAGATGCCCAACGCAGATGCGCTCCAGCCGATGCTGGCTCGTGGAGATGCTCCGCAGCTCGTTGTGGTCAACCTCGATCCCAACGCGCCGGAGAATCTCAAGAAGATGGCGCAGTTGCCCAGGCAGTTTCCGAACATCAGCTTCTTCGTGATGAGCCAGGTGCTCGACGCGAACCTGCTGATGGAGGCGATGCATCTGGGAGTGAAGGAGTTCATTCCGCTGCCCATCGCCGAGAACAAGTTTGCCGCCGCGATTGAGCGTGTTGCCAATCAGCATGGCATGGGCAAACGGGCGCGATTTATCCATATCGTTCCCACACAGGGCGGCTGCGGATCGACCACGGTTTCCTGCAACGTCGCAGCCTCGCTCGGACAATCGGGCAAGACCTGCCTGCTGGACATGGACCTGATTCGCGGCGGAGTCGCGAGCTATTTCGATACGCGCGCCCGCTACACGATCGCGGACGTCATGGATTCATCCTCCAAGCTCGACAAGCAGCTTCTGGATAACGCCCTGGCGCTGCATCGAAAGAGCAACGTTGCGATTCTTGCCCGGCCCGACCTGCCGGAAGATACGCAGCGCGTGACTCAGGCGGGCGTTGCCCGCCTGCTGAATGTGGTCGGACGGGTTTTCGATAACGTCGTCATCGATTCCCTGATGAGCATCGATCCGATTTATTCGACGACCATCCAGAACGCGGACCTGAACATCATTGTGATGCAGCTCAATGTTCCCAGCGCCAAGAATGCCGAGCGATTTGTCGGCGTGCTGCGGCGAATGGGGATTGAAGCCAACAAAATCCGAATCGTCGTCAACCGATTTGTGAAAAAGGGCTGGGATATCGAGCCCAGCGAGGTCGAACGGGCCCTGGGATTGAAAATCTCATGGATGGTTCCAAACGACTTCAAGAACGCCATTGCCGCCATCAATTACGGCGAGCCGGTGGTGATTCGATCCCCGCGAAGCGAAATGAGCATGAGCTTGAACGAGTTGGCTCAGTCGCTGACGAACAAGCAGGCGAAGGAAGCCGCCTAAATCGGGTTGCGAAGAGTTGGAGTAAGTCATGGGTCTGTTTACAAAAAACACATCGAGCACCGCGAACGTGCCGCCACCGCCCGCCGCGCCGGGTACGGATGCAACCGCCGTTTTCGCGCCCGCCATTCCGGCGCCGCCGCGAATTGAGATGCCCAAGCACGCGGTGCTCACCGAGCGTCAACTGTACATGCAGCAATTGAAGGTGCGCATTCACCAGCAGTTGGTTGAGCGCCTGGATGTGCAAAACCTCCGCTCGCTGCCGCCGGATACGGTCCGCAAGGAAGTTCGCGTTCTGATTCGCGAACTCTGCCAGAGTGAGAAGGGCCTGATCAACAGCATCGAGCAGGAAAAGCTGATGGACGAGGTCATGGATGAGACCTTCGGCCTTGGCCCGCTGGAAACGCTGCTGAAAGATCCGACGATCACCGACATTCTGGTCAACCGATATGACCGGGTCTATTGCGAACGCAAAGGCCGCCTGGAAATGGTGGATGTCAATTTCCGGGACAACGCTCACCTGCGTCAGATCATCGATCGAATCGTCGGCCTGGTGGGTCGCCGGGTGGATGAGACCAGCCCGATGGTGGATGCGCGTCTGGCGGATGGAAGTCGCGTGAATGCGATCATTCCGCCTCTGGCCTTGGACGGTCCGGCGATGTCGATTCGTCGCTTCGGCGCCAAGCCGCTGCAACTGGAAGACCTCATTCGTCATGGGGCGTTCCCGTCGGCGGTGATGGATTTCCTCGCCGCTGCCGTGCAGGCCCGCTGCAACATTCTCATCAGCGGTGGTACGGGCTCGGGTAAAACGACGCTTTTGAACTGCTTGTCGCGATATATTCCGACCGACGAACGCGTCATCACAATCGAAGACGCAGCCGAACTTCAGATGCAGCAGCCGCACGTCGTGCGACTGGAAACGCGTCCGATGAACATCGAAGGCAAAGGCGAAATCACGCAGCGAGACCTGGTGAAAAACTGTCTGCGTATGCGTCCCGATCGGATCATCATCGGCGAAGTTCGAGGCGCCGAAGCGCTGGACATGCTCCAGGCGATGAACACCGGCCACGATGGATCGATGACGACGATTCACGCCAACACGCCTCGCGATGCGCTGAGCCGCCTTGAAGTGATGATCGCGATGGCGGGGTACGACATTCCGATGCGCGCCCTGCGGACACAGGTGTCCAGCGCGATTCAACTGGTTGTGCAGGCGAGGCGCCTGCCCGGTGGTCGCCGAAAGGTGACCAGCGTCAGCGAGATTTCCGGCATGGAAGGCGAACAGATTCAAATGCACGAATTGTTTACCTTCGAGCAGAGCGGTGTGGACAGCGACGGTCATGCGACCGGGCAGTTCGTGGCGACGGGCATTCGCCCGCGCGTGTACGAGAAGATCGAACACCGAGGCATCAAGTTGCCGCCGGACTTGTTCATGCGTCGGGTTTTCCAGGTGTAATTGACGCGACGATTAGCCGCCAATGCGGGATGAAATTATGGAAGACATGACATTGCCAATCGTGATTGCAGGAGCCGTGATGCTGGTTGTGTATGCCGCGTCGCAGGTGATCGGCAACTTTGCCGACCCTGAACGCCGCAAGCTCAAGCAGCGGTTGAGCTCCGACGGCACGGCCACGGATTCCAGCGCTGAAACGCACAAGAACATCGTTCTTCAGCAGGAAGCCGAAGGATTGACCGGCGTGCTCGTGCAATGGTCGTTTTTCGACAGCATCAACAGCATGCTCATCTACGCTTCGCCGGATTTGACCCTTTCGCGGTTTCTGGCGATTGCGACCAGCGCGGGCCTGGCGGCGTTTATGGTGACTTATGTGTGCAGCGGATCGATCATTGTGTCGCTCGTTGCCGCCGGCATCGGACTTTATGCTCCGTGCGTCTGGCTGAGCACCAAGCGATCCAAGCGCCAGCGTTTGCTGGCCGACCAGTTGCCCGAAGCACTCGATTTTCTGTCACGAATTCTCAAGGCCGGCCACAGCTTGAGCACCGGCTTGCAGATGATGTCCGAAGAGTTGCCCCAGCCGCTGGCGGGCGAGTTTCGCCGGGCGTATGACCAGCACAGCCTGGGTTCGTCGATGGACGACTGCTTGAAGGACATGGCTCGCCGCATCGATTCCAGCGACTTCGCGTTCTTCGTCACGGCTGTGCTGATTCAGCGTCAGACCGGCGGCGATCTGTCGGAAGTGCTGGGCAACATCAGCGGCATGATCCGTCAACGCATTCGTTTGCAGCAGCACGTCAAAGCCAAGACCGCTGAAGGCCGATTTACAGGGTACATCCTGTCCGCCTTCCCCGCGGTGATGTTCGTGATCGCCTACACGCTCAACCCGGATTACGCGGGCGTGTTGATCCGAACCTCGCTGGGCCTGGTATTGCTGGGCGTGGCGTTTGGATTGCAGCTACTTGGTTTGTACTGCATCAAGAAAATTACGACGGTCACTGTGTAAGTGTGAGGGCTTTGGTTTAAGGATCGGAGCGAGCTATGGATCAGACAATGCTCCTATATTGTTCGGTGGGCGGCACGGTTGCGGCCATCGCGATGTTCCTGTCGCGTCTGGCGATGGGCAACACCGACACCAAGCTTCGCAAGCGACTCTCGGAACATGAAAATGCTCCGCAGAATTCGCAGGCGGACAGCCATTCTGGTGAAGGCGTGACCCCGATGCTTCAGCGAATTGGCTCTGCCGCCGCTGAGCCGTTCATGCCCAAAACTCGCGAGAAGCAGTCCAGTCTGCGCCGCGATCTGGGTTATGCGGGAATTTATTCCCCCAGCGCCCTGCGACTGGTGGCCGGCTGCAAATTCATCTTTTTGACGCTCGGCGTGTTGATCGGCTACTCGATCGGCGCGATGCTCGAAAACGTGATGCTCGGCATTTCGCTGGGGGGATTGATCGGATACTTCCTGCCGAAGATCTGGCTGCGAACCCGCATCAAGGGCAACCAGAAGGCGTTGACGCTCGGCCTGCCCGATGCGCTCGACCTGATGGTCGTCTGCGTCGAAGCGGGATTGACGGTTGACTCCGCCATGCAGCGCGTTGGACAGGAACTGGTCCTGGCGCATCCCGCGATTGCGCGGGAACTGGGAATTGCCCACATGGAAACGCGAGTCGGTTTGTCCAGAGCGGAGGCGTTGAAGAACCTGGGCAGCCGCACGGGTAATGCGGGCATGCAGTCCCTGACCGCCATGCTTGTGCAGGCGGAACGATTCGGCACGAGCATCGCGAACGCGCTGCGAATTCACGCGGATTCGCTGCGAACCAAACGCCAGCTTGCGGCGGAGGAAATGGCTGCCAAGGCGTCTGTGAAAATGAGTTTCCCCCTGGTGCTGTTCATCTTCCCGGCGACGTTCATCGTGCTCGCCGGGCCAACCGTGATCGGCTTGATGAAGAGTGCATTGTTCAATGAATAAGCAGGACCTAAGCGAAAGCGAGATGACCATGAAAGTGAATCACAAGATCATCGTGAATGCGGTTATGACGGGCGGCCTGGCTTTGGCGGGTCTGGTTGGATGCAACGAGGACAAGTCCTCCATGTCGGACTTCTTCCCAAAGGATGACCAGAACCGTCATATCCGCCAGTTGGCCAATGCCCAGGCGGCGACCGGCGCCAAGGAAGACGCCACCCTCAATGCCGTCCATTTTGACGGCTCCAAGCTCAATTCGCTTGGCACGAACAAGCTGACGCTGATGCTCCCCAACGAAGGGGACGATGTGACCGTCTACCTGAATCTTCCGGCGGGCGAAGCCACGACCCAGCGTCATGACGCGGTTGTCGCCTATCTCAAGACTGCGGGCGTCGAAGAGACGCACATCAAGATTGAGAATGGCCCGAACCCGGGCGTCTCGCATCCGACGGCCAGCGAGCTGACCAACCTCGCCAAGACCGATTCGTCAGCAGCAGGCGGAGATGCCTCCTCGGGCGGCGACTCGTTCAAGAGCAGCTCTGGCAGCAAGTAGCAGTGTCTTCCGGAGTGGAGTCACTTTTACTAAGCCGTTGCTGCCGGCGGCGCGGTGCGATCACCATCCAAAGGTAGATTCCCGCCGCCAGCAGCAACGGCCATATCATATGCGGCGTGAGCGGCCGGACCCGCCGCGCCAGCGCCATATCGCCGCCGTCCCAGCACAGAATCACCGCGATTCCCATCCAGCCGATGTAACTGACGATCGCTCCCAGCGCGGTCATTCCCCAGCTCACTGCCGGCAACAGCGCCGAAAACGCAGCCGCCCATACCATGTAGCGGTTATTCAATTGTGTTAATAGTACAAACCAGCAAATCCACGGCGCGATAAACGCGATCAGAAACCGGGGATTGCCGCGGCGCTGATGAATCGCCGCCCCGATTCCACAAAGCAGCAGGCACAGGCCGTACATCAGGAACATCAATCCGCGAAACTCCATTGCGCCCCAAAGAGGAATCTGCACGAGTTGATTCGGGTCGTCCGGCCAGCGGAAATACGTTTCCAGCGCCCAGGGCAGGCTGTACGTGTCGCGGGTCGCCATGTTCATGAATTTATGCGTGCCGAATTCGAAACCGATTTCAAACCATGCCGTCGAAGCGCCGTAGAGCGGAATGAAGAGAAAGATCGCAACAGCAATCGCCAATGCGTAAAGGTGAGGCACGATTCGAGGCGGGGCGAAACGCGATGCGCCAAGGACACCGATCATCATCAGAGGTAAAAGGGTCCATCGACTCCACATTGCATGCCACGGCCAGCTTAAGCCGGCCGATGCCAATAGAAGAGCGATCATCCAAAAACGATTGAGTTTCCATCGCAAAGCGAGCGGTGTGGTGATGCCAATCGCTGTGATAAACAGGATCAGCCACAGCATCATCACGCCATCGGGCCGCATCCATGGCAGGGCGATGCCCGCGGCTGCAAACGCAAAGCCCGCCACGAATTTCACCAGTGGCTGCCATCTCAGTTGAACGATCGGCCAGACCAGGAAAATCGGCGCGACCAGCAGAATCTGTCCTTTCAGGAATGCGCCGGTCGCGATGCAGACCCCGGCCGCAAACCACCACTCGATACACGAAAGCAGCAACGCGCCGAGAAAAAACGGCGCCAGCCAGATATCCCATTGCGGAAAGCAGGTGCCATCCCAAATGACACACGGGTTGAACCACAGGAAGCTCGCGCCGATCATCCCGCGAAACACGCCTCGAAACGGCCAAGGTTCCTTGAGCGGCGAACGGTTGGCATCGTCGCTGCGAATCACCCACATACGGATGAGAAGAAATACCAGAATGCTTGAAAGCCATTCCGCCAGCGTGTTCAGTCCGATCACGGGCCACATGAAGTCGTAATTGTTTTGCCAGTTCTGGTTGTCAGGGTAATGATTTTCGACCCACCGCGCCCAACAGCTCATGATGGTGATTCGCAAAGGCGTATAGTCGAGCTCGTTCGGCACGAAAATGACTTTGCCCGCGAGATAAGCGTCGTAAACCAGGAAAAGGTGCGCCTTGTTGGCGACCTGCCCCCAGCGCAGGCCATGAGTCACGTCGCCGTCGTAACGAATCGCCATCGTTCGGTCGAATTCCGATCGGCGGTAGTCGAGGCCGATCTTCGTCAGCGTGATCGCGATGCCGATCAGAATGACGACAATGACTGTGCGCGCCCACCGATTATTTGCCCGGCCGCGCGATTCAAGGGGAACCTCAACGCTCTGACTTGCTGATTCCATATACCCCTTTTTTAATCCCGTGCATATTTTACCTGGTCTTATATGATCTTGTCATCCGCTTTGGGTTCGTTTTGAACATTTAATGCACGTAATACATGGAGCCACGAAGGAACGAAGGATACGGAGGGAGCACGAAGAGGAACGAGATGAGGTTCTTTTCTCGTGTCTTCCATCGCGCTCATCGCGCTATCGCGGTTGATGCGGACCCGCATCCGCAATATGGATCGGAGGGCCGGACTAAAAAGTTAATAGCGCGCGGATTTATTTCTGATTTTTCTGATCGCGGCTACCAGGGTTGCAGGGTAAACGGGTCGGAATCCTTGATTGCCTCGCCCGGCTTTTGATTGGTCATCTGCACGAACTGCGATGCCCACTGGCTGATGATGGCTTGGCAGTGGCTGTACCAGGTCAGCCCGCGGACGGTGACGACGGCCATCTGCTCTTTTTCGCGGTCGGCGATCATGACGATCGTTTGGCCGGTGGAAGCGTCCAGCATGCGCGCTTCAAAGGCCGCGGTGCTTTCATCCTGTGCGATCGTCCGCACGACCGTTAATCCCGTACCGATGAAGAACGGCGCATATCCCAGAGCGTTAAGCACCACTTTGCTCGGCACGACTTCAGTCAACGAAATATTGAATGTGATCGCATCCTTATCGTGCGTTGGATCGTCCAAAACGGTGAAATGGTGATTCTTGTCTTCCTTAAAGGCTTTTTTGACCGCGTTTTGAGTATAGCGGGCGAGCGTTTCAACGTCGGCTTTGAATTGATCCTTGCGATCGCCTTTCTGCCAGTCGGTCAATTCCAGCATGTGCGAGGTATCGACCGGCGCGATGTAAATCTTCTTGTACTTGGAGAAATCAAGCCCCGGCTGTTTCCAGACGCCATGGAAGGGGAGCGTCTTGTCATTGGCCATGAATTTGGGATCGACAAACCCCGCATTCTTGGCGGGCCCGGCCTTGCAGCCGAGGTTCGAAAGGCAAAACACGATGACAAGCAACCCAGACCCGACAATTTTCAGAAGTGAAGTACCATCCCTCATATCCATCTGCCTTTCTGGCGGAAGTGAACCCAGTTCCCGAGACCGGCAATTACTATACCGTCTCTCGCATACGAACAATATTCGAGCCAGTTTCACGTCAACTTGTCACCCACTCACCCTGTCACTTATCCTTGTGAGATATGTCACGAAAAGCACTCATTGTCTGGGGCGGCTGGGAGGGTCATCAGCCCAAGCAGGTGGCCGAGTTTTTTGGCGGTTTGTTGCGCGAGGAAGGGTTTGAGATCGAAATCTCCGATTCGCTTGGCACGTTTGACGATCAAGCCAAACTGCTGAACCTGAATTTGATCGTGCCGATCTGGACGATGGGGACAATCACCGATGCGCAGGTGCAAAACGTGCTGGCAGCGGTCAAGAGTGGGGTGGGAATTGCCGGCTGTCATGGCACCTGCGATTCGTTCCGCGACAATGCTGATTGGCAATTCATGACGGGCGGTCAGTTTGTCGCCCACCCGGGAAACGATGGCACGAAATACACTGTCAAGATTGGCCCGCACAAAAGCCCGATTATGGAGGGCATCAAGGATTTTGAAATCGCCAGTGAGCAGTATTACATGCACATCGATCCGGCGGTAAAAGTGCTGGCCACCACCCGCTTTCCCGTGGCGGACGGCCCGCATGCCGCCAATGGCGCGGTCGATATGCCCGTGATCTGGACCAAACTATTCGGCAAGGGAAAGGTGTTTTACGACTCGATCGGACATCTGCTGAGCGCGGTCAAGGTCGAGCCGAATTTGACGATCATGCGCCGCGGCCTGCTCTGGGCGGCGCGGGTATGATGAATTCGAAGCGCAAGTGGCACCAGCCCTGAACAATTCGTTTGGAAAAACGTGAAGCTTACGCCTGTCCGACTTCCATGCGGACGTATTTTTCCAGCGTCACGTTCTTGCTCTTGAGATAATTCGCGATCGAGCCCTTGAAGACCTGGGCGTTGAAGAATTCCTGGTCGAGGAGGCATCGCTCGGCGAAGAAGCTGTTGAGCTTGCCTTCGGCGATTTTCTCGGCGATCTGCTGCGGCTTGCCGGTGGCCTTGGCTTGTTCGACGGCGATGTCGCGCTCCTTGGCGACGAGGTCGGCCGGAACTTCGGCGCGGGTCAGCGCCAGCGGACGGCTGAAGGCAATGTGCCCGCCGAGCTGCTTGATAAGGTCTTCGTCGGGATTTCCGGTGAAAGCCATGACAACCGCGATCTTGCCGGTGATGGCATAGAGATAGGTGCCCGCTCGCCCGTTGTTCGCGGTGACAGCGGCAGTGCGCCCCAGTTGCACGTTTTCACCCGTCTGCTGGGCGGCGCTGGTCAGCATGTCCTTGATTGCTGCATCATTCTTCAAATCCAGCGACGGATTGGCAGCCAGCTTCTTGGTGGCGGTCTGGATGATATTGGCGATGAGTTCGCTCTTGGCAGTGAAGTCCGTGTTGCAATTAACCTCTACCGCAGCAGCCGTCTTGCTGTCGGCGCTTAGCGCGATGCCCACGCGTCCTTCACCAGCCTGGCGTTCGGTGATCGAGGTCTTCACGCCTTTCTTGCGGAAGTATTCGATGGCCTTTTCGACGTCGCCGCCGGTTTCGGTCAGGGCTTTTTTGCATTCCATCATGCCCTGCCCGGTTTTATTGCGAAGCTCGTTCACCATTGCTGCTGTAATCTGCGCCATTGTCGGTTCCCTCAATCAAAAAGAATTGCCTATTGCCGAGTTCCAACTGCCTTGGTTGCAATTGGAAAAAGGAAATAGGCAATTGGAGAAAAAATATCTTAAGCCGGCTGAGCCGCGACGGACTCTGCGGGCGATGATTCCGCGGGCGAAGCGCCCTCGGCCGGAGGCATGCCTTCCGCGCGGAACTGGCTGCGGCTGCTGCGTTTTCGCGGCTGAGCGCCGTCTTCGCCGGTCTTGCTCTCGGAGCGGCCGGTCTTGCCTTCGATGGCCGAGTCCGCCAGTTCATGGACGATCAATTCAACGGCGCGCATCGCGTCGTCGTTGCCTGGAATCGGCAGGTCGATCAGATCGGGATCTGAATCGGTGTCGATCAGCGCCACAGTCGTCACGCCGAGCTTCTTGGCTTCCTTGACGGCGATATGTTCGCGGCGGGTGTCCACGATGAACATCACGCCGGGCATGCGTTCCATCTTGCGGATGCCTTCAAGGTTGGCTTTGATCTTGGTGCGCTCGCGGGAGAGCGTCGATTTCATTTTCTTGGAATAGGTTTCGATCTGGCCGGACTCCCACAGGCGGTCGAGTTCGTCCAGACGATTCAGGCGGGCGCGAATCGTGCGGAAGTTGGTGAGCGTGCCGCCCAGCCAGCGTTCCGAGACGAAGTGCATGCCGCAGCGTGCTGCTTCTTCTTCAATACAGTGACGCGCCTGTCGCTTGGTGCCGACAAAGAGGACATCTTTGCCTGAAGCGACGGTTTGCGCGATGAGCTTCTTGGCGCGCAGAAGGCCTTTGACGGTTTCGCGCACGTCAATGATGTGAATCATGTGACGCTTGCCGTGGATGTACGGTTCCATCTTCGGATTCCAACGGCTGACGCGGTGCCCGAAGTGAACACCGGCGTCGACGAGCGCTTTAACCAGATCTACCTGCGACGAAGCCATTCAACACACTCCAAAATTTTGTTGGCCGTAATAAACCGGCCTGTCAGCCCGTGCGACAGCTTAGCGGCCAAGTCACCGCTATCGCCATGGGGCTTGTTTGCTGCGAGGATGTAACAGACGCAAAACCCGAGTGCGCCACCAGTTGCAGTGCTGCACCGCCGCACAAGGGTCGGCTCTTGGCAAGCCGAACATCAAACTGTAACGACCCCGGGCGGGGGTTTCAAGGATTACTGAAGTTAGTTTTAGGGGTTTTCGGAGCAAATAGCGAAAAACGCAGTTTTTGCCGAATGACTGGGATTATTTCTCCCCGCCCCGGCAACCATATCAACAGCTTATACGAAAGGGGCAGGGCATGGCAGATGGACGAGCCGGCGATTCGAACAAGCAACAAGTTATAGAAGATCAAGTTGCTGGGGCACCACAGTTGGAAGAAGCACCACGGCCGACAGCGCTGGACTATGCCCCGCCGCAAAAGGCCGGGCCGGTGATGATTCCGACCTGGATTGGTTTGCTGCTTATTCTTGCGATGTTGCTTTTAATCTTGGTGGCAACTCGACCTCTTTTCAGCAACAGGAGTAAGCTTGCCAGAATTACCGCCGCCAAGACCGATATCCGAGCGATTGACACAGCACTCAGTGCGTTCAAAACCGACTGCGGACAATATCCCACGACGGCCGAAGGTCTAAAGGCACTGCTCAATTCGCCATCCGACAAATTGAATTGGAATGGTCCGTATCTCAGTAAACCCACCCTTCCACTTGATCCTTGGGGCGGTCCTTATATTTACAAGATACCAGGCGCACAAGTTGGACAATCGTACAGCTTATTCTCTTCAGGCCCCGATGGTGTTGCTGGCACGGCGGATGACATCGACGGAAAGTGACTCTTAACCGATTGGCAGTCTGCGAAACGTTGTGATTTCTCGAATCGTTTACTTCCGCAATTCGACGGATTGATAGAGGTCTGTATACTCTTTTGATCCTCACATTTTGCGGAAGGCAGGTACTGGTGAAGGCTCGGCAAATCATTCGGACGTCCATTCTCGGATCGCTTGTGTTGGTTACGGCTTGTGCGCAGTTGAAACGGTCGGTGCAGTCGATCGGCACAGCACCGGCAGCTCCACATCTGCAAAAGCATGGCACGGTGGCGCAGCTGGTTGTGGATGGCAAGCCGTTTCTGCTCCTTGGCGGCGAGGTTCACAATTCCAGTTCATCCAGCGTGGCGTACATGAAACCCGTCTGGCCGCGATTGGCGAAGATGCATCTCAATACGGTGCTCGTGCCCGTGAGCTGGGAACAGGTCGAGCCGCGCGAAGGGCAGTTTGATTTTTCCGTGGTCGATGGCCTGCTGACCGACGCCCGGCGAAATGATTTGCGCCTGGTCCTGCTTTGGATGGGCAGCTGGAAAAACAGCACCTCGCGATATGAAGCCGATTGGGTGAAGACCGACCAGGCTCGCTTTCCGCGCGTGATCGACAGGGATGGCAAGCCGCTGGAGATTCTCTCCACCTTCAATGAGAACACCCGTAACGCCGATGCCAAGGCGTTTGCATCGCTCATGCGACATGTCAAGGAAGTCGATTCGCATCAGCGAACCGTCATCATGATTCAGATGCAGAATGAAGTAGGCGTGCTCGGCGATTCGCGCGATCATTCGTCTGCCGCCAACGATGCGTTTGCCAAGCCCGTGCCCAGCGAATTGGTTGACTATCTGCAGAAGAACAAGGACACGCTTTTGCCGGAATTTCGCAAGGTGTGGGACGATGCGGGCAGCAAGGTCAGCGGCACGTGGGAGGACGTTTTCGGCAAAGGCACGCGCACGGATGAAATCTTCATGGCGTGGAATTACGCGCGGTTTATGAACGCCATTGTCGAGGCCGGCAAGGCGGAATATTCGCTTCCAACGTTTGTCAACGCGTGGATCGTTCAGCCCGAGGATAAGGGACCCGGCGATTATCCGAGCGGCGGACCTCAGGCGCAGAATCACGACCTGTATCGGGCGGGCGCGCCGGCCATCGATATTCTCGCGCCGGATATTTATCTGCCTGATTTTCCAGGAATCCTGGCGATGTACAGTCGCTCGGCCAACCCGGTGCTGATCCCCGAATCGCGCGCCGGCGGGGGTGGGGCGGCCAACGCGTTTTTTGCGGTCGGACAATTCGGCGCGATCGGCTATTCGCCTTTCGGCATCGATGGTTTGCCCGATGAAGAGGGACCGTTCCCGCGAGCGTACAGCGTGCTCGATCAATTGAGCCCGCTGATTTTGGAACACCAGGGGAAAGGAACAATTGGAGCAGTGTGGCTGAGCCAGCAGAAACCGTCGCAGAAGATCGTGCTGGGCAATTACACGGTGAACATCGAGCCGCCGCGCAATCGGAACGCTCCGATTAATACGAGCGCCCCGATTGGTGGCTATGCGCTGGTGATCAACACCGGGCCGGATGAATATGTGGTCGCGGGATCGGGTGTGCAGATTACATTTTATGTGAAGCCGCCCGCAACGGGCATTGTCGGTTTGACGAAGGTAGAAGAAGGGACGTTCAAGAACGGCCAGTGGCTGCCGGGCCGGCGGTTGAACGGTGACGAAGTGCAACTGCGATACGACCTGTCCGCCGCCGCAGCCGATGGATTGTCGGGCAGCGGCCTGCGCTTCAACGCCAACACCGGCCCGACCATTCAGCGAGTGAGCTTGCACGTCTATAAATGAGCCGTGTTGTTTGAAGCGATGCGCTCAATGGTGTGCCGGGCATGTCACTTGTCGGCAGCCGCGCCCGCGCCATTGTCCAAAAATCGATGGCCATGAAGCGTGCGATGATGGAGCACGATCGCCTCGATGATTTTATTCGATTCGGAACCAGTCAAAATCGGCATGGCCTTCGGCGCCGGTGCAGAAGATTCCGACTTTTGCGCCAATCCAGCGGCCGGGTCTGGCGATGAAGGGTTCGCCCAGCGTCGTGAACTTTTCACCGTCGGTGCTGTAGCTGAAGGTGCAGTGGGCCTCCGGCTCAACCGCTACGCGGAGCCAGATGGGGCCTTTCAATCCTTCTTGGGTTGCTTCGATTTTCTCGCCGGTCACTTTTTGCACCTGCAGGGTGTCGCCGCTGCGACTCAGGAGCAGGGCTGAATAGGTTTGCCCCATGATGGTCAGGGCTGCGGTGGCGTTGCCATCAATTTCGACGCGGGTTGTTGCTTTGAAATTGGGTGCGGGAAACTTTTGCAACAACTGGTTTGGGATCATCGTCATGTTGCCTGCCGGCTTTGCGATTGCATTCAACCGCAACCAGCCGGGCCGGGCGGCGAGGGACATCCAATTGTCCTTCGGATTGGTCTGCCACTGCCAGGCCAGATTCAATTTGCCTGAATCAAATTCATCCGAAGTTTGCGGCACTTCGATCGGCTGATTCGAGCCGACATCGGGCTTTTTATAGGTTGAAACCGGTTCGCCGATTCCATTCTTGTCAAAATCCTCGCCCATGAGCGGCCAATCATCGACCCAGTGCACCGGGTTGAGATGCACGAGTCGGCCATACGCGCCGCGATCCTGAAAATGCATGAACCAGTTTTCGCCGTTTTCCAGTTCGACCCAGCCGCCCTGGTGCGGGCCGTTGATTTTGGTCGAGCCTTGTTCGAGGACTCGTTTGATTTCATATGGACCGAACACATTTTTCGAACGGGCGGCGATCTGGTAGCCGCCTCCGACTCCACCCGCCGGAGCCATAATGTAATACCAGCCGTTCCGTTTATAAAATTTGGGCCCTTCGATGGTGGGATACAGATTGTTTCGGCCATCGATGACCAGGCGTTCTTCGCCGATCAGTTTGGTTCCATCGGGCAACATTTCCTGCACGACGATCATGTCTTTCTTGCCTGCGCGACTGCCGGCGAACGCGTGCACGAGATACGCCTTGCCATCGTCATCCCAAAGCGGGCAGGTGTCGATCAGGCCTTTGCCTTCCTGGACTACGTGAATAGGTTCCCACGTGCCGGCGGGGTCTTTCGCCTTGATCATCAGGATGCCCCAGTCCGGATCGCCTACGAATATCCAATAGAACCCGTCGTGATATCGAATTGACGGCGCCCAGATGCCGTTGCCCGGAGTGAGCGTGTCAAACCGTTCGGGCAATTTCTGGACGGCGTAGTTGATGATCTTCCAATTGACCAGGTTGCGCGAATGCAGGATCGGCAAGCCGGGCAGACAGCCGAAACTGGAGGCGGTCAGGTAAAAGTCCGAACCGACGCGAATGACATCCGGGTCGGAGTAGTCCGCGAAGAGGACGGGGTTTTTGAACGTGCCATCTCCCAGATCGGGAATCCACGGCGCGGTTGTTGGCTGGGCGGTGCAGTGAGCGCACATCAGGCACACGATGATGGAGGTTTTGATATTCATGAGAGACATGGCCAGCATAGCTGGACACGCCTCCGCCGTCACCTTTTGCAGTGACGAAAGGCCTCGGCGTTACGGCGGGAAACATTTTATCATCCACAACTTCCCATTAAGGGCGTATCTAAAATGGCAGGAGCCAATTGCATGAAAACCATCGCTCGATTTGTTGCGGCATTCGGTATTGCTCTTTCAACCACTCTGATCGCCGCTGAGCAGCCATGGCAGAAGATGAGCGATCCGACGGCTGCGGAGGTGGCGGCGCATTTCAAGTCTCCGCCGCCGGAGAATGCCAATTCGGTGACGTGGAGTTGGAATGGACCGATGACCGAGGAAGTCATCACTCGCGATCTGAATACCCTTCATGCGCGAGGTCTGCGCATTGTGACGATCGAGGCGGGATATCGCATGGACAATGCGCCGTATCTTTCCGAGGAGTATTTCAAGCTGATTCGATTTGCCGCTGAAGGCGCCCGCAATCGCGGCATGCGGGTGATTATCATCGATGAGGGGAAATATCCCAGCGGATTCGTGAACGGGAAATACACCCGCGAGCGGCCTGAATTGCGGATGAAGGCTTTGGCGCGGCCGCAGCCGGTTGCGATGGCGGGAGGTGAAACCTTCAGGCAGGATGTTTCGCCGGAAACGATCAGCGCGGTGGCCGTCAATCAGGATGATGGCCAGACCCAATCCATCGAGATCCGCTCGGGCAAAATTGAATGGACCGCACCCACGGGCGGAAATTGGCAGGTGCTGGTTTCAAAATGGATGTACGCCACGCCCGACACGCGGGCGATCAACGATCCAACCGCGGCCAAAACAAAAGCCAACTCGATGGGCGACCTGATCGACAAGGAAGCAGCCCACCTGTTCATCGAATGGACCCACGAGGAATACAAAAAGCACGTCGGCGATTTGTTCGGCAACGCGATCATCGCGTTTCGCGGAGATGAGCCTGAAATGACCGGCGTGCCGTGGACGCCAAAGCTCGCTGAACAATTTCAGCAGGCCAAGGGATACGATGTTCGACCCTATCTTCCGTTCTTCCTGGGCAACCAGATGACCGATGAGCAGCGCCGCGCCAAGGCGGACTTTTTCGACGTCTGGTCGGAACTGTTCGCTGAATATTTCTTCGACGCCCAGGCGGATTGGTGCGCAGCCAATGGCCTGGAGGCAACGAGCCATCTGAATAACGATCACAACATGCCGTCGCTGGTTCGCACGACCGGCGATTTCTATCGGGCGTTTAGAAAGACGCAGATTCCCGGCGTGGACACGATCTGGAACCAGGTCTGGCCGGGAAAGGTCGCTGATTTTGTGAAATTCCCCTCGTCGGCAGCGCATCTGAACGGCCGGCCTCGTGCATTGGCGGAAAGCTTCGCGGCTTACACCCCGCCGGCGGGGATTGAGGAAGCCCGATTCGGCGTGAACTACATGCTGGTTCGCGGGATCAACCTGTTTGAGTTCATGTTCTATTCATCGTCTGTTCCACGAGGCGGAGGTCCCGCCACCGCGCCGAACCCCGCCCGCGCCGGCGGCGCTGGCCGAGGACGAGGTTACATGAGCGATGAAAAGTTTTCCGAACTGGCGACCTATTCCAATCGCATGACCTATGTGCTGGCACAAGGTCGCCCGGCTGCGCAAATCGGTGTGTATGTCCCCACCATGAGCATGTGGCTTGGCGATAACTCATCCAACGCGTCCATGATGAAGGTCGCGCAAGGCTTGTTGGAAAATCAGAGAGATTACGACTTCGTTGACGAAGCCGCGCTTGCTTCGAACATGAAATTGCAGGGCCCGGAATTCATCAACGCCAGTGGGCAGGCATATCGAGCGATCATTGTCCCTGCCTGTACTGCCATTTCAAAAACGTCGATCGACCGCCTCGCCTTGTTTGCCAAGGCAGGAGGCAAGGTCATCTTTCTTGGCAAGGAACCGGCATTGATCGTTGAAAAGACATTCCTGAATGCAACCACAGCCTCGGATCCGAGGTGGGCTTCACTGCGTGAACCATCTGGCGAAGTGAATGATAAGGTACTGGCGACATTGCCCAAACCGGATGTGGTCCTGGATCAGTCAGATTCAAATATCAAATTCATGCATCGAAAATGGCGGGATGCGGATGTTTACTTTGCATTTAACGAAAGCGACCAGAAACAGAGTTGTCAGGTCTCTTTGGCAGGCAACGGGCAGGCTCAGGTCTGGAATGCCTCCGACGGAACCATCGAGAAAATCGAAGCGACTCCTGTACGGGATGGCGTAAAATTGCCATTGGAATTGGGATCTCACGAAGCGAGGCTGATTGTCATCGGAGCAAATGCCCTGGTTGCCAGCCGATAGCATAGGTCTCATAACCTCCCCAACCGGCGATTGGACGATGATGGCAGGGTTGATAAGACGTCCCAGAACTGTTTTAGCAACTCTATCCAATTTGCCAGGTGTTTGTCTTTAGTGCAAAATGCCCATAAGTCGAATACCGACTAACGGCCCACGACGGGCTGATGGCGGATTTTATTGCCTGTTGCGGTTGGCTTAGCTGGAAAGGAGTGCAACTTGCTAGTTTCACGATTCACGACGGTGCGGAGCGGCATGCTGACCGTGGCCGGGGGTGTGCTTTCAGTGCTTCTATTGAGTTTCGGAACGGGCTGCGAAACACAAAGCTATTTTGATCCCACGGAAATGGGTCGTTTCGGCAAGACGCCGATTGTCGTACCGATCCTGAAGAACCTGGATACCGGCATTGAAGAAACCGATGAGCGCTTCGTCAACGCCACCGAAGTTCGCGACTCCGATCTGATTGTCAATAAGGACGACTACACGATCGGCGCCAACGACCTGATCCAGGTTTCGATCACCGATCTGGTTGCACCGGGCGTTGAAACGCTCAAGCAGATGCGCGTGACGCAAAGCGGGGTCATCAGCCTGCCTTTGATCGAACAGGTCAAAGCCGCCGGCCTGACCGAATCGCAGCTCGAACAGGCGATTTCCCAGGCCTATCGCGACAAGAACCTGATTCAAAATGCACAGGTTTCGGTCGTGACAATTGAAGCCCGCAACCGGATTTTCACGATTTCGGGCGCGGTCAACCAGATGTCGCAATATGCGCTCATCGATCCGAATACCCGGTTGCTCGATGCGTTGGTCTTGGCGCGGGATGTGACCTCGCCGCTGGGAATTGAATACGTTTATGTGATTCGCCAGAAGAGCCAGGACACTGTTGAAGGCGCAGCGCCCATTGCCGTTCCGGCCGCCAATCCAGCAACCCAGCCGGCTCCTGATATTCTCGCGCCGCGTTCGGACATTTCGCCGGCGACCGGCTCGCCGAAATTGATGACCCAGGAACAGCCCGCAGCCCAGACCAGCCAGCCTGCGTCGGGAGCGGAAGGCCGGATCATCATCGTGGATGACAAGCCGATGCAGATTCAGAGTGGCCAGCCGATGGCGGGCAGCGCTCCGACAGCGGTAGCCCCCGCGCCAGTTGCGCCGGTCACCGAAACCGCCAGCAACTTCGCCTTTAATGAGCCTCAGGAACCGAGCGACGTGCGCATCATCCGCATTCCGCTTGAACCTCTGACCAAGCGCGGGCAGTTGAAGTACAACATCGTGATTCGGCCGCAGGATTTCATCATCGTGCCTCAGCCGGTGATTGGGGAATACTACATTGGCGGGCATACGTCCCGGCCGGGCGTGTATAGCCTGACCGCACGCGATATCACGCTCCGCGAATCGATCATCGCGGCCGGCGGCTTGGATCAACTGGCGATTCCGCAGCGAACCGAAATCGTCCGCAAGATCGGCCGATTCAAGACCGTCTATTCCCGCGTCGATCTGGCCAAGGTCTTTGCAGGGGAAGAACCCGACATCCTGCTTAAGCCGGACGACCAGGTGATGGTCGGCACCAATGCTTTGGCGCCGTTCCTTCAGAACTTCCGCAACGGCTTCCGCCTGACCTATGGATTTGGCTTTATCTATGACCGCAACTATGCGGGTCGATCCGGAGGTTTGGACTTCTAAAAGTGAATTCGGCCGCTCGCAGCGGCGGATTTGATTTGCTTGATACGTCAGGGCCGCGAGGGCATGATTACACCCGGCCGGGTGTGATTGGCCCTCGCGGTTCTGTTTATTGGACTGCATTTCCCGGACTAAATCGTGTAACTTTTGCATAACAACCGGTTTTTTTACGTGGAGGGCGCCATTCCTGACCTTAGGTAGCGCTCCGTTAAACCGATAGAATCAGCGGTGGATTCCCCTGAGTAGCGCGCAATCAAACTCCCCAGATGATCCTTCGATCCGTCCAGTTTTGGATGGAGGGGCGACACTGTATCTAGGCCTGGAATCAAAGGTCTGGATGCAAATTGCGGTTATTGCCGGGCTTATGACATGGCTGTTTTTCGAGCCCTGCCTCAGCCGCCTGTGGCGAAAAACCAATCCGTTTTACGGTGAAGCCAACTGGGGCCATTCCTGCTTTATACCGCTGGTCGGGCTTTACTATCTGTATCTTAATCGCGATCAGATCCTCAAAGCCGATGTGAAGCCGCTGCTCGGCACGAATTTCACCAGATTTCGCTTTATCACCGGCCTTTGCACCTTGATTTGCGGCGGATTGATCTACCTCATGCCGCGCCTCGTGCCGGATACGGTGCGAGGCTATGTTGTTGGCGCCGCCATCGGCATCATCGCGCTGGGCGCGCTGGCGATAATGTTCGATTGGGGACTGGCCGTGCTTTTCTGGGGATTGCTGGTTTTCGTTTACGCAATCGGTCCGGGACAAAACGACTGGCTCAAGGATTTTGGGATGGTCGCCACGCTGTTTGGCGTCGTATTAACCCTGTGCGGCTGGGAAGTCATGAAGATCGCATGGTTCCCGATCGCGTTTTTGGTTTGCGCGTTGCCTTGGCCGGAACTGGTATACAGCAAGATCGCATTGCCGCTGCAGAACCTTGCCGCGACGGTTGCGGTTGGCGTGCTCAATTTGTTTGGCGCTGAATCGATGCAGGCTGGATCGAAAATTGTTATCCAGCATCCATTCCGAATTTTGAATGTTGCCGAGGCTTGTGCGGGATTGCGTTCGTTGATGACGTTTATTTTCGTGGCAGCAACCATCGCTTTTTTGTCGGCCCGGCCCTTGTGGCAACGCATTCTGCTGACACTGTCGGCCATCCCGATCGCGATCTTCTGCAATGTCATGCGCGTGGCGGGGCAGGGTTTGCTGGATCATTATGTGTCCGAGCAGTTGTCGCAGAGTTTTGCCCACCAGTTTGTCGGATTGGTGATGCTTTTGCCGGCGATGCTCCTGATTCTCGGGTTCGGCTGGGTATTGGATCAGATATTGATTGAAGAAGATGATTCACCCACGCCGGGAGTTGTGAGAGTTCCGAATCGATCGGCCGGCTCAGCGCCTGCCGGCTCGGAGGGCAAATGACACAAGTCGACTCGAATCCTCCGAAGCGCTCGGGCAAAATGACCGCGTTTTTCGTGGTCGGCGCGATTCTCCTTGTGTCGGCCGTGGGCATGAGCACGGCCACTCAATATATGCATCTGCATTTTCGCAAACTGCCCGTGCCGCTTGCGAAACAATTGAAAGAACTGCCGGACCATTTTGGTCCCTGGGTCGAAGTTTCGATTGATGAAGGCCTGGATCACGACGTTCAGGATGCATTGGCGACCGACAAATTCATCTTTCGCGACTATATCGATTCTCGTCAGGTGACTCAGAAGGAAATCGATCAGTTCAAGGACAAAACCGCCAAGGAGCGGCGGATGCTGCTGGCGGAAATCCGCGTGCGCAAGCCGCTGGCCGTGGTGAACCTGGGCCTGACCTATTACACTGGATTGGCGGATACGGTGGCGCATGTTCCCGAGCGTTGCTATGTCGCAGACGGCTATGAGCCGACGACGTACAACATTGAAAGCTGGGATGTGCTGAAAGATCGGCCCGGCGATCACAAGCTGCGATACATCATTTTCGAGGATTCAACGCCCGGACGCGGATCGGTCACCCGGAATGTCGCCTATTTTTTCAATTGCAACGGGCTGTACATGAACGATTCGATCGCGGTTCGCATGCGATTGGCGAACCTGTTTGAGCAGTATGGGTATTACATGAAAGTCGAAGTTCAGACCTTCAACCTGAGTCAGCAGGACTCATCGAGGATCATGAACGATTTTTTAACTTATCTGCTGCCGGAATCGGAAAAGTGTCTGCCGGACTGGAACAAGATCAGTACGTCCGGGGCGCCGACCACCGAGTCCGTCGAAAAATGAGGGGTCATAAGGACCGCACGTTATGGCACGCAAACGACTGAACACGAGATTCCTGATTGCCGCGGCGCTTCCGGTGGTTGTCATCGTCAGCGGGCTGGTTGCCTGGAAGGTTCTGCCGAAATTCTTCCCGTCGATTCGCTGGGTTTTGCGCGGCACGCCCGCGCAGCACATGACCAAGGGCCGCGCGCTGTATGAAGACGGCAAATACGAGCAGGCGGGCGAGGAATTCCGCTATGCCATTTATATGAACGGCACGCCCGATGCGGAAATGGCGACGGCCGTCGGCGACTGCTATTCACACATGGTCACCAAGGAAGTCGAGAATCTGGCTCGCGCCAAGCAATGGTGGGATCAGGCGCTGAGCATCAATCCGACTTATATGCCCGCGCTTCAGCGCATGCTCGATCTGCTGCTGGACGATGCAACGATCAACCGCGGCAGCGGTGCTCGTTTGACGCAGCAATGGGATGGCGTTTCGAACGCCGCGGGGAAAATTCTCGCGATCGATCCGAAGGACCGAAAAGCTCGCACGGCGCAATACCGGGCAGTTGTCACCAAATGGCTCGCCAAGGTCGAAACTCCGTCGGGGCGCGTTGAAGAGGCGATGAACGGACTGGTCGCAGTTTCCCAGGAACAGCCGTTCGACGCAGATACATTGTTTTACGTCATGCAGATCATGATGCAGCGTTCGCAGGATCGCTTGATGCAAAATGATCGCGCCGGCGCGGATGGTATTTTGAGCGATGTCGTTTCGATGGTGGACAAAGCGCTGGAATTGCATGGCGACGATGCGCTGATGCATTATCGCGCCGGACAGGCGCTGAATGTCGTCGGCTCTGTGCAACGGGCGCCCAATCAGCCACCCAAATATGCCGATCGCACCCGCGATGAGCTGAAAAAGGCCGCCGAGATGGTCAAGCCGGACCATAAGATGTATGCCGAAATCAAGCATTATTATGGCAAGCATCTTGAATCACTGAACGATCTGGCGGGCGCTGAGGCGTTGTACAAGTCGCTTCTCACCGAGCGTCCTGATGAGATCACCGTGCGCATTTCTCTGGGTGAGCTGGTCAGCCGTAATCCTGCGCGAAGAAGTGAAGCAATTGCCATATTGGAACAGGCGCCCCCGCCTGATCCGGGTCGCAACGCCGGCATGAAGGCGTTTGCTGCCCGCCAACAGGAACTGACAGCGCTTTTCGATCTGATCAACATCAAGCTCGATATGTTGTCCGGACTGAAGGGCGAGCCCAGTTACGATGTGTTGCTTAAACAAATCGATGATGGATTTGCAAAGCTGATGTCGTCGCCCGGCGTGGTCGCGGATAGTCCGCTGGGATTACAGACCCGCGGCCGAATCGAGCTGGCCAAGGGACAGAATCTCCAGGCCGTCCAGACGCTTGACCGCGCGTTAAATCTGATGCCCGGCAATCCGTCCGGCGCCGAAGCCGAGGCCAAAGCGCGCCTGCAGTTCTTCATGGCCGGTGCGTACATGCTCACCGATCAATCCGGGCAGGCCGAATCGATGCTGAAGCAGATCATTCAAAGTTGGCCTCAGTTCATTCCGGCGCGCGTGCTCTATACGCAGTTGCTCATCAAGCAGGGACGCCAGGATGAAGCCAAAGAGCAGACCAATATGCTCTCCAAGGCCATGCCCGACAATCCGACCATCGCGCGCATGGCGATCTACAGCCTCGACAAGGAAAAGGACAAGGACCAGATCAACCAGTTCTATGACAAGCTGCCCCAATCCAAGCCCGATGAATGGCTGGACAAGGCCAATGTGGCGGTCTATCTCGAACGTCGCGAAGACGCGATCAGGTTGTACGAACAGTATCGCACAGCCGTGCCGACCGACCTCACCGCCAATGTCGCGCTGGCCAGGGTTTATGCCGCCATCGGCGACATGCCCAAGGCCACTTCGCTTATGGATGACGCCATTGCAAAGCTGCCGGATAATGTGCAGTTGAAAATGATCCGCGCTGAAATCATGGGCGCGGACGTGAGGGAAGTGCGCCGCGACATCGTCGAGGCCACGAAGGATCCGTTCAGCAAGGCTCTCATGCAATATGAGTTGGCCATTCAGGAAGGGCGTCGTGACGAGGCGGGACAATATCTTGAGGCTGCTGCCCGGATCAATCCGGCGGACGGCCGCGTGCTCGAACTGCAATTCAATCGCGCGTTGTCTCAGAAGGATTGGGACCTGGCTTCCAGGAACGTCGAACTGCTGGCCAAACAGAATCGCGACATGGTGGGCGGTTTGCTCTATCGCGTGCGCTTTGCGGTGGCCAGGGGCGATCTGAATCGCGCAAACGATCTTGCCTTGGAACTGGTCCGACAAATGCCCGAATTCGGGCAAAGCTATGTCGTGCTCGGCCAGGTTCAGAAAGCGCAAAAGAAATATGCCGACGCGATTTCCAGTTTTGAGCAGGCGCTGCAAAAGCAGGCACAAAACCTGTCCGCCATCAATGAACTGATCGCCATTTCCTACCTCGTGAACGATCCGATCAAGGCCAGGCAATATATTGCGCTCGGTCGAAAGACATTCCCGAACAACAATGCGCTGCGTGAAGCGGAATTGGCGCACGAAATGCGATTTGGCGATCCGGAAAAGGTGATCGCGCCGCGTGAGGAGATGCTCAAGAAGGCGATCGCCAACAAGGATTCCAGTGAATATCGAGCATGGGGTACGCTGGCTGAAGCATATGTCGCCGCCGCCCGGTCCAAGGACAGCCCGCAAGCGGCCCGGCCATTGTTTGAAAAGGCTCGTGATACGTTGGCGCAGGCTTATGCGAAGTTCCCTGAAAGCATCGACCTGGTCGCGCTTTATTCCGACACGCTGCTTCAGTTGAAGAATTTTTCCGAAGGTGAAAAGGTGATCCAGACGCTTCGCGCTTTGCCGAAATATCAAGTCAAGCCCGAAGCGACGCTGCTGCTGGCGAATTATTACGCACGTGCCGCCAAACCCGCGGAGCAGGAAAAGGCCCTTCGCGATTTTCTCGCCACTACCCCCAACGCCGTTCCGGTGCAGTTGGCGCTCTCTTCGTTATTGGCGGATCAGAACAGGCTGGCCGACGCGATCAAGGTGCTCGACGTCAATGCCGCCGAGCCGGACATTCGCCGGCAACGAATCGAGTTGCAGATCAATGCCGGTCATATGACCGAGGCGCAGGCCGAACTCAAGTCGGTGTTTGATATCACGCCCAATCCCAGTCCCGTGCTGCTGAACCGGCAGGCGTTTATCTACATGAAATCCGGTCGCGCAACCGAGGCGCTTCAAACACTCGAAAAATCGCTGGCGCAAAGCCCGGGCGATCTCGAAGCACAGTTCATGAAGGGCACCATCTACCTGGCCAATCGCCGAAATCTGGATCAGGCAATCGGTTATCTTCAGACGGCTCGCGACAACCACTTCAAGGAACTTCAGGCCCGAACATCGCTGGCGGATGCATTTCACTATTCAGGAGATGACGAAAGTGCCATTCGCGAATTGGAAGATACGGTTCATCTCTTCCCCAACGATAAATCGTCTCGATTGCGATTGCTTGCTTATTACTCGGCGATCGAGCCGAAGCGATGGAGTCAGGCCGAGCGCTTGATTCGAGATTCCCGTGCGTTGCCCCAGTTCGCTAACGACATCGATCTGATGCAGGTCGAAGCAACGATGTGGTTGCAGCGAAACAATCCTTCGCGCGCCGCGGAGGTCATCGTAGCAGCCATGAAACTCGCGCCCGACCGCATTGAACTCAACCGGATCTACGGCCAGGTGCTCCTTGCCAACAAGGATTACACCGGTCTGCTGCGGGCGACCGATGCGCTGGTTAAATCCAAAAAGGCGCCTTGGTGGATATACGATTTCCGCGGTCGCGCCCGAAAAGGTCTGGATGATAAGCAGGCAGCGCTGGATGAGTTCCAGGCTGGAATTGACCTGGCCACAGCGGGCGGCGATGACGGAGCGGCGGCAATGATCGTCAATTCGATCGATGAAACGATTGGCGCAATCTCTGCAATTCCACGTATTTACGACCGAGCTGAAAAGGGTGAAAACAACTGGCGGCTGATGCTTGTCAACCTCATGCAGAAGAGCGACGACCTGCCTAATGCCATTTCGTGGGCGGAAAAGGTCGCTGCCGATGCCAAAGCCACTCCAGATCAGCTTGATTCCGCGCGACGACTGCTTGGCGGGCTCTATTTGCGACAAAATCCTCCGGACATCGCCAAGGCTGTTCAGATTTACAAAAAATTGTTGGAACGAAATCCCAACGATCTGGTTTCTTTAAATAACCTTGCGTGCACGATGATCCTGCCAAATTCAGGATTCACTGCCAAGGATGCCAAGGTTTACAGTGACAAGGCGTTTAAGATCATTGAATCCAGTGGGCAGGTGAACCCATATATTTACGACACGCAGGGTTATGTGCTTGTGCTGAACGGTGAAAACGACGAAGGCATCAGGCTTTTGCAGCAGGCCGTCGATAAGGAACCCATCGCCGAAGCTTGTTATCACTTGGGTCTTGCGTATATGGCATTACCGACTCCTCGAACATCCGATGCTCAGGACTCGTACAAACAGGCTCTGGCACTTTTGGACGCGGCAACGCGTGACAACAAGCCTGCTGATGCTGATCTTAAAAGTAAGATTGAAAAGGACTTAGATCGTGCAAATAAGTCGGCGACCACCAATCCCGACGCCAAGGCCCCATAACTGATTTTGCGCTATTGGCAGTACCGGTACAGGTGCTATGGTCGATAAAACCACGGAATGATTTCAAATTGATCGAAATAAGAATCCCTGCACGGTGCCTGATTTCGATGTAATATTGTGGATTACTCGAAGTAGTCCCTGTTTTTGCGCCAGGAGTTGGCCATGACGACGTTGCCTCAGACGACCAGCCTACAGTTGCCTCGCCCCAACGTACCGGTGCCGATCGCGCCGCCCGGTCATGGTGCGCCACACCTTGCGCTGGCTTCGCAGGGACAAATGAACACCGCTGACGTATGGCGGGTCATTCGAACCAACATTTGGCTGATCGTGATCTCGGTGATCGTATCTCTTGGTATTGGTTTTGGCCTGAACTGGTATCTGGACAAATATCATTCGCTGTATACCGCGACCGGTTACGTCCAAATTCAGCCGCCTCGGAGCGCTGTTTTTCTTCAAGCCCAGGATAATTTCAATCCCGGCGACGCCAATACCCTCATCGTCGAACAGCGCACGCAGGCCCAGATGTTGATGACCGAGGGGTTGTTTACCAAAGTACTCCAGGACCAAAACAAGGACATTCGGAACACGGAATGGTTCAAGCAGTTTATCAAGAGCGATGGTGTCACTCCGGATGTCGCTGAAGCCAAGGCCGATCTCATTAAACATTTTTCCGCCAGCCCGATCGGCGATTCCAAACTGATCTCCGTTTCGATGACTTATCGTATTCCCAAGGATTGCCGCACGATCGTCATGGACATCGTCAATCAGCACCTGTCCGAGCAGAAGAAGTTCAGTTCTGACAAGTTGGTCGAGCAGGTGGCGATGCTGACCAACCTGAAGAACAAGTACGACGCCAAGATTCGCCAGGACAAGCTCGATACCACCAAGGCGGCGGCGACGCTCCAGCTTGATGGATTCAACCGGCCGGGTGGAATCAGCCAGAAGGAATCCGAACTGCTGAAGTTGATCGATACCCGGATCAAAGCGGTCGCCGACGCCGCTTCCGCGGGCAGCGCGTATGAAAGCGCGAAGAACGAAGTGGCTCAGGGCGGCACGCCGGGCGAGGTCGACAACATGGTCGAAACCCAGGGCATCATCCTTGGCCGCAAGCAGCAGGTGGCGGACTGGGACATCCAGATTCGCGCCGCGCAGAACCAGGGTGCCGAGAGTCGCACCATCAAGCAGTATCAAGCTCTTCGCGACGCAACCCAGGAACAGCTTGAACAAACCCGCGCGGAAGAACGCGCCAAGCAGACGGTTGCATATCTCTCCATGCTTGGCTCCAAGGCTGACAGCGCTCAGAAAGTCCTTGAAGAAACCACCCGGCAGATCGACAAGATCAAGGGCGATCTCGCCGATGTTTCAGTGCGAATTTCCGACTACCTGACCAAGAAGGACGAACAGCAGGCCCTGGAAGACATGTCTCGGCGCTTCAGCGATCAGCTTGATCGCTTGAACGTCATGCTTACGCAGGTGGACATGAATACGATCGGCTGGATCTCTCAGCCGGAAACGCCGGACATGCCCAGCTTCCCTAATCTGAAGGTCACGCTCATAGTCTGCACGGCCGTGGGTCTGGGTCTGTGCCTGGGCATCTGCTTCCTACGAGAAATGATGGATACCTCGGTTCGTTCGCCTCGCGATATCGCGCGCGTCGGCCAGATGAACCTGCTGGGCATGATCCCACACGAAGATGATGATCCCCAGTCACAGGGTGTTCCGCTATCGACCGTTATCTATGGCGCGCCCAATTCGATCATGGCTGAGCAGTTCCGGCAGGTGCGCACGCGCATGCAGCATGCGGCTTCTCTGGATACGACGCGCAGCATCCTGGTGACCAGTCCCGGCCCGGGTGACGGCAAGAGCGTCATCGCCTGCAACCTTGCAGCCGGTCTGGCGCTCAACGGCCGACGAATCCTGCTGGTCGATGCCAACTTCCGCAGGCCGGAATTGCATCGTACGTTCGGCGTCGGCAACGAATCCGGCTTTGGCAACGTGCTGACTTCAGTCGGCAACTTCGAATCGTGCATTCACCAGACCAAGGTCCCGAATCTCGACATCATGGCGACGGGCCCCAAGCCCGCCAACGCCACCGAACTTCTGGAAAGTCAGCTTCTCATCGACTTCATCGAGCGAGCCCTGGAAGAATACGATCACGTGATCTTCGATTCCGGCCCGATGCTTGTGGTCTCCGAAACCGTCGCGTTGGCGCCGCGCGTGGATGGCGTGGTGACGGTTGTCCGGGCCAGTTCCAACAGCCGCGGCCTGCTCCAACGCATGCGCGATGCTCTCAAGCAGCTCAAGGCCGAGCACTTGGGCGTGGTTCTCAACGGCGTCCGCTCGACCGGCGGCGGGTACTATGCTCGCAATATCAAGACCTACTACGAATACCAGAACGGCCACGCCGCTTGATGGATAATGCCTGACGTCTGGTTGTAAACGCCGGTTCCGTGCCGCCATGCGGCATTCAACTCTCCATGGGTTGCGAAAAGCGGCTTAAAACGCTGAATCCGTTGAAATCGAGAATTGTTGGCGAATGTGTGTTGTCTCCCGTTTGATCGTCTCGACATCCGCGCCTTGATCCTGAAGCACCAGTTTCGCCAGTGCGACGGCTGCTTCGGCTTCCTCGTAACAGGCGCCATCGGCGCCCACCTGCACCAGTTCATGGTGTTCGGAAATATAGTGCGCTCGCACGAATACTTTTATCCTGGGGTTAATCAGCTTGGCGGTTGCGATCAAAGGCGTGCGATTGGCGGCGTGGGGCAGCGTAATGACCAGGTGCGTGGCACGCGCCATCGCCTGGGCCATCACTTCGATGTTGTAGGCATCACCGTAGATCGCCGGCTTTCCCTCGCGGGTCAATGATTGGATCGTATCCATATTCAAATCGATGACGACCGTTTCCAGGCCGCTCTTGCTGATGATCTGGTGAATGGTTTGACCCACCGGCCCATATCCGAGAATTACCGCCAGCGGAGCTTCGGTGGATTCCATTTTGGCCAGCGCAGGCGCGTTTAGCCTTGCTTCGCGCTCGCTGCTGGTGTGATTCAGGAAATGCCAGATTCGCGGCCGCTTTTGCAGGAGTTTTTCAAATCGGGCGACGTTGCGCATCAAAATTGGATTCAACGTGATGGAGACCAGCGCACAGGCGACGAGCACGTTGTGGCCGGCCTCGTTGAGCAGGCCATGCTGCCGTCCCAGTTCAGACAGAATGAACGAGAATTCACCGATCTGCGCCAGTCCCATGGCGACGATGATTCCCGTACGCGCGGGGTAGCCGATCAGCGCGACGATTCCCATGGCTGCCAGCGGTTTGCCGATGACCACAATCGACAGGCACGCCAGCACCAGCAATGGCTGGTGCACGAGAAATTCCGGTTCGAAAAGCATCCCAACCGAAGTGAAGAACAAAACCGCAAACGCGTCGCGAAGCGGCAGTGCATCAGCGGCGGCTTGTTGCGAGACCGGCGATTGTCCCACAACCATGCCAGCCAGGAAGGCTCCCAACGCCATCGATGCGCCAAACAGGTATTGCGAACCCACCGCAACCGTGATGGCCATCACCAATACGGTTAACGTGAACAATTCCCGGGATCGCAATTTTGCGACCTTGACCATGAGATAAGGTACGACTTTCGAACCCGCCAGCAGCAGGATGGCAACCAGCACCGCGAGCTTGATGAGGGCGAACAACAGTGAAACCACCAGACCGCTGCCGCCTTCATCCGGGCCATGAGTCGAGCCCAATGCGGGGATGAGCACGAGCACGATCACGGTGAACAGGTCCTCGACAATCAGCCAGCCGACGGCAACGTGTCCGTGCGGCGAATCGAGCAGCTTGTTGTCCATCAGCACGCGAAGGAGCACAACCGTGCTGGCGACGGACATCGCGATTCCCAGCACCAGCCCGGATTTAATGCCCCAGCCGAAAATCAACGCCGCCGCCACGCCCAGCAGTGTCGAAGCAAGGCTTTGCCCCAGTGCACCGGGCACGGCGATTTTGCGGACAGCCAGAAGGTCTTTGAGGTGAAAATGCAATCCCACGCCAAACATCAGGAGCATGACACCGATTTCCGCGAGTTGGGCGGCAATTTTGACGTCAGCATGAAATCCCGGCGTATACGGGCCGATCGCGATGCCCGCCAGCAGATAACCGACGATCGGCGAGAGTTTGAGCCGTTGGGTGATGATCCCGAGCACCCACGCCGCCGCGAACGCGGATGCGACGGTCGTAATGAGCGGAATGTCGTGCATATGGGAATCGACCGGAGCAAAAAGCCGGGTCCGTGCGACGCAGCCGCATGATACCGATGCTCAAGAGTCCCTCAATGCGCGCACCGGACGGTTGGAAATAAAAATCTGGCGGCATCAATTTTCATTGTGGGCGACTGATTCAAACAAGCCGGATTGCAGGTATTTGGAAACCGCTCGTCGCTCACGGTCAAGTTCTCTATCGTCACGGTTGAATGTTGACAAAAACCGGCTCATTCGCGCCTTACCCTTTCAAAATCATCTCAATCGTCCGCAACTCCTCTTCTGTGAACGGCGCAGCCTTGCACGCATCGACGTTTTCCTTGATTTGCTGCGGGCGACTGGCGCCGATCAGGACGCTGGTGACGGCTGGGAAACGCAGGCACCACGCCAGCGCCATCTGTGCCAGCGATTGGCCACGCGCGCGGGCAAGCTCATTGAGCTTGCGAATGATATTCATCTTTTCCGGCGTGATTTGCGACGGCTTGAGGAAGTTGCCCAGCGTTGCGCGGGAATCAGCGGGAATGCCGCTTAAATATTTATCGGTCAAAAGTCCCTGCGCCAGCGGGCTGAAACAGATGATGCCGATTCCGGATTGTTCCGCGACGGGAATCAGATCGGGTTCGATCCATCGCTCGAACATCGAATATTTCGGCTGATGAATAATCGGCTTGTGAAAGCGATTGGACTTGCAGGCCTCAACGGCGTCGGCGGTTTGCTTGCCGCGATAGTTGGAAATTCCCGCGTAAATCGCTTTGCCGCTGCGCACGGCCTGATCCAGGGCCGACATCGTTTCATCCAAAGGTGTATTCGGATCCGGGCGATGCGAGTAGAAAATATCGACGTAATC
>DASZXJ010000239.1:0-88972 GCA_035545895.1 Tepidisphaeraceae bacterium | reverse complement strand
CAGGTCGGGGGTGATAATTTCCGAGAGCGAATCCGCCTGCTGTTTTGCAAGTTTGGCGCTGTGGTCGGAGTCTATGTAGAAATAGATCGCCAGGGTGGCGGCCACCACGGAGATGATCGAGGTGACGACCATCCATGTGATAAGGGTGCCTCTGGAGCCTTGATTCACGGGGGGCATAACGGAACCTCCGAAGTATGTTGCGACTTCCGGGTGTGTATCATGTTCGGGAAGGCATGCAGGCCAACCGCGTGGGAAACTGTAACTGCACAACCACTGCCGGGTCAAGAATTTGGGCATTTTTCGACGCATCGAAAACAACGTCTTAGAATGTTGAACCGATGTCTCAGCCGTTAGGTCTGATAGCTGGAGAAGGCGTTTTTCCGCTGCTGGTGGCGCGAGGCGCGCAAAGCGCTGGCCGCCGCGTGGTTTGCGCTGCATTGGCGGGTTGCGCCTGGCCGGAATTGCAGGCGGAATGCGACCTGTTCCGCCCGGTGGGGGTCCTTCGCATTTCCCAATGGATCAGGGTGCTCCGCGCCCAGGATTGCACCGAAGCCATCATGGTCGGACGCGTCGCCAAGGCGAAAATGTATTCGCGGTGGCGCTATTTGCAGTATATTCCCGACGTTCGGACGGCCCGTCTCTGGTTCAGCACCGTTCGCCGCGATAAACGCGCCGGCGCGGTCCTGCGGGCCATCAACGAAGAACTTTCCCGCGAGGGAATCACCTTGATCGATTCGACCAAATACTGTGCCGAACACCTCGCCGTCTCGGGCGTCATGACCCGCCGCCAGCCCACCGACAAGCAGTGGGAGGACATCAACTACGGCTGGAACGTCTGTCAGGCCATCAGCAGGATGGACATCGGCCAGGCGATTGCAGTCTTCGAAAAGGACGTGATTGCGGTCGAAGCGCTGGAAGGCACCAACGCCATGATCGACCGCGCCGGCCAGCTCTGCAAAACCGTCGGCTGGACTCTGCTCAAGGTCGCCAACACCAACGCCGACATGCGCATGGACGTGCCGACGATCGGCACGACGACGATTGAAAAACTCCACGCCGCCGGCGCCGGTTGCGTGGTTCTGGAAACCGGCAAGACGATGATTCTGGAAAAACAAAAGGTGCTGGAACTGGCGGACCGGTACAAGATCGCCGTGGTGGGCTTCGGCGGCGAAGTGACTTGATCGTTGTGATGAGGTGACACGGGCGTCCGCCCGTGCGGGAAATTCGCATCGCCGAGACGGCCATGTCACAATTGAAACGAATCCATGCAAGTCACCGCTAGATTCTTCGCGATCCTGAAAGACCGCGCCGGCGTGGCGGAATTGATCCTCGAATTGCCCGCCGGGGCGACGGTCACAAGCGCCATCGAATTGATCGTCAAGCAATTTCCCGCGATTCAATCCGATCTCAAACGAGCCGCCTTTGCGGTGAATCGCAATTACACGAACACAGATCTCGTATTAAGTGATGGCGATGAACTCGCACTGATTCCGCCGGTGAGCGGGGGATAGCATGGCCGATCCGACGCCAAACAATCCGCCGCCGCTCAATTATGCCGCAGCGCCATTGAGTGGCATGCCGGATTGGTTTGATTCAGCGGAGGAAGTGATTCACAGCGGCAAACCGCCGTCCGCACTGGCTCGATTATTCCGGTCCAATCGAAATGCCGTTAATTACTACGCGCTTTCGATGAGCCGGCGATATTCGCCTGAAAAGCTGACCGCGCACTGCGTCGGTTGTAACGGCCCAGCCGAGACATACATGATTCGCATGCACTGGCGCGCTGTTTTACGTGCTCGATTTGCAGACAAGGCACTTTCTGATGTCGGCGCGAGCTTCGTCACCCATCATGCAATTTGCATCGGTTGTTATCGAACGCTCAAGAGCAACGTTCAACGCTTGATTAAGATCAAAGCATTGCTCGTGATTGCCACATTATGCTTCATTGCGTTCGGGAGGATTCTTCTCGGTGTTTTTTTTGGACTGGGTGCGATCTTTGCATCTTTGCTTGGCAGCGTAATCGTGAAAAACACCGTCGTTCCATTGCAAATCATGGGCATTAAGTACGATCACGAGATGCGTTTGATGGGCCGGCCGCCGATGGCTGTCGTGGTCAACGCGGACGGAGAAAAGAATGATTGATGACCGCATCGAGATTCTGGCGACCGATCTTTCATGGGATGAAGCTGTAAAATCAGTGTCCGATGGCCGCGCAGGCGGCATCGACGTGTTTCTTGGCACGACCCGCGCCGAAAAAGCCGCTGATGGACGCGATCTCATCGCCCTCGATTACGAAGCCTACGAGCAGATGGCGCTCGACCAGATGAAAGCACTGGCCGCCCGCGCCCGCGAGAAATGGCCCATCGTCAAAATCGCGATGCTGCATCGCGTCGGCCGGGTGCTCATCGGCGAGCCGAGCGTGGTCATCGCCGTTTCCACGCCTCACCGGGCCGACGCATTTGAGGCCTGCCGGTTTCTCATCGATGAATTGAAGAAGGATATCGCGATTTGGAAAAAGGAGGTTTGGTCGGATGGATCAGCCAGTTGGGTTCATCCGGGGCAGGGGCAAGGGGCGAGGGGCGAGGGGCAAGAGGAATGAAGGACGCGATTCGCGATTTTACGGATTTGGTTGTTTGGCAGAAGGCAATTCGGCTGGGCAAGTTGGTTTACCAGTTAACGAAGGAATTTCCTGTCGAAGAACGCTACGGGCTAACGTCGCAGGTGAGACGAGCAGCCGTTTCAGTGGCTTCCAATATCGCTGAAGGACATGCCCGACAAGGAAAGGAATTTTCGTATTTCCTGTCGATCTCACGCGGCTCGCTGGCTGAAACCGAGAGCCAACTGCTTTTCGCGGTCGAACTTGGTTACGTCGATTTGCCAGATATTGTGCCCGTTCGAGAATTGGTCGGCGAACTTCACCGGATGATGGCATCGCTTTCCAGTAAGGTTTCGCGCAAATAGCGATGCGGGCCGACTCGCCCCTTGCCCCTGGCCCCTTGCCCCTTTAGTCTGCCCGCATGTTCACGATCGTGCAGATCGCATATTGGCTGGCGCTATCGACTTGGTTCGGCAGCGTGCTGTTTGTCGCCATCGCGATTCCCATCATTTTCCGCACGATCGGCGAAGCCGATCCCACGTTGCCCAAGGTGCTCAGCGTCAATCTGGATGGACAACATGCCACATTACTGGCGGGCACGATCGCGATGAAACTGATCAAGTCGCTGTCGGCGTGGCAAATCGGCTGTGCGGGCATTCTGCTGATCTCCATCATTCTGCAATGGGTTCTCATTCAGCCGTTCGGACTCGATTTGCTGCCGATGCTCCTTCGCTCGGGACTTTTTTTGGCTTCGACCATTTTGCTGATTTACGATTGGCGAGTTCTCTGGCCAGGCATTGAAAAATTTCGAAGCGAGTACATCGAACACGCCGACGAGCCGGACATCGCCAATCCCGCCAAGGACCAGTTCGATCACCTTCAAACCCAAAGCTTTAACGTCTTAAAGATCATCCTGGTTTTGCTGCTTGGCCTGATTCTGTTCAGCGGCGACATCCACCTGCGAACCATGACCATCTCCATGCAACCATAATGCCCAGCAAAACCGTCCAAGATCGAAAGCAGCGCGTCGCCAAGATTCTGCCGATCCTCAAGCGGACTTATCCAACCGCCAAGTGCAGCCTGGATCACAAAAGTCCGCTTGAATTGCTTGTGGCCACCATTCTCTCCGCGCAGTGCACCGACGCGCGGGTGAATATCGTCACCAAAACGCTTTTCAGGAAATATCGCAAAGCCGAGGATTACGCCCGCGTGCCGCAAGAGGAATTGGAAAAGGACATTCAATCGACCGGTTTTTATCGCAACAAAGCCAAGAGCATCCGCGCGATGGCGCAATCGCTCATCGATCTGCATAAAGGCAAGGTGCCCGGCACCATGGAGCAGTTGGTCGAGTTGCAGGGTGTGGGTCGCAAGACCGCCAACGTTGTGCTGGGCAACGCCTTCGACAAAAACATCGGCGTGGTGGTCGATACGCACGTTACACGGTTATCCAATCGACTGGGTCTGACCAAGCACGAATCGGACGCTGTGAAAATCGAGCAGGATTTGATGCAGGTTGTTCCGCAGGAGGATTGGACGCTTTGGTCGCATCTGCTGATTCATCATGGACGCGCGATCTGCGTGGCGCGGAATCCGAAGTGTGAAATGTGCCCGATCCTGGAATATTGTCCGGCGGGGCGGAAGTTCATTAAAGAACGGCGTGAGAACGCTTAAGCACGTTCGACAACCACCGCCGTGCCATATGAAAGCACCTCGGTGACGCCCGCGCTCACTTCGTTGGCATCGTAGCGCACGGCAATGATCGCATTGGCACCCAGTTCCTGGGCATGTTGAACCATGATCTGATACGAATCCTGCCGGGCGCGTTCGCACATCTGCGTCCAGATGGTAATGTTTCCGCCGAAGATCGTTTGCAGGCCGGCCGCGAAGTTGCCGACCACGCTGCGCGATCGCACGACGATGCCGCGTACCAGCCCCACGTTGCGGACGATCCGCAGGCCGGGCAGGTCCAACGCCGTCGTCACCATCTCATCTGGGATTCTCGCGCCTTGATATTCCAATGCCATGTTCAAGCTTCCATTTGATTGAGGAAATCGATGAGCTGCCGGAACTTTCCATGGTCGCGACGGTTGAATGCAAAGACCAGCCGGGGCATGTCCTTCAGCGCTGGCTCATCGCGTTCGACGGGAAGTGCGCTGGTCACTTTGAAATCGCCGCTGGATTTGATCTCCGAGAATTGCGATCGAATCTGATCGAGTTGAGCGGGATTGGGCGCTCGGCGCAATCGGATGACGATCTGATCGCGGGTGTATCTCACCGAATGATAGTTGCTGTAAAAACGAATCACCTCTTGCGCGGCCTCTTCGACGCTGTCGGTGATTTTGTAGAGGGAGAAATCCTGTTTGCCGATGAGTCCATGCTTCAGCAGGTGGTTTTCGACGTAATCCTGCCAAGCTTTCCAGAACGTTCCGCCGGGCGAATCGACGAAGACGATGGGCATCGGCGCGGATTTTCCGGTTTGCACCAGGGTGAGCACTTCAAAGCCTTCATCCATGGTCCCAAATCCGCCGGGGAAGAGTGCGATCGCGTGGCTGGAGCGAACGAAGATCAGTTTGCGGGTGAAGAAGTATTTGAAGTTGATGAGCTTGGGATCATCGGCGATGTACTGGTTGGTTTTTTGTTCGAAGGGCAACCGGATCGCGAGTCCGAAGGAGGGCTCGGCCCCCGCGCCGCCGTGCCCTGCCGCCATGATTCCGCCGCCCGCGCCGGTGATGACCATCCATCCCGCCGCCGCCATCGCCTTGCCGAAATCCGCCGCCTGCGTGTAATGCGGATGATTTTCAGGCGTGCGCGCCGAACCGAAGATGCTCACCTTGTGAACATCGCGATAGGGGGCGAATACCTTAAGGGCGTATCGCAGTTCCTTGAACGATTTGTTGATGAGTTTGACATCGCCGCGGTTGGTTTTATCACGCAATAACTTCAGAGCGTTATCGACGATCTCGGCGACCATGTCGCCGTTGGAAACCTCGTCCAAAGCGGTCATCAATTCGCTCGCCAGATGCTGGACCTTGTCCAGTTCCGCGCGGCTGACGGCGATGGTCGGCTCGGCCGATTCCTGCGATTGTTCCAGATTGTTTTCGGGCGCGTCTTCCTGTTTCATGGTTCAGGGAAAGAATCTATCGCTGCCGCCCATTTGACACAACGCGCCGAGTCGCTTGGAGTATGAATTCCTGCTGGCGAAAGAAGATTGCGTGGTCTAAAGCGAATATTTCGCGCGTAAATTTATATATTTTGCCAGTTACGATCTGCTCACTTCAGTGAGCTTGCGTTCATGTCCACTGAAGTAGGCCCGCCGGGCAAGTCTCCATAGGGCGTCGCGGCGATGGCGCGTCTGGGATTGCCTTGAGGAAATATCACCGATATCGAATCCCCCTTTCGAGGGATTCCGAAACTGGCGGGCACGAGCACTTTCCAGACCCGGCGATCATCCGTATCGGAAAATGTGAAATGCACGATACGCGACATCGGCGCGGCAGCGCTGTGCTGGGCTCGCACGACGGTCCCTTTGGCCAGTGTGCCCTCGCGCCAGACGGTTAATACACGTCTTCGTTGCAAGATCGAGATGATCGACAACAGGAAAATCACCGGCACAAGCCCGGCCGGTATCACCATTTCGTGCGACCACGGCTGGGCTTTTTCCTGTTCGGTCCAGCGCTGCGGATTATCGGGATCGACGCGTATCTGCACTTCCGTGCCGACCTGGAGATACGCATCCGGCCTGGCTTCCAGATCGATCGATTCGTGAATTGGTTGTCCGGATGGCAGGGTGAAATCGATGGTGGCCGTCATCTGCTCGTTGCGCGGCCAGCGTTTGGGCGTGGGCGAACCATTGACCGCGACCACCTTGGCGTGAACGAGCAGCCCCTGCTCGATGAGCCGCCGATCATTCAGCGCCTGCTGCAACCGGGTGACGGTGACATAAACCGTCGCCAGCGCGACCGCCACGGTCAGGAGCACCCAGATGCGCACCGGCAGTTCGTTCCATGCTCGCCGGCTCGCGCGGGCGTTCAGCGGGCGCGGAACAGGCGGCAGCAGGGCGGGCAGGTCGGGATCAGCGGCTTGGGACATGGATTGCGATTCAACCCAGAAGGTCGTCGAGCAGACGATCAGCCGCCACGTCGAGTTTGTCCGGCGTTTCGTACGTGCCCGCTTCGATCTGCGCGCGAATCTCGGCGACCTTGTCTGTTCGAATGTCGTTCGTCTTCAGTGCGCTGAGCAAATGGCTCATGCCTGAAAGTTCGAGTTTATCGATGCCCGACGACGGCTTGGACGCGTCGGCAGGGATGCTCTTCTGAATCGGCTGCTGGATGATCTTCTGGACCGGCGAGTTTGGCCCAACGCCATTGATCGAACTCATATGAACCCCGGATGGTGAACCCTCGAACTGGCTGGCGACTCCATCGCCAATAGCCATCAGCATCAAACTGACAATTGAGCTATCGTCGGACCAGGCAGCAAACCTTCACCCGCTTGAATGAATTCATTTTTTGCTGCAACATCATTTCTCTGCCATACTTACGAACACCATGCGATGACAACGCGCAAGAATTTACAGGGTGGGTGCAAAAAATCGGCGCGTTAAATATCATCCATATTATCCAATTTATCTATTTTAACGTAGCAGCGTCCTCATCAACCTGATGAAATCGCTTCTTATCGGCCGTCCGAATTATTGGACCTGTCGATATTACGAACTCTCCGCCTCGGCGTTATCGTTAGGAACCGTGAGCCAAAAACACTCCCGATTTCGCCGTTTCACCGTCCTGTTCAATGCAATATTTCTCATGCTATCAGTCTCTGCATCGGGACAAGTTTCGCCTTCCATCGAACAAATTGCTGCGCGGCATCCAGCCTCAAAGACCATCACTTCCTTGTTTGCTTCCAAGCCGGTGAGTTTTCAACCGAGTGGCATGACCAAGGCCGACTATTTGCCTTTGATTGCCGCCAACGTCGATTTTTTCAAGCAGCATCAAAACGCCGCCGGTGCGATCATCGATCCATATGAAAAATTCGAAAGACAATATTCCACGCCTGCATTTGCCTTGGATGCGGCCTTGGCGGTGCGCGATTTGAAACGGGATGATCTGCTCGAACCCGCCACCCGCGCGATGTCATTTGCCGTCGCAGCGCTGGCGAATCACACGACTGCAGACAACCACGCGGATTTCTACATTCCCATGCTCATCCACGCCCGGCGATTGTTGCGAGATCGTGTTTCAGCCGACCAATTGCAGGAATGGGACAGCCAGCTACGAGGATTGATTCCAGAAAAGGCCTATAAGGACATCAACGCAGGAAATAATTGGAACCTGGTCAATGTGTGCGGGGAATGTCTGCGTCGCAAGGACAACCTGGTTTCTGACGATCAACTGGAGGCACAGCAAAAATATCTGGAGAAATCATTCGCATCCCAGATCAGGCACTTCACGGCCGCTGGGATGTTCAAGGACCCGAATGTGCCACTGGCATATGACGCTTTTCCTCGATTGTGGTTGGAAGACATGATGGCGGATGCGGCATACAAAGGGGAGAACGCACAAAAACTGTCGGATGACCTGCTGCTCGGCGGGCTTTCAACATTGCTGCTCTTTTCGCCCAGCGGCGAGTGGGCCAGCGGCGGACGATCAGCAAATCATCAGTGGAATGAGGCTGAAGTCGCTGTCATCAGCGAAATCAACGCTGTCAAATGGAAAGCCGCCGGCCGCAATGATATCGCCGGCGCATTCAAACGCATGGCGCATCTTTGTCTCACCTCGATAAAGCGCTGGCAACGTCCAAGCGGCGAATTGTGGATCAACAAGAACTTTGCCGACCCCGCCAATCGCCATGGCTATGAAGCTTATTCGTTTCATTCCCAATACAACCTGCTGGCGATGGCGATGCTCGTGCTCGCTCACGAGCGCGCTGATGACGGCATTGCCGAATATCCCGTCCCGGCCGAGCAGGGGTCATATCTGTTTGATTTGCGCGATGACTTTCATAAGGTCGTGGCAGCCGCAGGCGGGACCTGTGTGCTGATCGATACCTCGGCTGATCCTCACTACAATGCGACGGGCCTTCAGCGACTTCACAAAGCCGGCGTGCCGCTTTCGCCGTTGAGCGACAGCGCCGCGGCCGATCGAAATTATGGTCCCGCCAACAGTCCAAAGGCCGCCATCGCCCCGGGAATCGAATGGCAAGCATCCCCTGGCGGAACATGGCAATCACAGGGCAATTTCAACGGAAAATGTGAATTGAGCGCTGTTGAAACATCGCCAGACCATTCGAAATTCACCCTGCGATACGGTTCTGACGTTCTGGAACAGTGGACCATCGACAGCGACGGAGCGGAGTGCGTAACCAGATGTCTCGCCAACTCAATAGCCGTTCGATTCACTTTGCCCGCGCTCGTTTCCGATGGTGCAACCGATACCAACTTAAAAATCGATGGTTCAACTCTGGCCATTGCCCGTGAGGGGGGCAAATTATCGGTGGAAATTCTCAATCCGAAACCATCGGAATTCGCTCTGGAAGGCCCGCGCGTGCCGACACACAATGGCTGGGTTCAAAAGGCGGTTTCCGATTTGAAACAGGCGAAAGAGGTTCAATATCGCCTGCGACTGACTCTCAAATGATCGAGGCAATTTAAGATATCAGGCGTTTTAGTTGTGAAAGCCGTCGGATTTTCCACAAACATACGGGAATCCAGTATTATCCTGTGCACACCAAGTACCTTACGGAGGTTTTGTTTCCGATGTCCGCAACACAACGCATTCAAACCACCCCACGTGCCTGTGACGTGGCGGGCATGACCACTGACGAATTACGAGCCGCGTTCATGATCGAACAGGTCATGAATCGCGAAAAAGTTCAATTCACGTTCACCGATCTGGATCGCATGGCTGTTGCCGGCGCTGAGCCGGGGACCAGGCCGCTGGAATTGACCAACGATCCCGAGACGGGCCGTGGTTTTTTTCTCGAACGCCGCGAGCTGGGCATTCTTAACACCGGCGGGGCGGGGACGGTTGTCGCCGATGGAACAAAATACGATCTGGCCACGCACGACTGCCTGTATGTCGGCATGGGCACCAGGTCGGTGACGTTCGCCAGCGTCGATGCCGCCAAGCCGGCGAAGTTTTTCATGATCTCGACGCCCGCGCATCAGGCGTATCCGACGACCAAGGCCGCCAAGAAAGACGCCAACCCGGTTCCACTTGGTTCGCTGGCGACCGCCAATCAGCGGACCATTTATCAGTACATCCACGAGAAGGGCATTAAGAGCTGCCAACTGGTGATGGGCTTTACCGAATTTCAGGAAGGCAGCGTCTGGAACACGATGCCTCCGCACACGCACAGCCGCCGGACCGAAATCTATTTTTATTTCGATCTGGGCCAGAACATCGTTGTGCATCTGATGGGCGAGCCGCAAAATACAAGAAATCTCATCATCACGGAAGGTCAGGCTGTTCTTTCCCCACAGTGGTCGATCCACAGCGGCTGCGGAACCGGCGCTTACCGTTTCATCTGGGCGATGGGTGGTGAGAATCAACGGTTCGATGATATGGATAAGGTCGTGCCGACGGAAATGAAATAGTAAGGAAATCACCAATGACCAACAAAGCACCAATGAGCAAGCTCCAATGGTCATTGGATATTGGTTCCCGGCGCGCCGGGATTGGTCATTGAGATTTGGTCATTGAGGCTTTTTAGGAATTTTCACGATGAAGCGTTTCGACAATAAAGTTGCGATCGTCACCGGCGCCAGCCGTGGGTTGGGTCAATCTTACGCGCTGCAATTTGCCAAGGACGGCGCGCACGTGGCGGGCATCGATATCGGCGATCAATCCGACACCGGTGCCAAGATCAAAGCCCTTGGTTCAAAGTTCACCTCGATCACCTCGGATATGAGCAAGCTGACCCAGAAGGGCGCTGCCGACCTGATTGCAGAAGTCGTCAAGCAGGCGGGGCGGGTCGATATCCTGGTGAACAACGCCGGCATCATTCGCCGCGCGCCGGCGGTGGATCACCCCGAAGCCGACTGGAACATGGTCATTCAAATCAATCTGACCGCGCCGTTTTTCCTCTGCCAGGCTGTCGCCAAGTGGTGGCTCACCGGCGGGCGGGACAAATCGCCTAGGGAATCGCGATTGAAGATCGTCAACATCGCTTCGATGCTCAGTTTTCAAGGCGGCATCCTCGTGCCAGGATACACCGCGGCCAAGAGCGGCATCGCGGGCATTACCAAGGCGCTGGCCAATGAGTGGGCGAAGGACCGCATCAACGTAAACGCCGTCGCGCCGGGTTATGTCACGACGGAAAACACGCGTCCGATTCGCGAGGATGCGGCGCGGGAGGCATCGATTCTTGCCCGCATCCCCGAGGGGAAATGGGCCGATCCGGACGACATCGCGCCGGGCGTCTTGTGGCTGGCCTCGTCCGAGGCCGACTATCTCAACGGAACCATCATGAACATCGACGGAGGTTGGCTTGCCCGATAATCAACTTGGATCAACCGTGCTGGAATCACCCGACCAGACGAAGATCGGCAACTACCGCTGGAAAATCTGCGCGCTGCTGTTCTTCGCGACGACCATCAACTACATGGATCGCAGCGTGCTGGGCGTGTTGGGGCCGACGCTTCAATACAAAATCTTCAACTGGACCGACCAGCAATACGCCTGGATCAACATGTGGTTCAAGATCGCCTATGCGATCGGCATGTTGAGCATGGGCGCGATTATCGATCGATTTGGCACGAAGATCGGCTATACGCTGTCGATCGGCATCTGGAGCATCTTCGGGATGCTGCATGCCGCGGTCAGGCCTGCATTTGGATTCGTCGGCTTCTGTGGAGCGCGGTTCGGTTTGGGATTGGGTGAATCGGGCAACTTTCCTGCTGCGATCAAGACCGTTGGCGAATGGTTCCCAAAGAAGGAGCGCGCTTTTGCAACCGGCATCTTCAACGCCGGCTCCAACGTCGGCGCCATTCTTGCCCCATTGGTCATCCCCTGGGTCGTACACAAGGATGGAGAGAACTGGCAATATGCGTTTTTGACCACCGGCGTCTTCAGCGCTCTGTGGGTGGTCTTGTGGCTTAAACTGTACCGGCGCCCGGAGGAGCATCCCCGGCTTTCAGCAAGAGAATTGGCGTACATCAACAGTGACTCGGTGGCGGAGACATCGACGGCCAAGATTCCTTGGGCGCAGGTCCTGCCTTTGCCCGAAACGTGGGCCTTCGCCGCCGCCAAAATCACCGACGCGGTCTGGTGGTTCTACCTGTTCTGGGGCGGCAAATTCCTCTTTGATCGATTTGGCCTGGATATCAAGGGTTTGGCATTGCCGCTCATCACCATTTACGTGCTTGCGGACTTCGGAAGCATCGCGGGCGGATGGCTTTCGTCATTTTTCATTAAAAAGAACTGGCCGGTGAATCGGGCGCGAAAAGTCACCTTACTGATTTGTGCATTGTCGATCATGCCGGTGATGTTTGTCACGCAACTGGGCACGCAGTTCGACGTCAATGCCGGATTCTTTCAGCGATTGCAGGCGTATTCCGAAGTCACTCCGCAGCACGTTGCTGCCCTGCAGCAATTGGACGGAAAGAATTTCAACTCCGCCAAGGAGTTCCTCGCTGCTGTCACCACTACGGTTGGGTCCAATGAGGAAAAGGTGATCGAGTCGGCGGTGTTGCGCAGTTCGCGCACCGATAACGAATATTGGATTGCCGTGCTGCTGATCGCATTGGCGGCGGGCGGTCATCAGGCGTGGTCGGCCAACGTTTTCACGCTCGTGTCCGATGTGTTTCCCAAAAAAGCGATCGCTTCGGTTACGGGCATTGGCGGCATGGTGGGGGCGGTCGCGGGAATGGTCGCGGACTTCAGCCTGGGCAAGGTCCTGACCAACAGCGGACCGTCGGGATATTTTGTCGCATTCCTCCTGGCGGGATCGGCGTATCTCGTGCTGCTCGGCGTGGCACATGTTCTCATGCCCCGCATGACGCCACTGGATGAAAATCTCAAGCACGTGGCAAGGGTTTAATCGCGCCCTGCGCCAAATCGGAATCTTTGACAGGCGGCGTGACGCGGCGTACGAACTCGGCGAGCGCTATGGGCAGGTGTATTGTGATCTGACCTGGCGGTCCTGAATATCCATCCTCTTCTCACTCTGTTTCCGCATAATTGACGCGAATTTTTCAAGCGTTGCGCGTTTTGATCGTGGATCGCGCAATATCCTGCGTAATAGGGGATGGACTCCGCGCCTGGACCCGTGAGCGGCAATGTCAAAATCGCGAAACGCCCACGGCGCTGCCGTGGGCTGCACGGATTTGTCCGTAAATGTCCGCGCGAGATTAAAAATGAAAAACGAACCCAAATTCACACTTTTCAACCGCAAGTCCTCACGTGGCTTGGAGTTGCAATATCGACGCGTTACGATGCTGTTGTGGAGGTGCAATGAGATCACTGATTGCTGCGCTGATCAGTTTGATGGTTGTTTCCTTGGCACAGGCACGGGAGGAAATCAGTCTGGATCAGGGCTGGAGGTTCATTCAATCCGATACTCCAAACGCGGCTGATATATTGTTCAACGATTCATCCTGGGAATCGGTCGATCTGCCTCATACGTGGAACGCGACCGACGCCACGGGCGGGGTGAATTCGTATTACCGGGGCATCGGGTGGTATCGAAGGCACATCCAGCTTGCGTCACAGCAGATGAATCTGAAACAGATTTATCTTTGGTTTGGCGCAGCCGGGTCGGCAGCCGAGGTTTACGTCAACGGGCAAAACGCCGGAGCGCATAAAGGCGCATTTGGCGCATTTTGTTTCGATATCCGTTCGTTGGTCACCATCGGCGACAACGTGATATCGGTGAAAGTGAACAACGCCGCAGATCCGTCGATTGCTCCACTCAGCGGCGACTTCAATATCGAAGGGGGACTTTACCGCAATGCAAAGCTGATCGTCACCGAATCGGTGGCCGTCTCACCGCTCGATCATGCGTCGTCCGGGGTTTATGTGAGACAGACCCGCGTCAGCGACGATAAGGCCGAGCTCGAAATCAGCACGCTTTTGCGCAACATCGAGCCGGCGCCAGTGAGCCCGGTCGTGAAAATTGAACTGGTCGATGCGTCCGGCAAGACTGTCGCCACCACGCAGGCCGAGCATCTGATGAACGGCGGCTCGACCCGCGTCGTGCAGAACCTTTCCATCGACAAGCCGCGCCTTTGGAACGGCAAGATCGATCCGTATCTCTACCGCATCGACGTCGAAGTATCCGAAAGCGGCAATGTCACCGACCGCCTCTCCGTGCCGGTGGGTTTGCGCTATTTCAAGGTCGATCCGGCCAAGGGGTTCATCCTCAACGGCAAGCCTTACGATCTGCACGGGGTCAATCGTCATCAGGATTTCGGCAAGAAAGGGTGGGCCATCACCCAGGCCGACATGCAGGTTGATATGGACCTGATCAAAGAGATGGGTTGTACGATGCTGCGCTTGCCGCATTACCAGCACTCGCCGCTTTTTTATGATTTATGCGACCGCAACGGCCTGGTCGTCTGGGCGGAACTTTGTCAGGTAAACCGGTTGGGAACCGACGAGGCATTTGCTGAAGTTTCAAAACAGCAGCTCAATGAGTTAATCAAGCAGAATTTCAACCATCCATCCATCTGTTTCTGGAGTTTGTACAACGAGTTGAACTTTGCCGGTGGCGAGCAGGATTTGAAACTGCTTAATGAGGAGAATGCCATCGCCCACGAGCTTGATTCCACTCGCCTGACGACCGCTGCGAGCAACAGGAAAATCGAATCGCCTGGGCATTGGATTCCCGACCTCATCGGGCTGAATGTTTATTATGGCTGGTATGCCGACCAGCAGCCGCCGGACTGGAAGAGCGGCTTGGATCGAATCGTTTCGTTCAAGCCTGATCGCGCGGTGGGGATCAGCGAATATGGCGCGGGCGGGAGCGTGGTGCAGCACGAAATTCCGTCTCGTCGTCCGTCAACCACGGGTCGCTGGCATCCGGAGGAATATCAAACACAGGTGCACGAAGAAGGCTGGAAGGAAATGTCCGGCCGGCGGATGTGGTGCAGGCTGGTCTGGGTCTTTGCGGATTTCCCCGTCGCCAATCGTCGCGAAGGGGACACGGTCGGCATGAACGACAAGGGGCTGGTCACCAACGATCGCAAGACAAAGAAGGATGCATTTTATTTCTATAAGGCCAACTGGTCGGACGAACCGGTGCTTTATATCACCTCGCGCCGGTTCACGGTTCGTCCCGAACCAAAAACCCCTGTGAGAATTTATTCCAATTGCGACACGGTCTCACTCAATGTGAATGGTCAACCGGCCGGCGAGAAATCCAGCCCGGATCATGTGTTTGTCTGGGAAAATGTGTCGCTCAAGCGAGGCGAAAACGTGCTTACAGCGACTGCCAGTCGGGACGGGCGCGAGATTACGGACATGAGTAAAATTACCTATGATCCGACCTCCGCGATGCAGCCGTAATAAGGGGCGGGTGCGCAGAAATCGGCGGATCGATCTTGGTCTGCCTGGTCGTTTCCGTATAATCCGATTCGTCGCGAACAGTCGCTGACGATGTGTTGGGTCCGGGGGTTTGCTTATCAATCAAGCTTGATGCTTTGAAAGGTGATTAAAATGGCCGTTGATTCACGACATATTCAAACGCTTCTCGGATCGGAAGGCGATGCACTTTTGAAGTATTCGGCGCGCGGTTTCAACCGCGACCGGCTTCACTTGCCCGGCCCGGACTTTGTTGATCGGGTTTTGTCCGCCACCGATCGATCTCCGTCGGTGCTGCGCAATTTCCAATTGCTTTTGAACACCGGTCGATTGGCCGGCACGGGCTATGTATCGATTCTGCCGGTCGATCAGGGGATCGAACATTCAGCCGGTGCGAGTTTCGCGCCCGAGCCGGCGTATTTCGATCCGGAAAACATCGTCAAGCTCGCCATCGAAGGGGGCTGCAACGCGGTGGCTTCCACGCTCGGCGTGCTGGGCGCGGTGTCGCGAAAATACGCGCATAAGATCCCCTTCCTCGTCAAACTCAACCACAATGAGTTTTTGAAATATCCCAATAAGTTTGACCAGATCATGTTCGGCTCGGTCAAGCAGGCGTTTGACATGGGCGCCACAGCCGTTGGCGCGACGATCTATTTCGGATCGGATGAATCGACCCGCCAGATTCAGGAAGTCTCCGAAGCCTTTGCCAAAGCGCACGAGCTTGGTTTGGTGACGGTGCTTTGGTGCTATCTGCGCAACAGTGGTTTCAAGACGGATAAGGCGGACTTCCACACCTCCGCCGACCTGACCGGCCAGGCCAATCACCTGGGCGTGACGATCCAGGCGGACATCATCAAGCAAAAGCTGCCGACCAACAACGGCGGATACAACGCGCTCAAGTTCGGCAAGACCCACAAGGACGTCTATTCCAAGCTCACGCCAGACGATCATCCGATTGAGCTGACGCGATACCAGATCGCCAACTGCTACATGGGCCGCAGCCCGTTGATCAATTCCGGCGGCGAGAGCAAGGGCGAAAATGACTTCGCCGATGCAGTGAAGACGGCTGTCATCAACAAACGTGCCGGCGGCATGGGCCTGATCTCCGGACGAAAAGCCTTCCAGCGTCCATTGAAGGATGGCGTGCGATTGCTCAACCTGATTCAGGATGTGTACCTCGATCCGAACATCACCATCGCGTGATATATTTTCGGTAGTGGGTCAGTTTGAGATGGGTTCATTTTAGCCCCGCCGCTTGCGGCGGGGCTAAAATGGCGTTGCCTGTAAACTGACCCAGTACCAGAATTTGGAGGAATTGCCAACACAGGTTTTGGTTTGAATCTGGCGTTCCCATGGAACGAGTTCGCCGCAGCGCGACTGCTTGATCTGCCTTGAAGATATTCACGAAGGGGCAGCACAGGCGATATGGGTGAACTATTCTGAAGGGTTTCTCCATCTTCCCTGTTCGGCAAGTCAGGTCCAAACTCCATGTCCCGTTGTCGCCGAGCGGAATCCGACGGTTTTTCGGTTCGGAATCTCCGCCCTGTCCATCCAATTTGAGTTAGATTCCTAGGAGTAATCCCCGTAGTGAACTCTCGCACCCGACGGGGGCGTGCAATCCGTATCGCACGCCGAATGCCAGAATAGGAAGCCAGGTGAGAATAATGCGTTCAGCGATTTGTTATGCGCTGGCGGTGGTTGTGTCGACGTGTTTCGTCACGGCCAGCCAGGCGGCGATCACTCCGTTGAATTCAGCGGCGTTTGGCGAGGATGGCCATCAGGCCATTTTATCGCGCGTCTATGGCGGGACGTTTGTTCCCACGTCTCCCGGCAGCAATGACTTTACCAATGGCACGATCACCGCGTACCGCGTTGAGGACAGCTACAACGCGATCCTCGACGGCCCGAACCCGCCCAGCCCGTTGAGCCCGAATTATGACATTGGAAACGACGACCAGCTCTGGACCGCCGATTTCCATTCAGCCTCCGCCAAGGCGATCTTTGGCGACTACCACCAGGAATTTGGATATTACGATGGCGCATCCGGCGGAACGTATCACAGCCTGTTTCAGGAATCAGGTTACGGCTACGACGTCAACGGCCACGCCAGCCTCGATGGTCTGCCCGATGGACCGATCCGCTGGGCGCGCGGCGGCGAGGGACGCATTTTCACCAGCCAAGCCTCGGACAACCCCGATGGCGTGGATCATTTGATCACCTACCGCATCGTCGGCTTGAACAACGACAAGCTGACCTGGCTGCTGCTTTGGGAGGACCTTTTGCCGGGCGAGCACCCCGACTACGATTACCAGGACAATGTGATTCAGATCACCGCCTGCGGGGGTCCTCCGATTGCGCCGTCGGTTCCGGAACCGGGGTCGATCGCGTTGATTGTGGTTGCGGGGTTGGGGTTGATGCGGAAGCCCGCCCCTGAGGGGCGGCGCTAAACGTCAGTGGTATTAGGCGCGGCGACCGCGGGTGACGTAACGGATTACGAGATTCAACACGAAGATCAGAGAGATCAGGACAAGGATTCCTGCCCATGCCTGCCGTTTGAAAGGCTCGTAGGGTCCGGTTGCATACGCGAAGATTTGCACTGTCAGCGAGGGAAAGGGCAGGTTCGGATTTCGAGTCAGCAGCCGGCTGCCCAATGCCGTGAACAGCAGCGGAGCAGTCTCGCCCGCCACGCGTGCGATCGCGAGCATCACCCCCGTAATAATGCTTCCCGTGGCTGAGGGTACGACAACTTGGAGGATTGTCCGCGCCTTGGTTGCGCCCAGGGCAATCGACGCCTCGCGATAACTGTTGGGCACGAGCAGAAGCATTTCCTCGGTGGTTCGTGCGACAATCGGAATCATGATGAATGCAAGCGCCAAGGCCCCGGCCCAGCCGTTGTAGCTGCCCAGGGGCACGACCAGCAGTTCATATCCGAGAATTCCGACCACGATGCTTGGCACACCCGCCAGCACGTCGCTGATGAATCGCACGGGGGTAGCCAGCCGCGAGCCGGTGCTGTATTCCGCAAGATAAATTCCCGCGAGCATTCCCATTGGAATGCCGACGATGCCGGCCAGCCCGACCAGGATCGCGGTTCCTTCGATGGCGTTTCGCATTCCGCCGGGGTGTTCCGGGTCTCCACCGGGCACTTCGGTGAAAAAGCTCCATGAGATCGACTTGAACCCGATTGAAACGAGATAGCCGGTGACGAGAATCAGCAGCGCGAGAATCAGGACGGTGAAAAAAATGCAGATGCCAAGCATGGCCCGGCTGGTCCAGCGGGCGATTACGTCGTTCATCGATGTCGATGCCATATTCATGCAATCACTCAGTGCGTCGCGCCGGCGCGGGAATTCTTGCCCACGACCAGCCATCGCGCGACGACGTTAAAAATCAATGACATCAAAAGCAGGATCAGCGCCACTTCACACAAGGCCGCTCGATGCAGCGTCGTGCTGGCTTCGGCAAATTCATTGGCAAGCAAGCTGGACATCGTCTGGGCGGGCGCAAATGGGGACGGGACGATCTGGTTGTTGTTGCCGATGACCATGGTGACCGCCATGGTTTCACCGGCAGCGCGAGCCAACCCCAGCATGACCGCGCCGAACAACCCGCTGCGGCTGAACTTGAGCATTTCCTTGCTGCTTTGCCACCACGTTGCGCCCAAGGCCACGCTGCCTTCGATCTGTGCGCGAGGGACCTGGTTCAACACATCGCGGCTGATGGCGGTGATGATCGGGATGATCATGATCGCCAGCACCAAGCTGCCGCCAAACATATCCCGGCCAGTCAGCGACAGAGGCCGCATGATCGCATGGGCGCCGACCATCACTTCGCTTTGAAACATCCAGTGCATTCCCGGCACCGGATCGAGCATCGTTTTCAACTTGGGTTCGACGTACTGTTGAAGAAATGGCGCGAGAACGAAAAGCCCCCAAATGCCGTACGCAATGCTTGGGATGGCGGCAAGAAATTCGATCAAAAACGAGACCGGGCCTTTCATAAAACGGGGCGCAGCCCGGATCAAAAACAAAGCGGCTCCCAGGCTCAAAGGCACGGCAAAGAGCAGTGAAAGAGCGGAACTGACGGCTGTCCCGTATATCACCGGCAATGCGCCAAACGCGGGGGGCATCGTTTCCATGACGGTTTCGCCGTCCTGGATGAGGATCTTGCCGTCGGGTCCGCGCTTGGGCTGTTCGAGTTCGTTGGGTCGCCATTCAGTGCTGACAAGAAACCCGAAACCGAAATTGCGAATCGCAGGCAAGGCCGCATAGAAAAGCACGGCCAGGAGGGATGCGAGCATCAGCAGGATGCAGAGCGCGCCCATCAAGGCTGCGCCTTGGAGAAGGGTGTCCGAGTTGACGCGAAACGCGAAACGGCGCTGAGGCCGCGATTGCGGCGACTTGTAACCAAGTACCGCAGGAATCGCGACCGCAGCGCCCAGTGCATCGGATGAGCTTTGACTCATGCTTCCTCGTTCAACGGGAATCGATACTTATCGCTGCGCCAGGGCTGAGCCCTTGTAACTGATGGTGGCGATGGCGGCATCGACTTTTGCCTGCACGCCCGCCGCGAGTGGGGCGTAGTCCAGTTCGCTCGACAGTTGCTGGCCGTCGTGCACCGCCCACTTCAGGAAATCAACCAAGGCGGCTGCCTGTTCCTTGCTCTTCACGTTGCCCAGGTCCTTGTAAACGATCAGGTAGGTGAACGAAGCGATCGGATACGCCTGGTCGCCCGGCTGATTCCAGATGTCCGCAGCGATGACCGAGCCCTTCATCATTTCGACCGCGCCCGCGCCGGCGACTGAAACGGCGGCTGGCGATGCCTTGACGAATTGGCCGTTCTTGTTCTTCACCGAGCCGTAGAAGATCTTGTTTTGGTCGGCGTAGGCTTGTTCGATGTAGCCGATGGCGCCGGGTGTCTGCTGAACGATCGCTGCGACGCCGGGGTTGCCTTTGCCGCCCTGACCGACCGGCCATTTCACGGCCTTGCCCGTACCAACCGAGCCTTTGAATTCTTCGCTTTGAGTGGCGAGGTAATTTGTCCAGACGTAGTTGGTGCCACTGCCGTCGGTGCGCCAGGCGGGCGTGATCGCGGTGGCGGGGAGATTTACATCGGGATTGAGTTCCTTGATCTTGGCATCGTTCCAGGAGGCAATCTTGCCGAGATAGATGTCCGCCAGCACTTCGCCGGAGAATTTCAGTTCAGTGGTGATTCCCGGCAGGTTGTAAGCGGGGACGATTCCGCCCGCCGTTGAGGGGATTTGCACCACTTTGTCGGCGCCGCCCAGCGCTTCGAGTTCGGACTTGGACAGCGGAGCATCTGAGCCGGCGAAATCGACGGTCTTTTCAGTGATGCCCTTGATTCCGCCGCCCGATCCAATTCCCTGGTAATCGATCATGACCTGGCTGGATTTGGCCTGGTAGGCGGTGACCCACTTCTTATAAAGCGGTTCGGGGAACGTGGCCCCTGCGCCTTGCAATCGAACCTGACCCAAAGCGACGGACGATCCGAGAACGGCAACAGCCAAGGCTGTTTTCTTCAATAACGCGAGCATGATTGGTCTCCTTTTAGGACTTTGCCTGATTTCTTGCGCGTGACGGTAGGCGCGGATTGTTAGCATTCGATGAAGGCGTCATTAGCAGTGGCAGAATTGTTAAGACACTGGAAAAGGTCTTGCTGTACAATCAGTCCGCAAAGGAGCTTGCGATGAATTCAACCAAAATGGCGACGATCGGATTTCTGGTCATTTTCTCTCTTGCAATGAATCTGGCCGACCCGTTTGAGGGAAAGACCTGGAATATCAAGGTTGTTCCCGACGGTGAGGCTCGAAAAGCCGGTGAAAAAGATTACAACGATGCGATCTCGTTTAAGGGCGGAAAATTCACTTCAAAAGTGCAGGCCACCCAGGGATTCAAACCGGTTGAATACTCCGAAGACACCACGCGCTTTGGCCCTGCAAAATTCACAGTCCAGGCGACCAGCGATTCCGCCGGCACCGCCAAATGGACAGGCACTGTGACCGAGTTAATCGTGCAAGGTGAACTGATCGTCACGAAAAAAGACGGTAAAACGCTAACATTCAGTTATTCGGGGGAACGGTCGGATCGGTAAAGGTTGGTTGCTGACCCAATCAGACGTCCGCGCCTTCAGATCGTAGCACTGCTTCAATCTTATTGAATGTTGCTTCATCGGGATTGTGCCGGCCTTTTTCAAGGCGATTCAGGGTCTCTACCCGGATTTTTGCCCGCCGTGCCAGCTCAGCTTGAGTGATGCCAGCACGCCGGCGAGCAAGAACCAGCCGGCGCGCGAGCAGCTTTCGACCATATTCCACTGCCGGAACATTGCCTTTAGAATCGGGCTGAGGCAGAGCCGGCAGTTCGCTGTCGGCAACGCCGACGTCTGCGGCAATAAGCCGGTCGTATTCACCGCGCTCGATGACAACAAAGTCCTTGCCCGCGATATGCAGCGTTTGAATGCTCATATTCACCTCTCGTATACATCACGGCGATTATCAATGGCGAAAACGGTTACAACATCACCGGTGACGCGAAACAGGATTCTCCAGTCGCCGGTTCGGATTCGATGGCACCCAACTAATTCGCGTCGCAATGGCTTAGCGCCACTGACCTGGGGCCAATCTTCGAGACGTTCCAGAATGGCGTTAACTCGACGAATCATTCCGCCTGGCAAGTGAGCCAGATGACGCTGCCCTTCAGCAGTTAATACCACCTTTGCCATTGATATAAGATTACGATTAATTGACAATAAATGTCAATTAAGAAGTTCTTGTTACGGTTAAGTCGAGCATTGGATGTCAGATCCGCATAATAATTTGCAATGAGCAATGGTATTCAGATGAGCAGGCAAACGAAGCTGTTGAGTGCAAACTGGACAACGAAAAAGTACCATAAGAGCGCTGCGCGGCTCAAACTGAAATTGTTGAGTATCCAATGAGGCCGAGGAGGCTGATTTTTGGGCTTTACGCGAATGGGAATTGCTTAAACGAAAGCAATTCATTCTGGCACTCGGTAAAATTGCCTGGGATGCAGCGATCCGCCTGGCTCGGCGAATGGGATGCGAAATTTCTCCAACACCCGCTTTTGGACATGGCAAAATCGTTAAACTTTGCCCTGAACTTCAACTGATCGGTTCATATCACGTCAGCCAGCAGAATACGTTTACGGGCAAGCTGACAACCGAGATGTTTGACCAAATATTGCGGAAATGCCGGTAAATCTTGACATCGCCCCGGGTGCAACTAAGATAGACCTCATCTTATCGAGAGTGGCAGAGGGCCGGGCCCGATGAAGCCACAGCAACCCAGACCGAATGAAGGGTGCTAATTCCCGCTCGCATTTTTGCGAGGAAGATAAGAAGAGCAAGCCACCTCGCAAATGGACCTCTTCTTGTCTCAAGAAGAGGTTTTTTATTGGGAGAGCAGGCAGCAGGCGGCAGGTGGCAGGCAGTGAGTTTTCTTCAATGAATTCATTGCCCGCTGCCCGCTGCCATCTGCCCGCTGAAAAATATGGGATACGTCGTCGGGCTCAAGTGTAAAGAGTGTGGCCATCGCGCGCCGGTCAAGCCGCTGCATGTTTGCGAATCGTGCTTCGGGCCTTACGAAGTCGAGTACGACTACGCCGCGATGAAAGGCAAGGTCACGCGAGAATCGATTTCGCGCGGGCCAAAGAGTCTATGGCGATACAAAGACCTGCTGCCTGTCGATAAGCCGATCAGCGGTTTCCATTCCGGCTTCACGCCGCTCAAGCGTGCGGATCGGTTGGCCAAGGAACTCGGCTGCAAACAGCTTTGGATCAAGGACGATTCGTGCAACTATCCGACGTATTCATACAAGGAGCGGGTCGTATCGGTCGCGATCAGCAAGGCCGTTGAATTTGGGTTCGATACTGTCGGCTGCGCCAGCACGGGCAATCTCGCGAATTCCACCGCTGCCCACGCGGCGCAAGCCGGGCTTCGCTGTTTTGTGATGATTCCGCACGACCTGGAACAGGGCAAAGTGCTTGGCTCGCTCATCTTCGGCCCGACAATGGTTCGCATTCGCGGCAACTACGACGATGTGAACCGCCTCTGCACGGAAATCGCCGACAAATACGGCTGGGCGATCGTCAACGTCAATCTGCGTCCCTACTACACCGAAGGCGCCAAGACATATGGCTTTGAAATCGCTGAACAGCTTGGCTGGGAACTGCCGCAGCACACCGTGATTCCCACGGCTGGCGGAACAATCCTGCCCAAGGTGCACAAAGCCTATGAAGAACTGATCGAACTGGGCCTGGTCTCCAACAACAAGCCGAAGATCTATTCCGCCCAGGCAGCCGGCTGCAACCCGGTGGTGACGGCCATTCAGAAGGGGAGCGACATCATCGAGCCGCAAAAGCCGCACACGATCGCCAAGAGCATCGCCATCGGCAATCCGGCTGATGGGTATTACGCCTGTAAGATCGTTCAGGACTCCGGCGGGTGGGGTGAAAGCGCCACCGACCAGGAAATTGTGGATGCGATCAAGCTTTTGGCCCGCACCGAAGGGACTTGGACCGAACCGGCCGGCGGAACCACATTGGCCGCAGCAATCAAGCTCATTCAGTCCGGCCGCATCCCGCGAGATGAATCGATCGTCGTCAGCATTACCGGCAACGGCCTGAAAACTCAGGAAGTGGTTGCCAACGAGCTGCCTTATCCGACCGTCATCGAGCCCAAGCTGACGGAATTTGACGCATTGCTCGAGAAAAACGGCAAGGAAGCATTTTCCAGGCCGACCGAATCAAGAAAGGTGCCGACCCCGGTTTAATTGAAGAGCCACGATGGCACGAAGAACGCGAAGTGAACACGAAGAGGAAATCAGTGCTCAATTACTTCGTGCTTTCTTCCTACCCTTCGTGTCTTCATGGCTCTTACTGTATAATGCTCCGGGACAGTTAAGGAGAGACATGAGCATCAAAGTACGAATCCCCTCGCCGCTGCGAAATTTCACGAACGGGGCTGACGTGATTGAAGTCGATGGCGCAACCGTCGGCGAAGCGCTGAACAACTTAAAGACCAAAGCCCCTGGCATCGAAGCGAGATTGTTCAAGGGCGCGAACCAGCTTAACCGGTTCGTCAATGTCTACCTGAGCGAGGAAGACATCCGTTTCCAGAAGAATCTGGATACCCCGGTCAAAGCCGGCGACGAAATCAGCATCGTTCCCGCCATCGCAGGCGGAACTAATAACCACGTTTAGCGGCGGCCCACGGGGCCGTGTTGATATTCTAAATGTCCGACCAATTCTCCAAACGCTGCTGGTTCACCTTTCCGACCCGAAGTCAGGTCGAGCAGCCCATCATCTGGCAAATGAGCCGTAAGTTTCCCGAGGTCAGCTTCGACATCCGCCAGGCCAGCGTGCAAAATGAGATCGGCATCATGGCTGTTCTCCTGACCGGCAAAAAGGAAGAAGTCGTCGCGGCGATCGATTTTCTGCGCAGCAGGGGCGTGACGGTCGAGCCGATTGAGAAAAGTGTTGTAGAATGATGATGCATTATTTAGCCGCGTCGCTCGCGACGCGTGAACGCGATGCGAGCATCGCGGCTGAATATGGGCGTTTTGTGGTTCATTCACCTTCGAAATCCGCCGATCTATACAATAACGGCCTGATGGCATATGATCCGTCGGTCCGAGAACGAATGTGCTTCCTCCGGTGAACTTCCCCGTCAGTTCCTTCCTGAGATTGTGATCCGTTCCTGAATGTGAATTGTTTAATTCGCCGCACGAACTAGACTCAACGTGCATTGGCGAATCCGTAAGACCGGATACGCGGCGATGCCGCGGCCGGTGGAGAGTCTGAAGAAAGAAAACATGTCCGATCCATTGTCAGAACAAATTCTGGAACACTTGAAATCCGCTGGCTATCACCCCCAGCGGCCAAGAAAGCTGGCGCGCGAATTGAACGTCGCCGATGAACAGTCTTATCCCGGTTTCCGCGAAGCCCTGCGCGATCTCATGCACCAGGGACGAGTGGTCCTTGGCGCTCGCGGTGCGATTGTCTTGCCGTCGCAGCGCACCAGCCGCGATGAAATTACTGGAACGTATCGTCATAACAAACGCGGCTTCGGCTTTGTCGTGCCGACCGATCCGGTGAGCCACGAAGATTTATATATCCCGCAGGGTGAAAACGGCGGGGCGATGACCGGCGACATTGTCCGGGCGCGCATCACCAGCCGCGGCCAGCGCGACGGCCGAGCGATGTACACCGGCCGAATCACCGAAATCGTCCAGCGCACCAACAAACGCTTTGCGGGAACGCTCGTTAAGGAAGCCGGCCAATGGCTTGTGCATCCCGATGGAAACACGCTGACCAGCGCGATCCTCACGCCCGACGCCGCTTCGCGAAATGTCAAAGTCGGCACCAAGGTCGTCGTCGAACTGACCAGCTACCCCGATGATGCGGGCACGCTGCCACAAGGCGTCATCACCGGAATACTCGGCCAGGCCGGTGAGAAGGACGTTGATCTCAAATCCGTCATCGTCCAGTTCAACCTGCCCGGCGAATTTCCCGACGCAGTGAAGGATCAGGCACGCAAGGTCGTTGATTCCTTTGATCCTCTGGATCAGGCGCATCATCGGGTGGATTTAAGTGATGAGATCATCTGCACGATCGATCCTGACGATGCCAAGGACTACGACGATGCCATCAGCCTGCGTCAGTTGGATGACGGCAACTGGGAACTTGGCGTGCATATCGCGGATGTATCGCATTTCGTGACGGAAGAAACCCCGCTCGACATTGAGGCCAAAGCACGGGGCAACAGCAGCTATTTTCCAGGATATGTGATCCCGATGCTGCCGGAAATCCTGAGTAACGGCGTCTGTTCGCTTCAGGAAAACGTGCCGCGATTATGCAAAAGCGCGTTCATCACCTACGACGAGGATGCTCGCCCAATTCGCACGAAATTCGCCAACACCATCATCAAAAGCCGCAAGCGTCTTCGCTATCGCGAAGCCCAGGCGATTCTTGACGGCAAAGCCGAAATTCCGCATCCCGAGGGCAATCGCCGTCGCAGTGATTATCCGCCGGAAGTCATCGAGCATCTGCAGCAGATGAATACGCTTGCCCGGCGGTTGCAGAAACGGCGCAGGGCGCAGGGACAACTCGTACTCGATCTGCCGGAAGTTGAACTGGTGCTCGACGAAAACGGCAAGGTGGTGGACGCAATTCCAGAGGACACGAGTTTTACGCACACGCTGATCGAAATGTTCATGGTCGAGGCCAATGAAGCGGTCGCGCGTTTGTTCAATTCGCTGGACATTCCGTTCATTCGAAGAATTCACCCCGAGCCAGATCTGGCGGATTCGATGCGGTTGCGTCACTTCACCGAAGTGGCCGGTTACCGACTGCCGCGCGAACTGGATCGCAAGGCGCTGCAGATATTGCTGGACAAGGTTCGCGGCAAACCGGAGGCGTTTGCATTGAACCTGGCGGTGCTGAAAAGTCTGACCCGCGCCGAATATTCGCCTCAGCCGCTCGGACACTTCGCGCTGGCGAGCGAACATTACACGCATTTCACCAGTCCGATCCGGCGCTATGCCGATCTGACGATCCATCGGTTGCTCAATCAATATCTCGAAGCAACCTTCAGCCGCGATGTCAAGCATCGCGCGTCTTCAGGCAAAAAGCGAAAAATCACTTTGGAAGACATTCCCTCCGAAGACGATTTGTACGAACTGGGCAAACATCTGAGCTTTACTGAACGCCGTTCGGAAGATGCCGAACGTGAATTGCGAAAAGTGAAGGTGCTGGAACTGCTTCAGCAGCACATTGGCGATGAATTCACCGGCGTGGTGACCGGCATTACCAATTTCGGCATATTTGTGCAGATCAGTAGCTGGCTGATTGATGGCGTGATCCGGTATGAGGATCTGCTGGATGATTGGTGGGATGTCGATGAACGGGCGGGCATCATTCGCGGCCAGCGCAGCGGACGAAAAATCGGAATTGGCGACGTCGTCAAAGTCGTCATCGTCAAGGTAAGCGTTCCTCGTCGAGAACTGGACCTGGCGGTTCGCGAAGTGCAGTCGAGTCGGCCACGACCCGATGTGCCGATGAAACAGAAATCCAAGCCCAGGCAAGGGCACAAGCCAAAGCACAAAAACCGCGCCAAGCATAAACGGCATCGAAGATAGGCTGCGTTGTTGCATCCCATTTCATAACGGGTTATCACGAAGACCGTGGGGCGGGCCCTTCGATTCTCGCACGGACCAGCGGCATTCGATGCAACATACAAGCAACAGGGCAGTATGTAGGTGCGTCCCCTAGGCTGGAGGATTGTCGGCGATGTGTCATATGAGAACCCCCATTGTCTGCGTCACGCTGTTGGTCTTACTTGTCGGTACCCCGATGGGTTGTGCTCAAAATGGCCAACCATCAAACCGCGAAATCTCCTCCATGGAATTTTGGGGCGCTTGGCCTCAAGGCGCTGATCCGAAGGAAATGGGATCGCGCGCTGTGCGCAATCTGATCGCCCGTCCGACGATGGCGTCGCAGGCGTATGGCCTGATTTATCCGGAAGTTTGCACCGGCTACGGCTCGGTCCGTTTTGCCGCAACGATCAAAGACAAGGCGCTGCTTGAGGCGCTGGTGACGCGGTATCAAGGCATGCTTAATCCGCCCGGTGGCCATGCGCCGCCTGCCGGCGGAGCCGGCGCTGCAGCACCCGCCGGCGGACGCGGGCGGGGACAGCGAGGCGGACAAGGTCGCGGCGGCGCTGCGACCCGCGGAGCCGATGGACTCGCCCGCGGCGATGGCAATCGCGGTCCCACCTCGCGAGGCGCAGGGGGTGGTCAACGCGGAGTCAGTCCAGCCGCCGCCACTGCCCTGAACATGATCCCCGTGGCCGATCATGTCGATCGAAGCGTCTTCGGAATCCTTCCGATGGAAATCTATCGTCAGACCGGCGATGCACGTTACCTGCCGATCGGCAAAAAGAGTGCTGACGATCAGTGGGTCAATCCCGATGAAAATGGTCTGACTCGGCAATCGCGCTTCTGGGCGGATGACATGTTCATGATCATCAGCCTGCAGACCGAGGCTTATCGCGTCACGAAAGACCCGGTTTATCTTGATCGCGCCGCGAAGGAAGTGTCGGCGTACCTCGACCGCATCCAGCAACCCAACGGATTATTTTATCATAGCGATGATGTCAAGTTTTACTGGGGCCGAGGCGATGGATGGTTTGCAGTCGGAATGGCGGAACTACTGAGCGAACTCCCGGAAAACCATCCCCAGCGCGCACGCGTGATGGAAGGTTACAAAAAGATGATGGCTGGCCTGCTCAAGTACCAGGCGCCTAATGGCATGTGGAGGCAATTGATCGACCATGAAGAGTCGTGGCCGGAAACTTCCGGCACTGGAATGTTCACCTTCGCCATGGCGACTGGCGTGCGCAAAGGTTGGCTCGACGCGGCCACATATAAGGAACCAGTCCGCAAGGCATGGATCGGTTTATGCAGCTACGTCGATGCCGATGGCAATGTGAAGGATGTTTCGGTCGGCACCAACGCTTATACAATCAGTGACGCTGCCTTTTACAATGATCGCCCCCGCGCGCTCGGCGACCTGCATGGACAGGCGGCTTTCACGTGGGCGGCTTACGCAATGGTTCGATAAGCTGGATGATTCACCGATATTCGCGCGATGGATCAAGGCGTTTCAAGCGATCGCCACGAATGGCGGTCCATGGCGACATCGGATTGAGCACCTTGTTACACGTCTCCTTCCCGGTTAACATTCGTCCTCAACCTTTGGAGAGTTCTAGTGCCCAAGTCCGAGCCGATTGAGATCGAAGCCACCGTCGTTACCGCGTTGCCCAACGCGATGTTCAAGCTCAAACTCGATAATTCCGACCGTGAAATACTGGGAATTGTTTCCGGCAAGATGCGCAAGCATTTCATTCGAATTCTGCCGGGAGACCGGGTGAAGGTGGAGCTTTCTCCGTACGACCTTACTCGCGGCCGCATCGTCTTCCGGCAGAAGTGATTTCGGACATCCCAGCCACCATATCGCGTGTATTCATCACGATCCTGAGCGCGAAATCATCATGTTTTCCGCGGAGCAACTTCGTCTCTTTATAATGGCTTTGGATGCAGCGTGTGTGATTTGAACGTGACATGGGCTGAAAGCCGTGTCACATTATCAGTATCGAATTTCCGGTTCTGGCGGAATCGTGGTGTGTTAAGCAATTGTGGGCGAGTATACTGGAGTCGTGCTTCGGAAGTATTCAAACATGTCTCTGCTGGACAGGATGGTGCTGGGCGTGGAACGCGTGCGCGATCGATTGAAGCGGGCATCGGCCGCGCTGGAGGCGGCTGGCATTCCATACGCGATCGCCGGCGGAAATGCGGTAGCGGCATGGGTTGCAACCGTGGACGCCGCCGCCGTCCGCAATACGCAGGATGTTGATATCCTGCTGAGGCGCTCTGATCTGGACGCTGCCGCCAAGGCGCTTCAGAGCGCGGGATTCATTCGCAGGCATGTGGCAGGCATGGATGTTTTCCTCGATGGCCCCGATGCCAAAGTTCGCGATGCGGTGCATGTCGTCATGGCAGGCGAGAAGGTTCGTCCGGAATATGAAGCTGCCGCGCCGGATGTGAACGAGTCGGAAAAGCCGGAAAACTTTCGAGTGGTATCGCTTGAAGCTCTGGTGCGGATGAAACTGACTTCATTTCGACGAAAAGATCAGGTGCATTTGCTGGATATGCTGGACATTGGACTGATCGACAATGGTTGGACCTCTCGTTTTTCACCAGCACTGGCGGCGCGGTTGCAACAGTTGATCGATACTCCCGAGCAATGAATTCGCTGACTGGCGTCATTTTGAACGGAGCATCACCATGAAGAAACTGAAATGGATCGGCGGCGGGGTTGTGCTTTTAATCATCGTTGCGGTCGTCGTTGTGTTTCTAATGCTCAATGGCATCGTTCGGTCGGTCGTCGAAACGCAGGCGACCAGTTCGCTGAATCTTCAGACAACCCTTGGCGGGGCCAATGTTTCGCTCCTGGGCGGAAGTCTTGGGCTGAGCGATCTGCAGATTGCCTCGCCCAAGGGATATGAAGCGCCGCGGATGTTTACGCTGGATGGCGTGAAAGTGGGCGTGAGTGTCGGGCACTTGCGTGCAGACCCGATCGCGGTGGATCAGATCGTCGTCGATAAGCCGCACCTGGTGATCGAACAATCCGGCGGCAAATTTAATTTCCAGACGTTGATGGACCAGCCCTCGGCTCAGCCGGCGGAAAATGACAAGCCCGCCACCGGCACACGCGAAGCCGGGCAGCCGATTCGATTGATCATCAACGATTTGAAGATCAACAACGCGGTCGTCGTCATTCGCCCGGGCATTCCGGGTTTGTCCAAGGAAATCAACGTGCCCATTCCATCGGTGGAACTGAAGGACATCGGCACAGCTGATGGAAACAAGAACGGCGTGGCGATCAAACAGGTGGTGATGCTGGCAATCACCGCGCTGGCGCAGAAGGCGACCGAACTCGGCGACCTGCCGCCGGAAGTAAAGCAATTGCTCAGCCTCAATGTCGATCAGGTGAAACAGCAGGTGACGGCTGTGGTGAATAAACAGGTCGGCAAGATCACATCAGAAATCACCAAGCAACTGCCGGGTGATGTAGGCAAAGACGCGGGCAAGGCGATTGAAAAGGGATTGGGCGGATTGCTCGGTGGAGATAAGAAGCCAGCTGGGTCAAAGTAGGTTGAGAAGTGAGATCGGAGTCGCCATTGGCGATGTCGAGAAGTCGCGACCATGTTACAAGCGGCACCAAAAGTATCCGCGAGTAAGCCTCCAAATTGGAAGCGGATTTTTCTACTCTCGTCTGTAATCTTTTCGCTAGGAGCAGTCCCGATAATCTGGTTTCTTCTTTCAAACCACAACTCGGCCCCTTCGTTTGTTCGAGAAATTCAATCGACTTCAATCACGATGGCGGACATCAGTTCGATCGAGATTCTAAAATTCGATCCCGGCGCAGGATGGCCATTTTCCGAAGAGGAGTACGACCGTAAAGCCCGCAAGAAAATCGTCGCGCCTGAATCAGCAAACGAACTGGTTTCAATTCTCCGGACTTCGTCGCCAAACGTTCAAAATCGTAATCATCCCCAAACTCCTTACTATGGGATTTTACGGATCGATTTGGCAAAGGGAGGTCACTACTACGTTTTTTACGAATTGGGTTATTACGAGGGGAATTATTACACGACCTTGAGGGCCAACTCGAAAAACGAAACGAACCCCAATGAAGCAGAACAATTCGAAAACAAGCCATTGGCAGATTTCCTGAAGCGGAATGATTCTTGGTACCACTCAGCGGATGTGCCAGTCCCAGACGGACGGAGAGTGAACTCTCCCGACAACGTTTGGTAATTGCCAGTTGATCTTAATGGCGGATCTATTCCCTGATCCGCGTCTGGATGTTGTCCAGCACGTTCATGAAATTGATGTAGCTGTCGTAGGGGCTTTCGTAGGGGGAGAAGTATTTGTGCACGTCCCCGTCGGCCCAGTATTTGGTGCACATATAGTAGAAATGGTCGCTGGTCTGGAGCTTGCGCCAGTCGGCTAGCAATTGCGGATCGCCGTGCTCCTTGAGCGGGCTTTCCAGTTTGTATAACTCGTGCAATGCGTTGGATTGCATGGCGTTGCCGAGCCACGCGGACAGGTCGCGCTCGGTGTCGGCCCAGCTGATCATGTGGGCTACATCCAGATCGCCGGCGGTGTCGTATTTGTCGATCACCTGGCTGGGCGTGAGGAAGTTATTTTCGCTGGACGCCTTCATCACTTCGCCGGGTACGTGTTTCATGAAATCGAAAATGCCCGTGTCGGCCCACTGATGCTCGCCGAAGGTTTCGTAATCGAGAAACAGGTTGCAGAGCTGTCCGTTGCCGTTGATCTGTGTGATCCATTGCGCAAATTTCTCAGCAGTCAGCGGCCACTGCTCCCAGGCGCGGTTGCTGAATCGAAATGCGATGTCATCGCTTAAACGATAATTCTTCAGCAGCAGTTTGATCTTGCTTGCGCCCGGCGGACGGTAGGGAACATTGGGGCTGCGTGCGCCCAGCACCTGGTCGGCGCCCTCACTCAGAATGCCGTCATACCCCATGTGGCTGATGAACTCAGCCAGTTCATTGTTATAAATGAGTTCGGTGTTGCGGAAGACGCGCGGCTCCTGGCCGAAGAGCGATTTGATCTTGGCGCGGTGCATCTCGACCTGCTCGCGGAATTCTTGCGAAGAGTACAAAAACGCCAGCGAGTGGTAATACGTCTCACTGAGAAATTCGACGCAGCCGGTTTTGTTCAGTTCGTGAAACGTATCGATGACTTCGGGCACGTGCTGTTCGAGCTGTTCGATGGCCATGCCCGTGATGGAAAAGGCGACGCGAAATCGGCCTTCATGCCGGCGGATGGCGTCGAGCAGCATTTTGTTGGCGGGCAGATAACATTTGGCGGCGACTTTGCGCAGGATCTCGCCGTTCTTGAAATCGTCGAAATAGTGCCTATCGGTATCAAAGACGCTGTATCGTCGCAGTCGCAGCGGTTGATGAACCTGAAAGTAAAAACAAACCGAAGCCATGTACGTCCTTCTTCCGTGAATGTCGGGCGGCATTCTACGCGCTGGAGGGAAAATTCACCACGGCGATAATATTTGATGGGAGATTTGAGCATGAACAGAATTCGCCCGATCCAAGCCGGGCCTTGGCGGAGCGGGTCGCGCATGGAGGCCGGTGGTCCGAGAATCTCCGAATTTTGAACTGCTGGCCGTGGTTGATATCGCGAATCAAGACGCTAGGTGAGGCGGGCAATGAGTTCGACGTTTCGCTCGGCCGGCCGTTTGGTAAACTTGGCATGGACAATATCGATTTCTACATCCCAGCCGACCTCACCGGGATCTTTCGCGAAAAAATGGAATTCGCGATTCTGGTGAGAGTGCGAAGACTGGCCGCTTTGCTGCCATTTCAAATTCTTTGACTTCGCGCTAATTTGGTGTACACTTAAATAATGTACGAATTTCGCTGGAACGAGTGGAATATCGAACATGCGTCTTCCCATGGGGTTGATGTCGATGAAATGGAATTTGTGGTCAATCGTGCCCGGCGGCCCTGGCCGCGATTCGAAGGGGACGGCAAGTTTAAAGTCCGCGGACAGACTGAGCAGGGGCGATATATCCAGGTGATCTATATTTTCTCGCCCGATGAAGTTGTTTATGTCATTCACGCGCGGCCATTAACTGAACGCGAGAAACGACAATTTCGCAGGAGAGAACGATGAAAAATCAAAAAACAGCCAGGGTTTCGGCTTACGAACGTTTTATGTCCATGTCCGATGCCGAACGCGACCGCGAGGTGGCAAAATACGATCAAGAATCGTTTGGATTGACGGGCAAATCGCTCACTCCGGCCCAGCGAGCGCTGCACCGTCGTGCCAAGCGAAAGGCAGGCCGGCCCAAGGTTGGAGAAGGTGTCGAAAAAATCCGCATATCGATGGAGCGTGGCCTGCTTCGTCAGGCGGATCGCTGGGCGAATCAACATGAAATCAGCCGCTCGCAGATGATCGCTTCGGCGCTGAAAAGAATGATGTCCGGAGCGGCCTAGGAAAACCTTCGTGACCGACAACGAGTTACTCGGTGGATTTGAGAATTGCACTTTGCCGTTCGATCAGTGGACGTATCGTGCTCATATCAAGGTGGCATTTTATATTTGAGCAGGCACCCATTTCCTGAAGCGTTGCATCGTGTTCGTGCGGGGATCAAAAAAATACAACGCCCACAACATTCGCGCCATCTTCGATTAGTTGGGAAGCGTGATTGCTCAGGCGAGCATCATTTGTAATGGGGTGGTTATTGCGGGTATTTTTCCGATCCGGATGGATATTTGTGGGAAATCGCCTGGGGCGCGTTTCCGATTCGCGAGGATGGAAGCCTGGAAATTCGGTAGTGGGTCAGTTTGAGATGGGTTCATTTTAGCCCCGCCGCTTGCGGCGGGTTTTCGAGCGCCAACCCCGCCGCACGCGGCGGGGCTAAAATGGCGTTGCTTGTGAACTGACCCAGTACCGAAAATTCCCCGATTGGAACTTTCCTGTTATCCACGCGTCTCATGGAATAGTGCAACAAGGATCTAGCGATGAATCGTGCTCTGTTCGCGATCTGTTCCATCGTGTTTTTGATGATGTCCAGCATTTCTTCGGCGCAGGTATCAAATCGTTCGATCAGTGTTTCCGGCGACGCCGTCGTCTGGGCTGTGCCCGATGAAGTGATTGTCAACGTCGGCATTGAGACGTTTGATGGGAATCTTGACGCAGCCAAGTCAAAAAACGATGTCGCCATGCAACGACTTTTGGCTGCCATTAAAGAATTGAAGGTTGATGAGAAGCAAATCCAGACTGCCGACCTCGAATTTGAAATCCACTACCGCAATGGCAGTCATCCGAGTGAGGGCATCGAGGGGTATTTTGCCCGCCGAATGTTCAGCGTGACACTGAAAGATATCAAGCAATTTGAGCCGCTGGTCGATACTTCGTTGAAAAACGGCGCGAACCGGTTGATGGGGTTTGAATATCGCACGACGGAGTTGCGCAAATATCGCGACCAGGCGCGAACCATGGCGGCCCGCGCGGCTAAGGAAAAAGCGTCGCTGCTCGCCAAGGAACTCGATTGCGAAGTCGGTAAGCCGGTTTCGATTTCAGAAGGATATTTCGGCTACGTCGGCGGATGGAACGCGCGATGGGGCTGGAACAACAACGTCAATTCATATGTCCAGGCCCAGAATTCAATTCAATCCCCCGGCGAAGGTGAAACCGGCGAGAATATGCCGCTCGGACAAATCGGGATCAGAGCCCAAGTCAGCGTCAATTTCGATTTGAAATAGCGGTTTTCAAAATCCTTGTCCGCTCAGGTTCCCATCGTACATTGATATCGCAATGAACGGCCAAGATGATATGAACCTGCTACGGGCTTGGACGCATGATCGCAATCGCGAGGCGCTGGGAGAGCTTATCGGCAGGCATATCAATTTTGTTTACGCCACGGCGCGTCGGCAGGTGGGGGATGCGCATCTGGCGGAAGACATCACGCAGGCCGTGTTCATTTTGCTGTTGCAGAAGGCTCACTACATCAAAAGTGAGGCGGCCATGACAAGCTGGCTGTTCACAACCACACGTTATGCAGCGGCCAATGCAACGAAAATGCTGAGGCGGCGAAAGCATTATGAATTGGCTGCGGCGCAGATATCCAAAAGCAATTGCACCGCGGATGAAAATGCCGAACTTGCGCCATTGCTGAATGATGCGATCGATCGGCTGCCTCGGCTGGATCGAACCTGTGTCATTATGAGTTTTCTACAGCAGAAAACTCATCGCGAGGTCGCGATGGCCACCGGCATCTCGGAAGAAGCAGCGCGTAAACGAACATCCCGCGCGGTTGAAAAGCTGCGGACATTTTTTGCATCTCGCGGCGCCGTGGTGGGAACGGGCGCGATAGTAGTAACACTTGCCCATCAGACGGCAGCGCCGGCTACGATAGTCGAATCGACTCTGAACGTCGCGATTCTCGCGCAATCGGCTGCAGAGATGAGTTCGGCATCGATCATTGCAAAAGGGGTTGCCAACATGCTTTTCACCGTGAAGATCAAATTCGCAGCCGCCGCCGTGATGGCGATGTTTTTTACGTCGCTGGTAACCGGTCAGATTTTACGCAGCGTGCTGACGCCCACGGCAATCGCGTTGGATGCAGGGGCGGACAACGTGCCAGCGAGCGACCCTTCCACCGTAGTGCTCGACAAGGATTTGTCGATCCAGTTTCTGGGCATCTCTTCCTACCCTGAACGTGACGATTGGCGGACAATTGATGGCAAGCCAATCAGTCGCCCGACGCAGAGGAAGGTGAATTTTAAGGCGGATGCCGGTCCGGCGTACCTGGCGGCAGTGCGCGTTCATGCTCCCGAAGGCACAGGCGTGCGATGTGAGCTTGCCAATACGGACAACTGGTTGATGTCAACCGATGACCGGCCCGGCGATACGATTGCCGCCTTTGTCGCCAAAGGTGATACCGTGGACCTGATCGTGAATATTGCGAGCGAGCCATGGAAAACGGCGCTGGTCGCCAAGCCGGGCTTGTCCATCGTTGCGGTCGATGGCGGCAAAATAAACGCCGCCTTTACACCTTTGTTTGAACGCGACGGCAAAGCGATCGTTTATGTATCGATGGCGGGGCAGGAAGGGCCGTGGCGATTGGTCTGTAAAGACGCCGGCGGCCAACTATTTCTCGGCAAATTGACCAACGGCGTTGGCGGGGAACGATTGACGGCGAGGGAATTCAGTTTTGATGCGCCTGCGACGACGATCACGTCAATTGAAATTCAGACGCGCTTGTACAATCAGAAAGTAACAGCCCGGAACATTAACCTGAATCCCGCCAAACCGTCCAAGCCGGAAATCGTGGTCGAAAAAGTCGCGAAATAACAATGGCTTCGTAGCTATAAACCCAGGTTGGCAGCAATCCTTAATACCTCCGAGACGCTCCACGCCTGCGCGAAGCATCCGACGGGGCGGTGGGGGGCTTCGGCTTCATAGATTTCGGAGATTTGTCCGATGCAGCCGTGGATTTCCATTGCGTTGAGCAGTGGTTGCAGCCAGGCTTTCGCTTGCGCCATCGCGACGGCTGAACTATTGTTGACCCTGAGGTATGCATCGAGGAACGGCCCGATCAGCCATGGCCAGATCGTGCCATTGTGGTAGGCGCGATCGCGCGAGAACGGGTCGCCGGTATATTTGGGCTGATACTGTGGATCGCTCGCCGCCAGCGTGCGCAGGCCGTAAGGCGTGAGCAATTCCCTTCTGACGACTTCGACCACCGCATGCTGCTGTTCAGCATTGAGCGGGCTATGCGGCAGGCTTACCGCGAAGATTTGATTGGGACGAATGCGCATGTCGCGGTTGACGCCATCGACGCCATCACATAAGCCGCGAAACGGGCTGATCCAGAACGCTTTGACAAAGCTCTTTTGCACCTGATTCGCCAACTGGTTCTCACCGAGCAGTTCAAGGGCGTTGTACCAGAGCGCATTGATTTCGACCGGTTTGCCTTGTCGAGGGGTGAATGCGACATTGCCGCACTTTGCGTCCATCCAGGTGAGTTGAGTGGTGGCATCGCCTTGCGTGATTAATCCATCGGCGGGATCAAGCTTGATCCCGAAACGTGTGCCCTTGGAATACCCCGCAACGATTGCGCGGCAGGCGGGCAAAAGCATTTCCTCAAACAGCTTCGAATCCTTGGAATGCTTCAGATATTCAAAGCAGGCGTGGATGAACCAGAGGCTGGCATCCACCGTGTTGTAACTGGTTTCGTTGGTGTAATCGTCAAAGCGATTGGGAATCATCCCCTCGCTGACGTAGGCGGCGAACAACGACAACACTTTCGCGGCCTCCGCGAACCGGCCCGTGGTGAGAAAAAGTCCCGGCAGGGCGATCATCGTGTCGCGACCCCAGTCGCTGAACCAGGGATAACCCGCAATCACCGTCACGCCCGGCGTGCCGTCGGGATTTTTTCTCGCGACGATGAAGTCGTTGGCGGCGCGATTCAATTTTTGAATGGTCACGGAAACAGTGGAACATTTCTCAGCCGCCAGATGCTGTTCTTGAAGGGCGGAATCCCAGTCCAACGTTCCGGTGGGTTCTGTTGACGCCCAGATCGTAATCGTTGTTGGCTCGGTGATCTGGAACGTGAATCGTCCCGGTAAGAACAGGTCTTCGGTGTTGTCCTGCCCGCGCTCGGCTTCGATGGCGTAAAAATGCCCGCGCCACCAGTCCTGCCCCGGTACGAAATGGCCCTTGTCGGATTGCAGGTAAAGCGTGGTGGCGCCCTGCGCGATGCTCACCTGCTTTTCCGCAGAGTTTACGTAAAACAAGTTGGGCTCGACGTGCCGCAGCGCATGGAAATCGCGCATCGCGACAAACGGCATGAGTTGCATCTCGATGCGCGTGTGCTGTCCGGGGTGAATCAGGTATCGCAGGCCGATGGTATTGCGGTCTTTGAGCAGTTGAAGCTGCTTGATGATTTTGACATCTTCAATCTGATAATCCCACTGCGCCATATCGCCGAGATGAAACATCCGCAGATAACGATCGCCGCGCGGATGAAATGTGCCTCCAAACTGGTTGACCGACAATTCGTGGGCGACATCCGAGCCGTCGAATTTGAGCAGTTCGCCGACGCGCGACAGTGTCACCACCCGCCCGACCGGCGGCATGGTGGCCGCGCACAGCAGGCTGTGATATCGGCGGGTGTTGCAGCCGACGACCGTTGATCCGCTGAAACTGCCGATGCCGTTGGTCAATAGCCATTCCTGAGAAAGACCGGGTTGAAGCTCACCGTGGGTTTTAATGCTGTAGGCAAACATGTTTCGAGAGTGTAATCGTTCGGAATCGGAATTTGGATGGGGAATTCTGATTTGTTTACCTGCGTTGTGGCGAGCCGTCATCTCAGTTGAACTGAAGACCTCGGATCGCGTACTCTGTACGGTCATGCTGGCACCTCAACATTGGCTTATCGGAATCACGGGGATTTTTATTCTGGCAACGGGAACACACATCGCCGATGCCGATCCGCTTCTTGTAGATGCATCAAAGCCTGCGGCGGTGACTGGGCAGGGAGTTTTTCACCTGGGAACCGCTCGCACGCCTGATGGTCATGAATTGACTGTCAACAACCTCAGCCTGCTGCGCGATAGCAAACCCTGGCTGCCGGTGATGGGCGAATTTCACTTTGCCCGATATCCCGCCGGTGAGTGGAAGGACGAACTGCTCAAGATGAAGGCCGGCGGGATCGATATTGTCGCCACCTATGTTTTTTGGATTCACCACGAGGAAGTGAAGGACAAGTGGGACTGGACCGGCCAGCGGAGTTTGCGCGATTTCATCAAGACCTGTGCTGATGTGGGTATGCCAGTCATCGTGCGCGCCGGACCCTGGTGTCATGGCGAAGTGCGCAATGGCGGGCAACCCGATTACATCGTGCAGGAAATGGGTCGCCGCGCGCGGACCAATGACCCTGCTTACCTGGAACGCGTGAAAATCCTTTACTCGCAGATTTTCGACCAGATCAAGGGATTGCAGTGGAAAGATGGCGGGCCGATTGTCGGCATGCAGTTCGAAAATGAGTACAGCGGCTCGCCGGATCACTTGATGATGCTCAAGAAAATCGCGACGGACCTGGGCGTGGATCTTCCCATTTATACCAAGACCGGCTGGCCGGTGACGCGGGCGCAAGTGCCGTTTGGCGCGATGCTGCCGCTGGAAGGCGCCTATGCCGAGGGTTTCTGGGACTCATCGATTGCTCCGATGCCCGGAAAATATCCGACGGAGTTTTTGTTTGCTCCGGTCGTGCGAACCAGCGCTGCCATCGGCACGGATCAACTTGGCGACCGCGAAGCAAAAGATGCCGCCAACGCAACGCAATATCCGTATCTCACCTGCGAACTGGGCGGCGGAATGATGAGCAGCTATCACCGCCGCGTGCTGATTTATCCGGATGATATTGCGTCAATCGCATTGATTCGCGTTGGCTCCGGCAGCAATCTGCCCGGATATTACATGTACCACGGCGGGACCAATCCGGATGGCCAGCTCTCGACGATGCAGGAATCGCAGGAATCGAATTATCCCAATGACATGCCGGTGAAGACTTACGATTTCCAAGCTCCATTGGGCGAGTTCGGGCAGGTTCGGCCGCACTATCACATGCTGCGGCGGATGCACATGTTCCTGCACGATTTCGGTTCGGAGTTGACGTTGATGAAACCGGTGCAGCCGCAAAAATTGCCCGCCAACGCGCGCGATACCGAAACCCTTCGCTGGCTGGTGCGCGCCAATGGCGACAGCGGCTTTGTGTTCGTGAATAACTATCAGCGACTTCAGCCCATGCCCGCCAGGCAGGCCGTGCAGTTTGATGTGAAGCTGCCGAATGGAAATGTCCAGTTCCCCTCCGCGCCGATCACCGTGCCGGCAGACAGTTATTTCGTCTGGCCGTTCAATCTGACCATTGGCGGGGTGAAACTGAATTACGCGACCGCGCAACCGGTCTGCACGATTCAGGGAGATGGCATCACCTATGCGATCTTCGCGCAGTCCAAGGATGTGCCCGCGGAATTCGCGTTTGATCAGGACCTGGCGACCTTTAAGGCAACGACCGGCGAGCGATCGACGGCCGGCAAATTGGCGATCGTGAAAGTCAAACCCAGCAAGGATGTATCGATCCTTGCAAGCAGTCCCGATGGCAAGCGGCTGGGCATCATTCTGCTGGACGAAGCCACTTCACTCAATTGCTGGAAACAAAAGATTGGATACACCGAGCGATTGGTTTTATGTAGCGGCAGCGTGATTTTTGATGGAGATCATATTCGCGTTCACGGCTCGACGGCGGCGGAGCTGGCGGTCGAAGAATTGCAAAATGGAAAATTCGCCGCGATGTCGCCGGCCCCGGCTGCACCCGCGCGGATGCAGGCGACTGTCGAGCGAATCAAAGAAGCTGGCCCGGCGCGGGAGATCACCAGGGGCAAGCGAGGCCAGCCGGGCATGCCCACCGAGGCGCAATGGGAGCAGGCCGCTGTATATCGCCTGAAGCTGCCTGCCGGGATCGATGCCGCCAGGGACATGCTCCTGCGAATTCGCTATACCGGGGACGTTGCCCGCATCTATCTCGATGGCAAGCTTTTGACGGACAACTTCTATTATGGAAACGCGTTTGATGTCGGTCTCAAGCGGTTTGGGCCTGATATCTATCAAAAGGAGTTGCTATTGAAGGTCCTGCCTTTGCGGAAGGATGCACCCATCTATATCGCCAAAGAAGCCTGGCCGGACTTCAAAGACGATGCCAGCACTATCGCGGTTGATGACGCGGAATTGATCGAAACGGCTGAAGTGGTTTACTAAGCGGCTTTTGAGATGCGCGATCGCTAGTAGCCACAAGTCATACTGGAAGGTACTGGGTCAGTTTACAGGCAACGCCATTTTAGCCCCGCTGCTTGCGGCGGGTTTGGCGCTCGAAAACCCGCCGCAAGCGGCGGGGCTAAAATGAACCAATCTCAAACTGGCCCACTACCTATTGGAACAATAATTGCTTTCTTTCTCCGTACTAGCCGGAAAGCCGCTCAGATTGCTTAATGTATAGGCAATCAAGGGTGGCTTATGCCTTCGCGCGAAGAAATTAGTCAAATGGGCGTGGATTGGGTGACGCTACCGCGTGAATTGGTTGATTGCGCTGCGTAGAACCCTATACTTCGCTGCGCGTTATTAGGACGTTCCCCATGAGCCAGGACTATCACCAGTGGACTTCGCACGGCCTTCCACCCCCGCAAGGGCTGTATCATCCCGCCTTTGAACATGATTCCTGCGGCGTAGGTTTCCTCTGCCAGATCAAAGGTAAGTCCAGCAATAAGATAGTCTTACAAGCACTTGAGATGCTTGAGCGGATGAATCATCGCGGTGCCTGCGGCTGCGAAGCCAACAGCGGCGACGGCGCGGGCATCATGGTCGCCACGCCTGACAAGTTCTTCCGGCGCGAAGCTCGACGCTTGGGTTTTAAGCTTCCCAAGGCGGGAGAATATGGCGTCGGCATGTGTTTTTTGCCCAAGGATTTAGTCGCCCGCGAGGAATGTGAGCGCGTCCTCGAGGATATCGTCCGCAGCTACGGCATGACCGTCCTGGGCTGGCGCGACGTGCCGACCAATGGCAAATTCATCGGCCCGACTCCCACCCGCACCGAACCCCGCATCCGGCAATGTTTCGTCGGAATGGGAGATACGTTCTATAACCGCGCGGACTTCAACCGCCGAATGTACCTGGTTCGGCAATTGGCGGAAAACCAGATCGAGTTCGGCGAAAATGTCTCGCCCGCATCCAAGGAAGCATTTTATATCTGCCTGCTCTCGACCAATCGCATGGTCTATAAGGGCATGCTGACGGCCGAGCAGTTGCGCGGCTATTACCCGGATCTGTCCGATCCCGATTTTCAAAGCCACTTTGCCGTCGTCCATTCACGGTTCAGTACCAATACGTTCCCCAGTTGGAGGCTGGCGCACCCGTATCGCTATCTCGCGCACAATGGTGAGATCAATACGCTGCGCGGCAACCGCAACTGGATGCGCGCCCGCTATGCCTCGCTCGCCAGCGAAGCGTTCGGCGATGAACTGGCCAAGATGTTTCCCATCCTGACCGAATCGGGTTCCGACTCGGCCACGCTGGACAACATGCTTCAGTTCCTCTGCGTCAATGGCCGCAGCCTGCCGCACGCAGTGCTCATGCTCATTCCAGAAGCCTGGCAGAACCATGCCCAGATGGACCCGGACCTCAAGGCGTTTTACGAATATCACGCCTGCCTGATGGAACCCTGGGACGGCCCGGCCAGCATCGCGTTCTGCAACGGCGACCAGATGGGCGCGGTTCTTGACCGCAACGGCCTGCGACCCTCGCGCTATTACGTCACCAAGGATGACCTGTGTATCATGGCGTCGGAAGTCGGCGTGATTCCGGTCGCCGCCGAAGACGTCGCCAGAAAATGGCGCCTTCAGCCGGGCAAGATTTTCCTCATCGACACCAAGAAAGGCCGGATCGTTGACGACAACGAGATCAAGCGCGGCCTGGTCGATCGGCGTCCCTGGCGACGCTGGCTGGAAGAAAACCTGATCGAACTTGATTCGCTGCCCAAGCCCAATGGCGTGATCCAGCCGGATCACAATACGCTTCTCCATCGCCAGCATGCGTTTGGTTACACCAACGAAGATCTGAAAATGATCGTCGCTCCGATGGCGACGCGCGGGGAAGAGGCCATCGGCTCGATGGGTACCGACACGCCGCTGGCTTGTCTGTCCGAGCAGCCCGTTCTGCTTTACAACTATTTCAAGCAGCTCTTTGCCCAGGTGACCAATCCGCCACTGGATGCAATTCGCGAGGAACTGGTCACTTCGCTGTTCACTTATCTGGGCCGCGAAGGAAACCTGCTGGATGAATCGCCGGGACATGCGCGCCTCATCAAGCTCAAGCAGCCGATCCTGGGCAATGACGACCTGGAAAAACTCCGTCAGGTGGCGGTCGGCGACTTGCGCGCGGTGACTTTGCCGATGCTGTTCAACGTCTCCGAAGGCGAAGACGGCCTGAAGCGGTCACTGGAAGAGTTGATGACCAGCGCCGCACAGGCAGTGAAGGACGGGGCTTCCATTCTTGTGCTTTCGGATCGCGGCGTCGATCGCGATCATGTGCCGATTCCGTCGCTGCTGGCGTGCAGCGCGGTGCATCATCATCTGATTCGCGAAGGCACGCGCACGCAGTGCGGCCTGGTGATCGAAACCGGCGAAGCGCGCGAAGCCCATCATTTCTGCCTGCTGATTGGTTATGGCGCCGGTGCGGTCAATCCATATCTGGCGTTTGAAACCATTTCCGATCTGCACAAGGAAGGATTGCTGCCCAAGGACGTGACACTGGAGCAGGCCAAGAAGAATTTCATCAAGGCCGCGAACAAGGCGATCCTGAAAGTCGCCAGCAAGATGGGCATCAGTACGGTGCAAAGCTATCGCGGCGCACAGATTTTCGAGGCCATCGGTCTGGCTGAAGATGTGATCGATCGCTATTTCACAAAGACCCCTTCGCGAATCAAAGGCGTCGGCCTGGATGTGCTGGCGCGCGAATGCCTCTTGCGTCATCGCAAGGGTTTCCCGCCGATCGAAGTCGATCAAAATGTGCTGAGCACAGGCGGATTTTATCAGTGGCGTCGCGACGGCGAGTTCCACATGTGGAACCCCGACAGCGTCGCCCGCCTGCAACATGCCGTGCGAATTGATTCGCAGAAGATGTTCGGCGAATTTTCAAAACTGAGCAACGACGAATCGCGTGGCCGCTGTACGCTCCGCGGATTGCTCGAATTCCGCAAAGGCGCGCAGCCGGCGGTGCCGATCGAGGAGGTCGAACCCGCCAAGGAAATCGTCAAGCGTTTCTGCACCGGCGCGATGAGCTTCGGCTCGATCTCGCGCGAAGCGCATGAAAACCTCGCCATTGCAATGAACCGCATCGGCGGACGGTCCAATACCGGTGAAGGCGGCGAAGACCCCGATCGCTTTAAGAAAGATGCCAATGGCGATTGGCGCCGCAGCGCGATCAAGCAGGTCGCCTCCGGCCGATTCGGCGTGACCAACGAATATCTCGTCAACGCCGAGGAATTGCAGATCAAAATGGCGCAAGGCGCCAAGCCCGGCGAGGGCGGGCAGTTGCCCGGCCACAAGGTCGATGATTACGTCGGCAAGATTCGTCATAGCACGCCGGGCGTGGGGCTGATCTCGCCGCCGCCTCATCACGATATTTATTCGATCGAAGATTTGGCGCAGCTCATTCACGACCTGAAAAACAGCAATCCGCAGGCGCGGGTCAGTGTAAAGCTGGTCAGCGAAGTCGGCGTGGGGACGGTTGCGGCGGGCGTTGCCAAGGCCAAGGCGGATCACATTCTGATCAGCGGCGACAGCGGCGGCACGGGCGCATCGCCACTGACCAGCATCAAGCATGCCGGCTTGCCGTGGGAACTGGGCATCGCTGAAACCCAGCAGGTGCTGGTGATGAACGGCCTGCGCGGCCGCGTCATCCTGCAGACCGACGGCCAGATCAAGACCGGCCGCGATGTCGCCATCGCCATGCTGCTCGGCGCTGAAGAGGTCGGTTTTTCAACCGCGCCGCTCATCGCATCGGGTTGCATCATGATGCGCGTCTGCCATTTGAATACCTGCCCGGTCGGCATCGCCACGCAGGACCCCGAGCTTCGCCGCAAGTTTGCCGGCAAGCCGGAACACGTGATCAATTTCATGTTCTTCGTGGCCGAAGAGTTGCGCCAGATCATGGCGGAACTTGGTTTCCGCAAGGTCAGGGACATGGTCGGCCGCACCGATATGCTCGATTTTGCCGATGTCTCCAGCCACTGGAAGGCCCGGCACATCGACCTGTCCGCAATCCTGTACATGCCCCAACTTCGCGACGGCGACACGCGCTGCCATACCCAGAATCAGGATCATGGCCTGGATCAATCGCTGGATCAGACCCAATTGATCAAACTGGCCCAGCCTGCATTGGAAAACGGTGAAAAGGTCAGAGCCGAGATCGCGATCGAAAACGTCAATCGCACGGTCGGCACGACGCTGAGCGGGTTGATCGCCCGCAAATACGGATTTACCGGCTTGCCGGATGACACGATCCATTACAAATTCACTGGCTCCGCCGGACAGAGCTTCGGCTGTTTCGCGGCCAGGGGATTGACGCTCGAACTGGAAGGCGATGCCAACGACTATCTCGGCAAGGGCTTAAGCGGCGGCAAGATCATCGTCTATCCGCCTAAGTCGGCGAAGTTCAAAGCCGAGGACAACATCATCGCCGGTAACGTCATTTGCTATGGCGCAATTGCCGGCGAGGTTTACATTCGCGGCGTGGTGGGTGAACGATTCTGCGTTCGCAATTCCGGCGTCAGTGCGGTTGTCGAAGGCGTCGGCGACCATGGCTGCGAATACATGACCGGCGGGCGCGTCGTCATCATCGGCCAAACCGGGCGAAACTTCGCCTCGGGCATGAGCGGCGGCATCGCGTACGTCTATGACGACAACTCAATGTTCGAAAAACTCTGCAACACCGGCATGGTCGAGCTTGAACCATCGTCGGCGTTCAATACTGAAGATGTCGAAACGATCAAGCGGCTGCTGACGAACCATGTGAAGTACACCGATTCGCCGGTTGCCAAGGCGATCCTCAAGGATTTCGAGAGTGAAATCCGCTGGTTCGTTAAAGTCATGCCGACCGATTATCGCCGCGTGCTGGAAGCGAAGGCCGCCGCCAATAGTTCGGTGGCTCCAGTGAAGTAGAAGAGGAAAGAGCAGCGCGAATGGGTAAACCCACAGGTTTCAAAGAGATTGCTCGCGAGATGCCCAAGAGGCGTCCGGTCGAGCTGCGCATCCTTGATTGGAATGAGATCTATCTTGAGTTCCCGGAAGATAAGCTCCGCGCGCAAGGCGCGCGTTGCATGGATTGCGGTATTCCGTTCTGCAACAACGGCTGTCCGCTGGGCAACATCATTCCTGAGTGGAACGATCTGGTCTATCGCAATCGCTGGCGTGAAGCGATCGACATGCTTCACAAGACCAACAATTTTCCCGAATTCACCGGGCGGGTTTGTCCCGCGCCATGTGAGGAAGCCTGCGTGCTGGGCATCAACGAAAAGCCCGTTACCATCAAGAATGTCGAACTGAATATCATCGAGCACGCCTGGAAAAACGGTTGGGTAAAGGCCAATCCTCCGCAGGTGCGCACGGGCAAAAAAGTGGCGGTGGTGGGTTCCGGGCCGGCGGGGCTGGCTTGTGCAGCCCAGCTCAACAAGGCCGGCCATTGGGTTACCGTTTACGAGCGGGCGGACCGCATTGGCGGTTTGCTCACCTATGGCATTCCCAATTTCAAGCTTGAAAAGCAGGTCGTCGATCGCCGCGTCAAGCTGCTGGAAGAGGAAGGCATCAAGTTTGTCGTCAATTCCAACGTCGGAAAAAACCTGAAGATCGAACAATTGCGTCGTGATTTCGATGCGATTGTTCTATGTGGCGGTTCGACCAAGCCGCGCGACTTGCCGGTTCCGGGCCGGGAATTGAAGGGCGTTTACTTCGCGATGGAGTATCTGCCGCAGGCCAACAAGACCAGCCTCGGCGAGATGGTCGCCAACCAGATTCACGCGAAAGACAAGCACGTCATCATCCTCGGCGGCGGCGACACCGGAGCCGACTGCCTCGGCACGGCGCTTCGGCAGGGTTGCAAGAGCGTCAAGCAGTTTGAACTGCTCCCGCGCCCGCCGGAAGAACGCGTTGCGGATATGCCCTGGCCTTACTGGCCGATGATTTACCGCACGAGCTCCGCCCACGAAGAGGCCGTCAACAAGGCCGGGCAGGACATTCGCGATTTTGCCATCAATACCAAATCATTTACCGGCGAAAACGGCGCGGTCAAAAAACTCAACGGCATTCGCCTGAAATGGGAAATGCAGGGAAGCCGGCCAGTGAAAATGGCCGAAGAACCCGGCAGCGAATTCCAATTGGATTGCGACCTCTGCCTGCTGGCGCTGGGATTCCTGAGTCCTGAACAGGACGGACCCGTCGGGCAACTTGGCTTGAAGCTCGATCAGCGCAACAACGTGGTGGTCGATGAAGATTACATGACCAGCGTCCCCGGCGTCTTCGCGGCGGGTGACATGCGCCGCGGGCAAAGCCTGGTCGTCTGGGCCATCAGCGAAGGCCGCTGCGCCGCCCACGGCATCGATAAATTCCTCATGGGCCAAAGCGATCTGCCGAAGCTCAAGCTGTTTTAACGATTGGTGTTTTTGCTACGGCTTCAGTTCCGGGCCGGGCAATAAAAGTCCCCGGGCAAGCGGGATTTCGACGACAAAGTACATCAGGCACGCCGCCGCCGCCGCCCAGCAGACGGTCAGCACCATCACTCTCAACCACCTGTGGCGAGGCACATATTCCATGCCCAGTCCAAACAGGAATAGCACGGCCATCATCGATTGAAAGCACAGTCGCGATTGAAAACACCACCACGTATCGTATTTAATTCCGGCTGCGATCACGACAGCCAGATTCGACATCAGCAACAGCATCGCTCCGAGGGCAAGCAGCAGCCGAGGCGAAGCAACTCGGCCGGAAATCGCGAACGTCACGGATTGCAGCGACATTCGAAGTCCCCGCATGTATCCAATCAGAAAATACAAGGTCGGAACTATTGCAAGAGTATAAATGATGCTTCCCACCCATTGATATCCGTGCCAATTTCCCCCGTAACTTGAAGCGGGAATATGCGGATACCAGAATGTGGCAAACATCATTAAGGGGGCGGAAAACGTGTCGTGAATCTGGAGAACCGGGTGTTGAATGAGCTTAAAAACATTCAAATCAAAGATGGTGCGCCATCCTTTGAAAAAGCCGGTTTGCTGATGAAAATCAAGTCCGCCGGCATCAAGATTGTGGACGATGGGCGTGCCGAAATAGATATAGTTTTGAACATACTTAAAACAGCCCAGGATTCCGAGCAGCAGAAGAAACAGCATCGCTTTCTTTGCCGCGTTTGGCCACCCGCATTTCGCCTCCACGGCCAGGACGAGCACCGCCAGCGCCGGTCCGACCAGGAGAAACGTGCCTTTGGTGAGCAGTCCAATACCAACGACCGTGCCCATCACTGCAAGGCGTCTGCCGTCCGGTCGAAGTATGTAGCGCAGCATGGTCAAAAAAAGCAACGATCCGAGCGGTAGCGTCAGGGCATCATTGGAAATAAACCCGTTGAACATCACGAATTCCGGCAAAAAACACGCAATCGCCAGCGCGATGGCCCGTGCCGATCGATCGCGAAAAATCAGCGGGTTTGCCAGCAGCCGGCTGATCAGAACGAGATGCAAGGACGACAGTAAAAACGACGCAAAATGGATTGGCGTTGGTCCCGGCCAGCGTGCATACAGCAACGCCATGACCAGATGATAAAGAGGCGGATGAAACGACTGCGTCAACGGCCCCGTTGGTGTCGGCTGATTGCTGTACGGAATTGAATGGGTTTCCGCGATATATTGGATAACCTGGTAATGCAAATCCGGATTAAAGGGCGAGCAGGTGAGAAACACCGCGAACCGGACCGCAATTCCAGCCAGCAGCAGACCCGTCATCAAGACGATGTGCGAGCGCGCCGACTTTGCCGCCCGGCTCGGATAGTCCAGGATGTTTTGCGTTTTTGTCACATGCCTGCCTCACACCGCTTGCGAGGTGTTTTAACGATCCGATCATATCATGAAGAAGATGGATTGCGGGAAACTTGCATTCATGTTGATCGCGCTGCTGATGAATGGCGGCGCTCTTGCAATGGGCGAGGTTCAACTGCCGCTTCAGGGGTGGTACCGCGCCGGCCGATGCATGCCCGTGCGGGTGCAAACCGTGTCCGGTCCAATGCGGTTGCAGGCGAGCGGGGCCGTGCCCATCGAGGCATCCGCCGAATTTGCCGGCATCGTGCCGATGCAAATCCTGGCGGATTCTGCCGGGCCATTGACCGGCACATCGGCAGAGTTGCCGCTGCATTCGCTGGGCGCCGACCAGCGCCTGGTTGCGCTGCTTGGACAAGCAAATGCGCCGCCGGATGACCTGTTTCCGAACCAGGCCCTCATCATGCTGCGGCTGGAGAGCAGCGGACCTCTTGCCGGTTCTGCGATCGCGTGGGAAACGCTTGATGCGCTGGTCTGCGATTCGCCCATCGACGAAACACATTTGCTGGACCTGCTCGCGCATGGCATCACGATCGTGATGCAGAGCCAGGCGAAGCCCGCAGGTACGTTGCCCTGGCAAGCATTTCACGACGGGTGGATCTTACGGCCGGCGCTGGCGGGACCTGCGGGGGGCCTCGCGGGCGAACAGGCGTATCTGCCGGCGCTCAGTTGGCATCCCACGATGAAACCGGCGCTGCGCCGCCGCATCGCGCTGGCGGGCGTGGCGATTTGCCTGCTCATGCTCGCCTCGCTGCTCATCCGCTCGAAATGGTCGCTGGTTGCGATGTTTGCCGTCACGCTGCTCGGCATCGTGCTGATTCAAATCTGGAGAACCGCCCAACCGACTTTTGATTCCGCGGGCGGAGCGATTCTGGTCCATGCCGCCGGATCGATCCAGCATGACCAGTGGCTGTATCTTCGCGCGAAAAGCGGCGGATCGGCGCAGACGATTCGCACGGGCCGGCCGATCCTGATTGACCCCGCACAGGCGGCGCAAATCGATCTGAAAATCCATTGCGATTCCAGCGGCTGGCAATGGGTCTGCACGCTTCCGCCGGGGCGGATGCTGGCGATTCTTTCCCGCAGCCTCGAAACCGCCCGGCCAATCAACGGAATCACGACAGGCGGCGAATCGCCGCTGTATGAACTGGCGCGGCAGAGCTATCTGTCGCGCGCATCGAGCATCGCCGGAGAACGAGCCCCTGCACCGGGATCGACCTGGCCGGACGTGGTGGTGAAATGCGACGAACCTACGCCTTGACGGCGTAGGATGCCGCCGCGTCGTTCCAGTTGGCTTCTTCGAACGACTTGGATTTGTCCACCACCAGAATCCCTTTTTCATTGACGGAGATCGCGTGTCGCGCCAGCGCCACCCTGGCAGGGCCGGCGGTGGGCTTGCCGTCAATTGAAAACACGCTGTTATGGCTGGGGCAGGTGAACTTGTCGTTTTTCAGAACGATTGTCCCCTTGCGGTGGGTGCAGACCGCGGTCATCGCGTAAATCTTGTCGCCGTTGTGGGCGATGAGAATTTTATCCGACTTGGCGAACTTGTCGGAAACCGAACCGGCCGCAAAATCCGATGGCTTGCCGATATCTACCTTTGTGTTCTCCGCTTGCGCCAGTGCCTCAGAACCCAGAACGACCAGCGCCACGCCTGCCGCGGCGCCTTTCACGAAGCTCCTTCGATTCAGTTCCATTTGACCGTCTCCTTGTTCGGACCCCAGATAAAGACAATGCAAATCCCCAAACGTTGGAACACGCGACGATCGGAAAACATTCCCTACGGCTGGGGCGTATACCAGTCGCCGCGCAGCCAGTCGATAATCAGCCCGATCTGCGTTTCATCCAGCAGTTGTTTCGCTCCAAAGGCGGGCATGCGGTCATTTCTCGTGCCGTAAAATCGCTCGTGGGAAGGGTTGCTGATGAAATCGACCAGCCATTTTCGCGACCCATAGCCCGTGAGATCGGGGATTTCCGTATCGCCTGCAATTTCATGGAAGGTGTGGCAATCGGCACACCCCGCCGCGGTCCGAATAGCAACCTGGCCTTGCTCGATCAATTCAGTGTCAGTTGCATCGGCGACCTTTTGCGATTTCAGTCCTGCTTCAGCCGACAGCGCAGCCACGACCGACTTCATCCGCGATTTCTTCGCCTCATCCGCGGCGGCCATCTCCTCCTTGATGAACTTCACCATCTTCCCCTCTTTGAATTTCGTCGTGCCGAAATAATGGGGCGAGTCAATCTGCCTGGGATCGAGCAATCCGCCGAGCCATTCGCGTGAACCAAAACCCTTCAAGTCCGATGCTGTCTGCGGATCGGTATCTTTGCCGGGAATTTGGCCCGTGCCGTCGTGGCCGTCATAACGATGACATGAAGCACAGTTCTGAGCGAATAGTCGTGGTCCCTGAATGGCGGGATCAGTGCGGATCAGCGTAATGGCGCCTGTGGCCGGGATGCCGGCGGGCGCTTGCGCCAATTCAATGGCGCGACGCGATTCGAACTGCGCGAGCTTCACGGCGGCCTGATAATCCGTTTTCGTTCGGTCCTCCATAATTGCCATGCCCGTGAGGATGATCACGCCGATGACAAACGCGCCGAAGAAGGCGATGTTGAATCGATGCCCCAGATTCCATCGGCCGACGATGGGCATGAGCGCGAACAGCAACATCACGCCCATCGGTATCACAATCGCGCCATATACTTCATTGGCGCCGGCGAACTGTTTCAGTTTCAAAAATTGGAAGAGGAAAAGGAAATACCATTCCGGCCTGGCTGCCGAATAGGGTGATGCCGAATCCGCCGGCGCGCCCAGGTCCGCGCCGGGATGCTCAGCGCCCATCGAAATAATCCACGGCCAGATCACCAAAAACAGCACGACTGCCAGGACCACCAGGCAGGCGATGGCGTCCTTCAGCACCTGATCGACCCAGAACGTGGAATCCGGCCCCACGAGCGGTTCCTTGTGCTTGATTCCATGTCGCCGGAAAACATAAATGTGGGCGGCCGTGAAAATGATGATGAGCAGCGGCAAAAGCCCCGCGTGCACCGCGAAGAATCGCGTGAGCGTCAGATGCCCATAGTCCGGCCCGCCGATCACGATCCGCTGCACGTATGGACCAATCACCGGCGCGATGCCCATGATGTTGGTCGCGACCTGCGTTGCCCAATATCCCTTTTGGTCCCAGGGCAGCAGATAGCCGGTCAAGGAAAGCCCCAGCACCAGGTGCAGAAGGATCAATCCGATCCAGAAATTGACTTCGCGCGGAGCCCGATAAGCGCCATCGATAATCACCTGTGCCATGTGCAGGCTGAGCAGCACAATCATCGCCTGCGCCATGAAATGGTGAATGCCGCGCAGCAGCCATCCGCCCGCCATTTGATATTGAATGTAATAAACGCTTTCCCAGGCTGTTTGCGAACTGGGGCTGTAACCCAGCCACAGAAAAAACCCGGTGATCATCTGCACCGAAAAGGCGAAGACCAGCGTGCTGCCCCAGACATATCGCCAGCGTGCTCCGCCGGGAATGTGCTCGAACAATGCCGCATCAATGATGCCGCGATAACCCGTGCGATCGTCAAGCCAGTCGAGCAAGCCTTTGATCATGTTCGTGGCCGTCTTTCGGGTGTGCCGGCGACGAAGTTTTGAAACTTGACCTGAACCACGCCGTTTTTCAGGGCGATCGGATCGATTTCCAATTCATCCAGCCCGCGCGGGCTGACGCTGCCCGGCACCAGCGAACCATCGGCATTGAACCGGCTGTTGTGACAGGGGCAATGAAATCCATCGCCGGCAATTGCATCGACAAAACACCCCGCATGCGGACAGCGCACGTTGAACGCGGTCACCTGGTCATTTTGCCTCTGCAGATACACCGCGCCGATGGGCGTGTTTGGAAATTTGCTCCAGGCATCTTCGCGATCGGAAATTATTTGGAATTTTCGAGGCGTGCCATCGGACGGAATCGCGTCCAGCGTGGTGACTTTTAGAAACGTGGAGACAGCCGATTTTCGCCGCAGCGGATCGAGCAACACCGCCAGCCCCGCGGCGCCCGGGATGATGCCCGCCAACAGACCGGCGACGATCGCCAAAGTCTTCCGAAAAAAATCCCGCCGGGGCGGCTCGGGCGATGCCGGATTTGCTCCAGAACTCATCAACATTGCTTATATCTACCGCAGAGGGGGGCTATCGTTCCAGTCGATGCGTTTCAATTCCCGCTAGCCAGGACGCACGCGATTTCGTTTTGAATAATCCCTCAACCATGCCAATCGCGGCGGTGTTTTTCCTGAAGATTGGCTTATTGAGGTCGATTCTTGATCGCTTCAAGGTATCGAATTGCAAGTTTGTCTTTGTCACGACCCGCTTTTCGTTTGGCGGCAATAAGTGTGTCAATATCCAGAACGCGGCACATCAGTCCGCTGCCAACATCCATCATTACGGTCTTATCGTGTAATTCATGGAACGAACAAACCCCTGGCAATTCGCCAAGCAAATCTATTTTGCCCAGATCGGTGTCAAGATATAGATTTTTCAACCCTGTAAGACGGGAAGGATCTTCAGGCAGCGGCATTTTATCGGGACGATGGCGCAATCGGGGATGGATCGGTCGCAACGCGCTGATCAATGTCGAAACCATCGCGTCGGAAAAACCAATGCAAACATCAATATCCAGAGTCGCCATCGGCGATCCATGAAGAGCGGCAGCAACTCCCCCAATCACAACAAAATCAATCTTATGGTCGGACAATAACTTCAATAGTTCTCTGAATCTGACCATTCGAATCCCCTTGCTTTCCAAGCATCGAAAATAAACTCGGCAAACTCTTCGATTTGCTTCAACCGCTGGGCGGGCGTCAGGGACAAATGGTACTCAATCTGAAATAGATCCACATCCCCCGTTTCATCCGTTGGCGGGAAGCCTTTTTCGTTCAGACCCAGCTCTTCGTTGGTCAGACCTGCCATAGCAACTATTATACGCTCCCGTGCCCACGCAACGCTATAAATTGACCATCGGCTATCGCGGCACCAACTACCACGGTTGGCAGACGCAGGCCGCCAACGAGTTTTGGAAGGGGCCCAAACCCAAGCCGGGGCATGGCATTCCCACCGTTCAGGAAAACGTCAAACGCGCCATCGAATCAGTCGTCGGCCATCCAATCGGGCTCGTCGGTTCATCGCGCACCGACACCGGCGTTCACGCTAAGGCCCAGCTCGCACATTTTGATACGGATCGCGTGCAAATCCCCGCCCAAAACATCGTCGATGCCGCCAATCACCGCTTGCCGGATGACATCCTGATCAAAGCCATCGAGCCCGTGCCCGATACGTTTGACGCGATCTCCTCAACCGTTTCCAAGCGATATCAATATTTCATCTGGAACAACGAAAGTCGTCCCATCTTCTTTCCCGATCTGGTGTGGCACCGCATCGTGATATTGGATGCGGCTGCGATGCGGGAGGCCGCCCAATATTTCGTCGGCGAGCACGATTTTGCGAGCTTCGCGCGTCCCCGCCAGACGCGCGAAAACACCATCCGCACAATCTATAACTGCGACGTCAGTTGCCGCCTGCCTCGAATGGTGATTGGCATCGAAGGCAACGGTTTCATGTGGAACATGATCCGCATCATCATCGGCACGCTGGTGGAAGTGGGGATGAAGCACTATCCACCCAAACGCGTGAAGGAAATGCTGGAAGCCCGCGACCGAAGAGCCGCCGGTCCCACCGCACCGCCGCAGGGGCTATTTCTGCAATGGATTAAGACCGTGTAAAACTGTCCGACCGTTTTATCGATCTTCGATCGCAACCCAATTGGGCCTGGGGCTGGAAGAGAGCACTCGGATGGGCTGACGATGTGATTGGCCATCGATCACAATTTCCAGCACGGCATTTCCTCTGGGAAGTTCTTTCACATTGCGCATCTTGATGGCATCATTGCTGGCCTGAAGGACCGAATAAATCTCAGATTCCATATGCAGCGACATCTCCACCGTCGCAGAATGTCCGGCCAAAGCGGGATTTGCAGCATTGAATTGAATACTCATGACTGACTCGATTCAGCAATACCAGACTAAGTATACAGTTCGCTTCCTTGCCAATCTAGGAAGCGGTAAAGACGGGCGCGTAGTCAAGACTAAAAGTCGAAGCGCCGTCAAGTTCATATACGACGAATCGGTCTATCGCCGTGAACTGCGAGCCTACCAGGTTCTTCGGCAACTCGACATCGAAGAAGTCAATGGATTTCAAATTCCTGGGTTGATTCGTTTTGACGATGCGTTCCGAAGCATCGAAATGAGTATTGTAAAACCGCCTTTTCTGCTTGATTTCGCTGCATCCTATACCAGGCTGGAATATGAGCGATTCGAGTTTACTCAGGAAGTTCTCGACGAACGCGAATCATATTGGTCCGACATCTTTGGCCCGCGCTGGCCAATCGTCAGAACGACTTGCGATTTATTCACGCGGGAAACCGGATTGATCCTCCTCGATCTCAGCCTGAACAACATCAAGTTCGAGGACCAGGGAATCAACACTCTGTAAAGCCGCCGATGGCATTGGCGGAATTGATTACTCCGTCTCAAACGCCCCCAAATCCGGCGCTGCCCCTTTGAACGGCAAGCGAACATCCTTGCCCGCATCGATCAATTTGCTGCCGGGCTTAAGGTGCATGAACTCGATCTTCGGCAAGCTCCCATCTCCAGCGCGAGGGGCATCGACACCCTTGGGATCGATGCTTAGAAAATCGTCGGTCGACACGTGATATCCTTCGTTCCACGAGTTGAATTGATCGTCAGGATCATTTTCTCGCGGATTGGCCGGATCAACATGCGTCAGTGGCGGCACGCCGGTGGTGCTGAAAGCGATATTGTTCCGCAGTACGTGCGTCACCGGTTTAACGATCGACTGCATATTAAACTGCGTCGGATTGTTGAAAGCCGTGTTGTTATAGAACTGAAGTTGTCCCGGGTGATAGTTGGCGTAAAACCCCTCCGCTGCGTTGTTGAACGAGAGATTGAATCGAATGACATGTCGCGGCACATTGCCGGGGAAGCGCGCGGGGTTGAGCAGAAATCCGCCGCACTTAAATCCGCCGCCGTTGCCCGCCTTCTGGTTGGTTTCGCGAATGAAACCGTTGTGCCACGACCAGCAGTATTCGATTGTGTGCACGCCGGGCGCGTTGATCAGGTCATACCCATCGTCGCTGTTGTTCCAGGAGCGGCAGTATCGAAAGACGTTGCCGTCCATATTGCTGTGCCCGCCGAACCCGTCGGCATTCTCGCCGCGGGCATCGGGGTCATAGTTGTCGTGAGAATCGCAATTGAGGACCAAATTGTTTCCACCAGCCGCAATAAACAGACCCGGTCCCTCGTTGTGGTGCAGGTTCAGATGTTCAAAGATGCAGTTGCTGCCGCCTTCCACGCGAATGCCCCATGATTCGTGAGCCGTCGTGATGATCTGCTGCACACCGCGTACTTCCAGCCCGCGCAGATGAATCCAGTTCCCCGTGACGCTGAATCCCTTGATCCGCGCCACGGTCGCCAACTTGAAGAAATCAAAAACCGGAAGTTCGTCCTTATATGCGAAATAATTGATCGGAGAACCTTCTTTACCGCTCTTGTTCAGCAGCGTGCCGATGGCGATTTCCGTGCCGGTGAATTCATACACGCCCCCGCGAATCCAAACCGTGTCGCCCGGCGATGCCGCTTCCTGTCCGCGGGCAACAGAACCAAACGGCCGTTCGATCGTGCCAGGATTGGAATCTGTGCCGTTGGGCGCGACATAAAACTCAGCCGCGAGGACGGCTTGAGATACAAAGAGCGCGATGAACACCGGATGGATTTTCACATGAGGCATGACGGTTCCTCTCTGAAACCGATACCGGCAGGGCGGGCGGCTGTTTATAAGTGCTCCGTGCCCTTGTGACTCACGGGATTTAACGAAACGACCGCGGGAAACGGGCGCATGCGCGAAGATCTAGCGCGTTTCATCGACCAATCCGCTTGTCCGACTCGTCACATAGCGCGCAATTCCGTGCAGTTTCATGGAGCCTACAGATAAGAGTTCGATCCACAGATTTCACAGATGACACAGATTAAGAAAATGAAGGGGAAAAAGAGGATCGGTCGAAAGATCGTAGGACTTGAATTGTGAAGTGAAATTCGTCTCCAGTTGATCGGTCCCCGGGCAAAGCCCGGGGCTTTAAGCCTCGGGGCATCGAAGGCCGCGGCGCAGCGGAGAAACAGAATAAATAGAATAATCGCCAAATCTTAACTTATTTGCCTATCAACCCCAAAGTATTGGATATCGAATGGTGATGAGCCAAGGCGTTGCCCAAGATCAGGGGATTGGCAAGCTCGTGCTGCCGCGCGAGCAGGCGCTGAGCCTGCTGCAGGCCCAATTCAAAAAGGGGTCTCAGGTCAAGGCATTGCGTATTCGCAATCAGCAGGAACTGGACGCAGCGCGGGCGCGCAAGCTCGCGTGGACCAACCAGATGATCGAATTGCTGACCGGTCTTTTCGGGAATTCATCGGTGGCCGACCAATGCAACGACTGGGTCGGCAAGATATATCCCGAATATGCCGAGCTGGGGAACTTCGTCGAGCAGTTTTATGCTGAAATGGAGCATCGCCTGAAAAGACTGAAGGCGGTGATCGCAGCCGTGCAAAAAACACATTCAACAAGCCGTGTAAATACTGAAGAATCAAAGGCTTCCGATATAAAAACACCTCCATCAATAACCGAAAGCGAAGCAGCGGCTGCACCTCCCGCTCAGCTTCGCGGCGCGCTGATTTGCTTCGCCGCCGATGATGGATCGAAAGCATCAATTTCCGAGTTTCTAAAAGGGCTGGGCATGGAGTTGATCGCGGTTGTCGAGCCGGTGGCCGACAACCTGGAGCAAGTTGTGGTTGGCGGTGCGAGCTTTGGAATTGTGATTCAGGGAGACTCAGCCGGCGACCGCGCGTTTGACTTGGGTTTATGTGTTGGTCGATTGGGGGTTCATCGCGTCTGTGTTTTGCACCCGCCTAACGTCAATCTGCAGGGAAACCTTGGAGGAATTTGCAGGCTGGCCATCGACCAGCCCGGCGGATGGCAAATCCAACTGGCCAAACAACTTAAACGCGGTGGCCTGCCGATCGACTTAAACCGCTTGGTTTAAGCCGAACCCGTCGCAAGCGGCGGGCTAAATAAACCAATCTTTAATTTAATCTTACTACTCATAAGGCGCTTGTATATTAGGTATTTGTTTGGTATTATGTAGAGGTAATGGGTCAGTTTGAGATTGGTTCATTCAGCCCCACTGCTTGCGGCGGGAGTTCGAACTCCAGAACCCGCCGCAAGCGGCGGGGCTAAAATGGCGTTGCTTGTAAACTGACTCAGTACCCGATTTTCGGCGTTCCTATTTGGGGTCTATCTCTGTAATATAATGCGGCTTTCCATCGGTAATATCCGATAAGAAAGATCAATCGGCACTGCCGGCCATGAAATCCCGGTGGGGCTAAGAGTCACTTAAAACGCGGTGATTAACGGCGTCTCCTGTCCTGACCCAGTCGGGATAAGCCACGCTCAGGTAAGAAAGGCTGAAGGATGAAGGGCTGAGGGATGAATAAAGAAAAAGAGTATTCGTACTCTTTTCATCCTTTACCCTTCCAATTTCATCCTTTTTTTCCGACCCGCGGAAGGACAGACTGAAGATGAGTATCGATCCGCGCTTTCTGGCCGGTTCCGGCCGTGAAGTCTTCATCGGCAATGAACTCCTGATTAAAGGCTGTCTCGAAACCGAGGGCGGCGTGCACCTGATGACCGGCTATCCGGGCTCGCCCGTGGCTGGGTTCTTTGATTGCATGGGCGATATCTCCTCGCTCATCCAGGAAAAAGGAATCCGCGCTTACCAGGCGAACAACGAAGCGCTGGGTGTGGCCGCCATCAATGGTTCGCAGATGCTTCCCTGCCGGGCGATTGCTGCGATGAAAAGTGTCGGCGCGCATGTCGCTGCCGATGCGCTGGCGCTGGGAAACCTGGCTGGCGCGCATCCACAAGGTGGCGCGGTCATCATCATCGGTGATGATCCCTGGTGTGATTCCACGCAAGTACCGGCTGACAGTCGGTTTTTGTGTGAGCACCTTCGCATGCCGGTCGTCGAGCCCGGCTCGCCGCAGCAGATGAAGGATTGGATCAACTACAGTTTCAAACTCTCGCAAGCGGCGGGGTTGTACATCGGATTCATCGTCACCACCGCCCAGGCCGATGGCGGCGGGTCTGCGGACTGCAAACCCAATCAGTTTCCTGAAATCAATACCACCCAAAAGCTGACGCTCGATACAGCCAAGATTGACTTGGGAAAAGTGCTCCTCCCGCCGCGAACGTGGCAGCAGGAACTTCGTATTCCTGAGCGATTTGCCAAAACAATGGCTGTCGCGCGGGAATTGGGTGTGAACAAGATTATTACCGTGAAACCGCAAGCGGAATCGGCGTCGCCCATTGGTTTTATTGTGACGGGAATGGCGGGACCTTTCCTGCAGCACGTGCTGGCGGATATCGGATTGCTCGGTCAGTTCCCGATTTTGCAGATGGGAATGAGTTATCCGGCCGACATCCAACTGGTACGCGAGTTCTCCAAATTGTGTCGAAACATGATCGTGATCGAGGAGCGGCGCAGCTTCCTTGAAAAGAACATTCGCGATTCACTTTTCCAGCAATTGTCCCACGAAGAGGCGGCCAAACTCTCGGCCCGCCTGTTCGGCAAGCAATTTCCCAACGGAGCGGGTATTCCCGATTCGCGCGGGCTCAATCCATCGGTGCTGGCGCAGATCATCATTCCATTGATTAAGAGCACCGAAGACCTGCCCGCCGAGCTGCGCAATGGCCGGTTGACCGCGGAACTGGACATGCTTCGCGCCGCTAGCAAGCCCAAGCTTGATGTGATCTCGCGCACGCCGACGTTCTGCCCGGGATGCCCGCATCGTGACAGTTCATCAACCTTGCTGGAGCTTCGCCAGAACCTGAAAGACCCCGCATATATGAAGCGGACCCACGGCATAGGCCCGGTCGATCTGGTGGCGCATGGCGACACTGGTTGCTACACGATGCTCATGTTTGCCCCGACCGAACAACTCATGCACAACTACAGCGGCATGGGCTTGGGCGGGGGCACGGGAAGCGGCATTGACCCGTTCATCACCAACAAGCAGATTGTATTCATGGGTGATGGCACGTTCTTTCACTCCGGTCAGATCGCGATCAGCAATTCGATCAAGGCCAATCAGGACATCACGTACATCATTCTTGAAAACAAAACGACCGCGATGACCGGCCACCAGGAACATGCCGGCACGGAAATCGACGTCTTGGGCAATCGTTCGTACATCCAGGACATCGAGCAGATCACGCGATCGATGGCGGGCACTTGTCCGCTGGTGGTTGAGAAGCTTTCGCCGGCCGATCGGGATAACTATCGCAAGGTGCTGGAACGCACGATTCTTCGGCCCGGCGTGAAGATCGTGATCGCCGACAAGGAGTGCGGCATCACCTATCACCGTCGCCAGGCCAAGGAAGAACGTAAGCTCGCGCGCGAGCATGGCGGCTTTGTTCCGAAAAAGACACAGATGAACATCACGCCCGAGGTTTGCGAAGGATGCCTGGAATGCACCAAGGCCACCGCATGCCCGGGTCTGACGACGATCGACACGGATTATGGCCGCAAAATCGATACGGACCTGACGCTTTGCGTCAATGATGGCGCCTGCGAGCGCGTTCGAACGAGCAACAACTATGGCACGAGCGTCAAGCCATGTCCGAGCTTTGAGCAGGTCACGATCATTCGTAGCCACCGCAAACGATACATGCTGCCGAAGATGGATCTGGATAAGCTGCCGGAACCGACGCCAATTCATGACATGAACGAAGAGTCATCGGTCTGGCGGGTTCATATGGCCGGCGTGGGGGGCATGGGCATTGGCATTGTCGGTGCGATCCTGGTTCGCGCGGGTCACAAGGCTGGGTATCGGGTAATTTTCTCGGATCGCAAGGGCTTGGCGATTCGTAATGGCGGCGTTTACTCACAGATTGCGTGGGTGAAAGACGAGCAAGGGCAAGGGGCAAGGGGCAAGGGGCAAGAGACTAATTCCTCACTCGCCCCTCACCCCTCGCCCCTCGCCCCTTCTGCATATCCGACTACCGGCAACATTCCCTATGGCCGGGCCGACTTATTGCTTGGAGTCGATATTCTCGAAGCCGCGCGAGCGATCGATCCGCGCGAGCAGTTCCGCGTTGCCTCGAAGAATCGGACTTGTGCGGTTTTGAATCTTCACAAGCAGCCGACGGTGTTCACGCTGCTTGGCAAGCAGGATTTCGATCCTGAGAAACTTCAGCAGGATGTATTCGATCACTGCCGGGCTGAGCATTCATATGCGAAAGATTTGTCTGAGCTTTGCGAACAGCGGCTGGGTTCCAAGCAATTTGTGAACATCATGATGCTTGGCGTGGCGTATCAGCTTGGGCTGATTCCGGTCAGCGCCAGCGCCATCGGCTGGGCCATTCGCGATACGATCCGCCGCGATCAACGGAAAAACATCAAGGCGTTTAACATCGGCCGAAAGCTCGCGCTGGAACCGCGAGCGATTCCCAGCAAGCCGCAGCCGCAAACCTGGGAACAATTGCTGATCAATAAATCGCGAATCTTGAAGCGCTCACATTCAAGCGGAAACGCGGTCGCCGAGCGGTTTGAAAAACTGCTTCAATCCGCGATGCAGGCCATGCCCGGGCTGAGCGAACAATCCAAGTATGATCTGGCCCTGCGCATTTACGATCTGATGGAATATCAGGACATTTCGTTGTCGCGACGGTACGTGGAGCTGGTGCACAAGGTTTACCAGCGCGATTCAATTGACCGCCAGTTCGCGGCCACGCATCAAGCGATCTGGGGTCTGGCCAAGTTCATGCTCATCAAGGATGAACCATATGTTGCGTATCTGCTGACGCGATACGAGAAAAAGCAGCGCGACATCGCCAAGTACGCGATCGACATCGCCAATGGCGATCGGATCGTTTACCGCCATCACACCCGCCCCGAGTTTGTGATCGCTGGCAAACGCATTCGTTTCAATATCACGACGACCGACTGGATGCTGCGGATTGTCCGCCGAATGAAGTGGTGGCGAAAGATTCCGGGCTGGCACAAGCGTGAGGTGTCTTTCCGCGAGTGGTACATCAGCCTGATCGATCGAGTCGATCTTTCCAGCGATTACACGCGAGCGGTTCAGATGCTCAAGTGTCATGAAGAAGTCACCGGCTATCGCGAAGTGCGGTATCCAAAGATGGACCATGTGCGGCAGGACATCGAAAATCAGCTTGGAGATCGTCCAAAGGTGGAAATGCTGATCAACCGCGAGATTGTTGGTCAACCAAGGGCCGCGGCTGGGGTTTAGTTGAGTTTCAACTGTGACACGGGCGTCTCGCCCGTGCCGAACAACGCGCATGGCCGGGACGGCCATGTCACGGACAGAAATTCTCAACTGAAATTCAGACTGGACCATATTGTCTAGCCCGAGGATTGAAATGCCCGAATTGCCTCAACCAGCCGATCAATTTCTTTAATCGTATTAAACCATCCCGTCGAAACCCGCAGGAAGGTCTTCCTGGCTGCTGTAGTGATGGGACATTCGATGTGGTGTTTGTTCCAAATCCAATCGCGCCAGGCGAGGACGTCTTGGCAGGGGAAATCGAAGGCGGTGAGTGCGCCGCCATTCAATTGATTGTTTAGGGGCGTGACTCGCGCTAAGCCGCAAGCGGCCAGTCGCTGGGTTGCGTAATCGGATAGATAGCGAGTGCGCTTGATGATCGCGTCATCGCCGCCGAGGGTGGTGCGAAAGTCGAGTGCTTCGGGCAGGACCATTTGAGGTGTGCGATCGAGCGTGCCATGAAATTCGAGATCGCGTTGCCAGAAGCTGCCTCCCCAGTGACTGTCGGCATCCATTTCTTCACGATCGTATTCATAGCCCCAGCTTGTGATGAGTGGTGACATCTCGCGTTTGTGACTTGGGGATACATGCAAAAATCCCGCGCCCGCCGGGGCCATCAGCCATTTGTGACAGTTGGCTCCGTAAAAGTCGGCTCCGATATCTGATAGATCGACCGGCACCATGCCGGGGGCATGAGCGCCATCGACAATGCTCAGTAGCCCACGCCTCCGCGCCAATGTGCATAAGTCTCGGACGGGAAGACGAAGCCCGGTTATGGTGGTGACATGACTGAAAAAGATCGCGCGAGTCGCCGGTGTAATGGCGCGTTCGAATGCGCGGACGATTTCATTTGGATCCTCCGTACGATGGGGCAGTTCAAGGGAAGATATTTTCCATCCATTGCGATCAGCCTGTCTCTGCCACGCGTACATCATCGCGCCGTATTCGTGATCGGTTGTCAGAATCTCGCTGCCGCGGTCGGATTTCAAAGATGAAACGACCATATTGATCGCGAAGGTGACGTTGGGAATGAGCAGCAGATTCAGGGGATCACAATGCAGATACTCAGATAAGCGACGGCGCGAATGTTCGATCAACACTGGCAGTTGTCGCCAGCAGAAATCCGAGGGATTCTCAGCCATGCGCTGTCGCAGCTCGGTGACTGCCTTCAAAACGGGCTTGGGCGTCGGCGAGAGCGTGCCCGCATTGAGATTGACCTTTGCAGGGTCCATGCAAATCTGCTTGCGGGCGTCGAGCCAGAATGTTTCATCGTTCATAACCGCTCTCTTGGTCCAAACAGCGTGTTTGGCGATGATGGTCTCGGCTGAACCGTTTAATTGCAACACAATGAGGTGCCTTATGAATCGTTGGATTTTGCTATTTCTTGGATCGATCATTCTTTGGGCTGGCACCAGCGTCGCCCTGGCGCAAACGCCCAGCCCAACGCCTGCTACATCAACTCAGCCGGCGCAAGAGCAATCGCAGAGTTTTTACGATCAGCTTCGCGCGACCGAGATTGCCGCCATCATGGAAGGCAAGGAACCGCTCACCTGGGACGAAATCCGCAAGCCCGAATTCTGGTTTTACAACTTCAAGGACCTCATCGTGACAGTCATCGCGTTCGTCCCGCGATTCATCGGCACGATGGTCTTCCTGTTCGTATTCTGGCTGATCTACCGCGGCATTCGCAGGATGATCGTCGGAAACATGAAAGAGCACGAGGTCGATTCGTCGATCCGCGATTTGCTGGGCGCGCTGGTTAAATGGACCGTAATGGGCTTCGGCATTGTGATTGCCTGCAATCAACTGGGCATTCCGATCGTGGCGATGTTGACCGGTATTTCAATCATCGGCCTGGCGGTTGGATTTGCCGCGCAGGAGACGCTGGCGAATTTCATTGCGGGCATTGTGATTTTCATCGATCAGCCCTTCAAAGCCGGCGACTGGGTCGAAATGCACGATACCTTCGGCCAGGTGAAGCGTGTGACATTCCGCTCGACGCGCGTACTGACGCTGGATGGAGAAATCGTTGTCGTTCCCAATACGCAGGTCTTGGCCAACAAGCTTTCAAACCGCAGCAGCCATCCGTTCAATCGGATCAACGTGGCCGTCGGGATTGCGTACAAGGCATCGATTGATGATGCGCGAAAGGCGCTGGTCGATCTGACGAAAGATGACTCGCGGTTGCTTAAATCTCCATCGCCGGAAGTCATCGTAAAGGATTTGGGCGAGAGCAGCGTGAATCTCGTGCTGCGGTTTTGGATCGAAGATGAATCGCTGGCGCATCGGATCGTTTACGAATATACGGAGAAAGCCAAGAAAGCGCTGGATGCGGCGGGTATAGAGATTCCTTTCCCGCATATGCAGCTATTCATTGAAAACACCCCGGCAGTTGCCGCGCTGGCGGGCAATGGGCGTGGGATGAAATAATTGAGGAAATGGCTTATTCATCGGCCCGGCCGGGCGCAGTGGTGGTGAAAGAGGAGTTGGGCGAGGTTGGATTTATTTTTTAGCCCGGCCGCTTGCGGCCGGTTTTGGCGCTCGGCGAACCGGTCGCCAACGGGCGGGCTAAAAAACCATCTGGGTGGGCCGATGCTGCATTACCATGGCGCAGCTTGACGTGGTGAAGCGCAGCACGACAATTCCCCCGATGCTGGGTGGCGAGCCGGTGGAAGAACAGCTTTTGAGTAACCGCATAACCGAAGCGATCACCCGTCATCGCCGCTGGTTGTTCGTTTTTGTCGTGCTGATGTACGTTTGTTCGTTCAATGGCCGGTGGCGGCTGGGGTTGGATTCCGCGAACTATCGCGGTTTGGCGATGAACATCGCCGCCGGCAACGGTTACGTCTTCAACAACTGGGCGCCTCACCAGCTTTATCCCGGCATGCCCTACATGCTGGCAGGCGTGGAAAAACTGTTCGGCCCTTCTGACCGCACGCCAAGCCTCGCAGAGCAACAGCGCCTGCTGGGCCCCAGCCCCGCGACGACCGTTTCAGTGCTGATCATCCTCCTGATGGCGCTTCTGACGATCTTTCTGTCATACAAGTTAATTCGTCTGCACTACAGTGTCTGGGTTGCGGTCGTGGTCGCGTTCTGCGTCGGCACCAATTCAACATTTCTACAGCATGCACACGAATTATTGAGTGACATGCCGTTTTTGCTGGGGGTCGTAGCAGCACTGTACGGTTGGGATTTATTGAAGCTTGCACAGAATCGAAAGCAGCGAACGATAGGGGTATTGGCGATGGTTCCCGGCTTGCTGTTGGCGGCTTCGATGAGGCCGACATTCTGGGTCGTCGCAGTTTGCTGGGTGGCGGTCTGTATCTGGGGTTTAATCACCGGGCCACGCAAATTTTATGCGATATCTCTGCTCGTGCTCATCGCCACCTGGGCCTGCATCACTGCAGTCGATCCGCGGGTCAAAGGGTTTCACCCCTTATCCGGCGGATATGAGCGCGAGGCGATGGACCTGGTTCCTCAGATTGCCGAAACGTTCACCGATCGGTTGTATTCCGCGCTGCACGATCAACTGACGTCGTCGTTTTTCGGGCAAAAGCTCGCGCCCGCCAGCATCCTGGGGTCGCTGATCTTGCTCGGCTCGGCGATTTTCCTGTTCAGGAAACATGCGCTATGGGCGCTGATGATCTGGCTGACGTTTGCGGTCACGCTCATTCTTTCGACCGTTCCACGATATTACATGATGATCCTCGTGCCGCTGCTCGTGGGATGGCTGCATGCAACCTGCTGGTTTGCAAAACGATGCTCAAAGCGCTGGGGGGAAATTGTGCTGGCGTTGAGCTTGGCGCTGGTGGTACTCAACAATTTGACTGACACCGTCAGCTTTTTCATCGAGCAGCATCGCGCCGATTTTTTGGCGCATTACAAAAAGGGTTCATATGCGCCGTTGATGGATATCGCCGAGATGATCCGGCGAAACACCAAGCCGGATGACAAAGTGCTTGGCCCGTCGGGTGCGATCCTGACGATTCTCACCGGCCGGCATGTCTATACGCAACGTGAATTGCTTCCTCGCGGGATCGGGCAGTCGAATCCATATTACGTTGCGTTGGAAAAACTGAATTACGGGATATTTCCGGCTTCCTTGTATCGCAGCAAGGATCCCATTATCGCGAGACTTGTTCAAAAGCATCTGATCTTGCCTGGGAAAAAGATCGCCGATGGTCCCAGGGGAACTTATCTGGCAACGATTTACGTAACAGTTCCCGATATTGATTGGCGAAAACTTCCGCCGGGCTGGAAGCCGCCACCGGTTCCGCGCCCGCCGCGCCGTCCTCCCAGACGGCCCCGAGCGGCGGCAAGGCCGGCGACTGCACCGGCGACTCAGCCTTTGCGCGCGATCACGACGATGTTGTCACCCGTTTTGGATGCCGCCAAAGGGGCGGTTGCATCGGGAGTTGAGGTGTATTTCGGAGCCGACCGAACCTTTGCGGCGGCAGCTTCCACGCCTGATCGAGGGCTGCGTGCCACATCGCCTTTATCTCGCCCGGAGAAATAAATCTCCGCAGCCTTGCGCGCCAGCGGTGTCTTGCGAATGAAACTGGCCATTCGATCACGAAAATCGCGCGGCGTGGGCGTGTTGCCATAGGAAAAGCTTCGTTCAACTTTCAGACCATATCGAGATAGCAGGGCTGTCAAAGTATCGATGCTGAACAGATAAATGTGGAACGGATTGAATCCCTTCCACGCAGTTTTCTTGAGCGTGATATTATCTGCCAAGGCGTTGGGAGTATCGATGATCAGATATCCGCCGCCGGTCAGCACTTTTGCAATTGCTTCGATGAAAGCGCCGGGGGAGGGTACATGTTCGATCACATCGATAGCGGTCACCACGGGAAACACTTTGGCGTCGGGGGACGCCGCGTATTGCTCGACCGTGCCGGTGAATATGTCCAGCAAGAACTCTGACCGGGCATAGCCTGCGGCATCGGCGGATAATTCAATTCCGCGCGCCTGCCATCCGAGCTCCTTAAGTACTGCCGGTAAATACCCTCGGCCCGTTCCGATGTCGATCGATCGCCGGTCGTCAAGATCGCCGTCGATCAATCCTATGGTTCGCTGGTACATTCCAACAATGCGTTCCAGCTCGCGTGAATCGTTGCGGCGGAAGAAGTAATAGTTGCTGCCGTAGAGATTCGCCAATTCCACATCGTCAAGCCGCGGAGAATTGAACAGTAATCCACAACCTTCACATTTGCGCAGGAAGAAAGTGCCCGGATAATTATGTTCCGGGTAGATCGCTTCGTGAAAAAGCCGGCTGTTGTTTTCTCCGCAAACGCAGCAGGGCTGTTCGTGAACGGCAAGCATGCGGGGGCAGAGCATAGCCGCAGGCGTATACGTCGCAAGTGGTCACAGCAGGCCGTAAACATCCAGCTCATTGCCGGTTCCGATGATGACTTTCCCATCAGCAATGGTGGGCGTGGTGAACTTCACATAATCGCCTGGCAGGTCGCGAGCACCGGCTGTATCGCTCGAATACAATTTTTTCGACAAATTGGTCGCGGAAAACGCTTCCAGAATGGCATGTCCATCACTTCCCTTGGCGATGACCCATACAATTCCATTGCCCGCGCCGTTGGCGGAGATCGAAGGATTCACGCCCGGGAATCCATAATGCTCAGCCGTTTGCTGGCCGGCGCTGGCGGTGCCGTTGATAATAATCAAAGTCTCCAAAGGCCCGTTTGAGGCGGCGAAAAAGACTCGATTGTTGTAATAGGCGGGCGAGTCAAACGTGCCGTGCCGGCCTTGCCCGCCGATGATCTGAATCACGTTGTCGTTCACTGAATCAAATCCACCCAGATTGTTACGATTGACCAGATACAGATTTCCCTCCTTGCCGCCAAAGAACGCTTCGGGTGTTGCGCCGCTTGCGCGGGGAGGAACCAAAAGCACACCGGTGGACCCTAGGTCCAAATCGAGATTTTCCAAATCGCTGTGATTGTGGGGGGTGAAAAAGTCAGCCGGAGCAAAAGGTTGCCCGCCGGTGGTGGGAATTCGCACGATGCTGTCGCCGTAATTGTGACCCCCGGTGCCGGCATCGGAGGCTCCGTTGCCGATGGTCAGGTAGATGTTTCCATCTGCATCGACCGATGGTGCTGCGCCCGATTGCCAGATGCCGCCCTTGTCGCCGTTGGCCGTATCGTTCCAAACCTTTACCTGCTGAAGAGTCGATGCGCTATACCCCCAGCAGCCAGCCATGATAAGGCCCCTGGTCCCCATGGGACGCAAACGCGATATAGACGACGCCATTAAGCAGAAGAAGCCCTGAACGCTGGTTTTCGATCTTCGCGTCGAAGTTGGTGAATCCGTTGATCGACCCGTCGCCATTGCCGGGATAAGCCGCATGAATCGTCACTGGCCCGCCAAACTTGGATGCGCCGGTATTCAGATCCAATGCATACAGACGGAACACGTAACTCGCAACGCCATTGGTCACGCGTTTGGCTTTGGCAACGACGTACATCGTATCGCTCGCCTGGTCGATGACCGGCGTGCTGGTGATGCCGACGACCGGGTTGATGTCATCACTGCCCAGATCGGAATTGGGGACAGGGGTTTCACCGACCGAGCGTTTCAAAAGAGCGGCTGTCCACATCAACGAGCCTCGATCGGCGTCGTACGCATAGACCGTGTCGTTCTGCGTGGCGACGTAGGTCATGTTTCGCCGCACGGGCCGGCCATTTTTTTGGAAAACCAGGTTGGGGACGTACAGCGGCTGCGCATAAATCTGTCCATCCACTTGAAGCGAATGTTTCTTGCCGAATTTGCTGGCCCGCACGTTGGATGTGGTCAGGATGGTTTCCTGAAGATTCGCGCCGGTGCGCGACAGGTCGTTGTGATAGGTAGTAACGCTGACACTCAACAGGCAACGCGATTCGCACGATTCCATGACAGGACGATGCATTGATTTCTCCCGAGGTTGATGAGGCATGGTGCCATTCTCCCAGTCGCGGTTCCCGCAGAGCGGAAAGGTTACTGCATAAACCCGTTTTTTGGCGACGAAAATATCAGGGAATTCCGCAAATTTGCGGAGGCTTCGTAAAAAAACCGGAAGGTGTCGTTTGACCCGACTCGTGCGGCTTGTTGCCAGGCGACTTTCCCAGATTCGCAGACCGCGACGGATCGCGCGGGCATATTGCTGCATATCACGACAGAAACGATATGAATCTGTCCCAACCAGCGACGCGCCAATTATAGTTGTCGTTCATACAACTGCTGGTAAGTTGGACAGGTTTTGAGCAGTTCATCGTGCTGGCCCTGCCCGATGATCTGACCGCGGTCCATGACTACGATCCAGTCAGCGTCCAGAATGGTACTGAACCGATGGGCAATGACGAAAGTCGTCCGCTCATGCATGAGGCTTTCGATGGCCTGCTGGATCAGGTGCTCGCTTTCCGCATCGACCTGGCTGGTGGCTTCATCAAGGATCAGGATCGGGGTTTGCCTCAGAATGGCGCGGGCGATGTTGATGCGCTGTCGCTGTCCGCCGGAAAGCTGGCCGCCCAGTCCGTCCAGTGGAGCATCATATCCCAGCGGTTTTTCCATGATAAAATCGTGCGCAAAGGCACGCCGGGCAGCGGATTCAATCTGCTCGCGACTCGCCAGCGGCAAGCCGTATGCAATGTTCTCTGCGATTGTTCCCGGAAAGATGATGCTTTCCTGCGTTACCACGCTGATCTGCCGGCGCAGGCTTCGCAACGTGACATTTCGGATGTCGATGCCATCAATGGTAATTCGTCCGGCAGAAGGATCGTAAAACCGTGGAAGCAGCGCCATGAGCGTGGTCTTGCCCGAGCCGTTTCGTCCAACGACCGCCACGCATTTTCCGCGGGGGACGACCAAATCGACGTTTGAAACCGCCGGCGCCGGTGTGTTGGGGTAGGAAAATGAAATTCCCTCGAACCGCACTTCGTGCTCAACGGGCTGGAGATTCGTCAAATGGCCGTTGTTTCCACCGAAACTTCGTCGCATGGCGACAGCACGCGAGCGTTCGATGGGGATATCGATGGTCTGAAAAATGCGCGCAGCCGCAGCGCGCGAGCGCTGCAGGACGCTGTTTAATTTGCTTAACTTTCGAATCGATTCGCCGATGGTCACCAAGGCGACCATTAACGCAAAAAACCATGGAAGCTGGAGTTTGTGTTGCACGCTGTTGCTGAACATCAGGTAGGTGGCGAAGATCAGCACCGCGCCCGCGCCCCACATGCCCAGTGTTTCCAGCACGGGCGTGCTGAGCGCGTCGTAAAACGCCATCTTGGTTTGCTGAAAACGCAAGCCATCCATGATGCCCGCGTATCGGCGCCGCTCAAATCGCTCGGCATTGGCGGCTTTGACCACTCGAATGCCCGACAGCGAACCCTCGATCTGTCCCAGCATCGTTGAGCTGTTTTGCAGCGCCGCCCGGCTGGCCCGGCGCATTTTCTTGCCGAATTTTCGGATGACCACTGCCGTCAACGGCATGAACAGAAAAATGAACATCGTTAATCGCCAGTCAATCAGCATGGCTGCAATCAACGCCAGCGTCAGGCGGACCACTTCCAAGGCGCTTTGCCCCAGACAGATGTTGAGGCCTTCGAGCAGAATCTGACAGTCGTTGACGATCCGGCTGGTGACATCGCTGGTCCCTTGAAGCCCAAAAAATTCCAACGGCAGGTGTAAAACGTGATCGTATAGCCGGTGGCGGATGTCGTTGACCGCGCCGATGACCGCCTTGTCGGAGGAATATTCATAAAAGAACCGGACGACATTGCCCACCATTGCCAGGGCCGCGATGGCCAGAAAGATCACCGTCACCGTTTTGACCTTGTCGGTGGGCATCAGGTCGGCGATTTGCTGCATGTAGCGGAGATAGAAGGGGACATCCGGCTCTCTGTCGGCCACCATCTTGGCGACCCAGGACTGGACCGTTTCATTTTCCTTGGTCAGCACGTTCAAAATGGGGACCATCGCGGGGATGCCGCTGGTCATGATCGCGCCGGCGAGCAGGGCGCAGATCATCGAGACAGCGACGTATTTCCGATGCGGCCAGAGAAACTGGGCCGCCCGGTAAAATTCGTGGCTGGCGAGCTTGTTCGGTTTCTGTGAGGAACTCATGCTTAGGCACGTCAGGGACCGATAAATAATTATCGGACAACACTGGGTTTAGAGTATAACTGCTGAGCAAACAAGTCGCACCCGCATGGCCGCACCCATCCCTTTATCGTCGCCGAACATCACTCAGAAGGAAATTGACGCTGTCGTTGAGGTCATGCAGACCCCGACGCTGTCGATCGGACCGAAAGTCGAGCAGTTTGAGCAGGCCGTCGCCCAAATCAGCGGTCGCAGGCATGCGGTGGGGGTGTCTTCAGGTACGACCGGCCTGCACTGCGCCATGCTGGCAGCCAACATCGGGCCGGGTGATGAGGTCATTACCACGCCATTCTCATTTGTCGCATCCACCAACTGCATTTTGTACGTCGGGGCCACTCCGAAATTCGTGGACATCGATCCAAAGACGATGAATCTCGACACGGACAAGCTGGCTGGCGCTTTATCCCCGAAAACCAAAGGCATTGTCGCGGTCGAAGCATTTGGCCATCCGGGCGGAATGCTTGAAGTCGAAAAATTCGCCCGACAACACGAACTGGTCCTCATTGAGGATTCCTGCGAAGGATTTGGCGGACGCATGGGCGATCGGCCCATCGGCTCCTTCGGCCGCGCCAGTCTGTTCGGGTTTTATCCCAACAAACAAATCACCACCGGCGAAGGCGGAATGATCTGCACCGACGACGACGTCTTTGCCGAGGTCTGCAAGTCTCTTCGAAACCAGGGCCGCTCGGGCATGTCGTGGCTGGCGCATGAGCGGCTGGGTTACAACTACCGGCTCAGCGAAATCAACGCTGCCATCGGTGTTGTGCAGTGTCAGCGGCTTGAAGAAATTCTCGAAAATCGTCGGCGGGTCGCGCACCTGTACATGGACCGTCTGATGGATAACCGTTACATCATTCTGCCGACGCTTCAGGATGATACGTATGTCAGTTGGTTCGTTTTTGTCGTGAAACTCAGTGATTTATTCGAGCCCGGCGATCGCGACCAGGTCATGCGCGCTCTGCGGGCCGAGGGAATCGGCTGTAACAACTATTTCCCGCCGATTCATCTTCAGCCTTATATGGTCGAAAAATTCGGATATAAGTCCGGCGATTTCCCCGTTTGTGAATATGTGGCGGCAAGAACGATTGCATTGCCGTTCTTCGGCACGATGACGCGCCAGCAGGTCGATCGTGTCTGCCGGACTCTTCAGAGAGTGCTGGATAACACGCTGACCAGCCGGAAAAATCGCCTGTAAACTTCCTGACGAAAACTCATTGAAATAGTTGACTTTATCCCTGCGCTGCACTTAACTTATTACTGTGTCGGGGGCACTCCCCGAAGAAGGTTCCCCCCCTCCTTCTTCACCCCCCGACACTTTTTTATTTCCCAATTTCAATCAAAAAACGCGAAAGCTCGAAGAAGCACGAAGTAACCGCAAAGAAATTGAATCTTCGCGTCATCCCGCGAGCCTTTCGATTGATGGGCTTGGTTTTGGACGGGTTCAATTTTATGTGCATTGGACATGGTCGCGCGGTTATACGCTGCAATTTCATGCCATCCGACACAGCTTATTGTCTTCCGGTCAGATTGTATTCGGTGATCTGCTGGCCAATGTTTGCCGTCGTCCGGGTGATGCGGCTGCTGGTGAGCAGGCCGGTTTGAAGGGCGTAATAACGTTCGACCATCTCCCGCGGGCCTTGCTCGTAGATGCTGGCGAAGCCGTTTTGCACGCCGGCGAAGATGACGCGAAATCGGGTCACCGGATCCTGGTCAAGTACCTGGTTGGGCTGCATCGCGGCAACGGCGCGCGGAGAAATCCATAGACCGTTCAACTGCGCAGAACTAAAACAGCGATTGGCGGTCGTCTGCGACGGCGGAATGCCCTGTCCCAGATCGGCGCGCTGCACGATGGTGGACACGGCGCAGCCGCTGGCGATGTCCCCGATGATCAGTGACATGGCAACCGCGCGAGGCGGCAGAGGCGGCAAACCCGCGCCGCCGCCGAGCACGGCACGATCGCCGCCTTGATATTCAAACCGGCTTCCTTTTACCAGTCCCGGTGGCATGGGATCGCCTGCCCACGGGATATTGACCTGGCGCACACTGACAAAACGCAAATGTGAAATCTGCGCAGAACCATTGGCGCTGCCTTGCACGACGCCGTTGGGATCGGTGATGATGGTGGCGGCGTCGGTATCAATCGACCCGCCCGATATCAGCAAGCCGGTCTGCAAATCGTAACTGTTGATGCTCGTCCGATTGGGCCCGGAATAGCGGATGGTAACGACGTTGTAATTCTGGCCATTGAGCGAATAGACGCTGTGCGAACCGACCGTGCCGTCCGGCTGGGGGCCATCGGTGACAGCGGACAGCATGCTGAGGGGCTTCCAATAGTCGCCCAGTCCCGAAGCGTTGCCGACCATCGTTGCAAACCCGCTGCCGACGACAATGTTGTTGGCCAGATCGACATTGAGATAGATCGCCACATCGGCAGCGATGAGATTTGGATCGGCTGCCTGGATGTTGAGCTGCGTATATCCCACTCCGCCGCCGGAGCGTCCTTCCTCCAGGCGATACAAGTCGTTGCCTTTTTTGATGTAGCCAAATTGCGGATCAAGAACCATTCGCGTGCCGCGCAAAGTGGAATTGCCGCCCTGATAGGTAATGCGCATTCCGGGTTTGAGAAACGGAGGCAATTGCGGCGCGGGCGAATTTTGAGCCAGGGTCGATGTGGCCAAGAACATGAGCAGGACTGGAACGAAGAACTCGTTTCGCATGGGCTGGAGTTTATCGAGCGGGTGAAGGGAGGGTCAAATTTGTCTGACAACCTAATTGCGTGTCATGAACGCTAAGGGACGATGAAGTTTTCGACTTGGACAAACTCGGTCTGGCTCATTGGCACCGGATGGCGATTAGGGTTTGATCGTCAATCGTTGGCGCGTTTCCAGTAAACGAAGCAACGGCTGTTCGGATTCGATCGATGCAGGTCTTTGAATTGTATCCGAAGCAGTCCTGCAGCACTTTATCGAGCCTGCCCACGCCGAACAGTTGTCGTCGCTCGTCCTTTTTGACTGTTGCCGCTGCTTCGGTGACTCCATCGGTATAGAGCAGCAGCAGGTCATTCTTTTGCAAGGCGATGGTGGACAGTCCATAGGTTTCTTCTTCGAGAATTCCTAATGGCAGAGCGCCGTTTTCACTGAGCGAAATGATCTGTTTGCCTCGAAGCAGGCGCGGCGGATTGTGGCCGGCGACAGAATAGCTCATTGAACGCGTCGCCGGGTCGAGCACCGCGTAAAACGCCGTAACGAACGTGCCTTCGCGCGTGTAGGCGCGGGTGAGTTGCTTGTTGAGGTATTCCAGCAGGATTTCCGGCGGCGCGTGCGTTCCGGGCTGTGAATGGGCGATGGCGTGGGTGATCGCCATGAGCACGGCCGCGGGCGTGCCGTGGCCGGATACGTCGGCGATGAACATGCCCCAGCGGCCGCCCGCCAGCGGAAAGAAATCGTAATAGTCGCCGCCGGCGCGAGCGCTGGTTTCATAATGGGCCGCCAGCTCAAAGCCATCGATCCGTGGCAATTCTTTGGGCAAAAGCGATCGTTGAATGGCTCCGACAGTTTGCAATTCTCGATCCAGCGATGCCAGTGCCGCGGTCAGTTGATTGCGAAGAACGAGGTTGGTCGTGCCGCGTCCAAACAGGCCGGCCTGCCAGTGCATCATGGGAATCATTGTGTGATCCAATTCCATTCCAGCCGGCAAAAGCATGACGGTAACATTTAATCCTTCGCCGCCGTCGTATTGCGGAAGCGCAACGAGCGTCTCAAATCCTTGCAGATAAAAATGAGCTGGATCGTCGTCGGCAAGCCGTTTGGAAAGATCGTCGATGATGGCCGGTTTGTTGGCGTAGATGATCTCGCCGAGGATACCGCCCGACAAATGGGGCAGCTTCTCACGCTGGGTCCAGGGATTGGGATGTTCAGTGAAACGCGAAGATCGAGTAATCCGGTAATAGGGAGGTTGACAATCGCGACGAGATAACGAGACATAATCATCGACAGCGATCAGCTGGCCAACGCCATTCCAGTAGGCATTGACGAGTTCCTCCGGATTGGAGATGGAAGAGATGGCGCGCATCGTCTGGTCGATGATTGCCAATTCTTCCGACCATGGGCGTCGCTTGAGCATTGCAACATCTTAGCCGCAAACGCGCTCGATCGGGCGGAGTTAGTCAATTTGTAACAATGGAAAGCTGCATGAGCTTCCAGGCGCGATAGCCGCCCGTGAGGTTGCGGACATTGGCGTGACCCAACTGGCGGAGAGCGCGCTCGGCAAGATAGCCTCGATAACCGACCTCGCAATGCATGACCAGCGGGCGATCGATCGGCAATCGCTCGCATGAAGCGCGCAATTCATCCAGCGGAATGTTGATCGCACTGACGATTCGCCCGGCTGCGTACTCGCGCGCCGAACGCACATCCACCACCGCAGGCGGAATTACCGAGGCAAGCTCATCGCGCAGCTGCTGAGGCGTGATCGTTCGTGTGCGGCCATGGAATTCGTTTGATGCAACCATTCCCGCGATAACCAGAGGATCTTTCGCAGCGCCAAATGGCGGGGCATACGCCAGGTCCAGGTCGGCCAGTTGGTCGACAGTGAACCGTCCTTGTATTGCGGTCGCCAGAACATCAATGCGTTTATCAACCCCCTGGGCGCCAAAAATCTGTCCGCCAAGCACCCGGCCGGTATCGGGTGAGTAGATGAGCTTGATGAACAGCGGCTGAGCGCCGGGGAAATAGCCGGCGTGGTGGCCATTTTGTGTATAAATGACTTTGTGCGCGATCTTCTGCAAGCTGGCGATCTTTTCCGATAGCCCTGTCATCGCGACAGCCAGATCAAACACGCGAACGATGCTGGTCCCAGCGGCGCCTGAAATGGAAATTTGCGGTTGCGAGGTTGCTGCGTTGGTACCGGCGGCGCGAGCCTGTTTATTCGCCGGGCCGGCCAATGCCAATTTTATGCATGATTGTGTTGGCCAGAAGAGCAATTCGGTAACATCTCCGGCCGCGAAAATATTGGGATCGCTGGTTTGCTGATATTCATTCACGACGATTCCGCCGGTCGCGCCAATGGGAATACCAGATCCCTTGGCCAGTGAAGTTTGTGGTGTAACACCGATTGCCAGTATTCCCAGATCAAACGCGACGCACTCGCCACTGGCGAGTATCGCGTAAGATTCGTGTTCACCATGCTCGAACGACTCGACTTTTGCGCCCAATTTGAGCGTAACGCCGCGTCCGCGCATGTGTTCCTGGGCGGCGGCAGCAATTTCAGGATCAAATGGTGGAAGGACTTGAGATGCCAGGTCGAGCAGCGTGACCTGCATGCCTTGGTGAGTCATCGCTTCGGCCACTTCAATGCCGATGAAACCGCCGCCAATCACCAGTGCCCGAGCCTTTGGACGTGCCACGACGAATTGCCGAAGTTGATCGGCGTCTTCGACGGTTCGGCACTCAACCAGCCGTGGATGATCCAAACCCTGAAACGGTGGCCGGATCGATTTGGCGCCGGTCGCGATAATCAGCCGATCGTATTCGTAATTGAAAATCTCACCCGTTGTGAGATTCTTGATCAGCAGTGTCTTGGCAACGCGATCGAGTGAAATAGCCTCGTGTCGAAGATGAGCATCGACATTAAAGCGGCTCTTCATTGTTTCGGGGGAGACGAGCAGCAGTTTATCGCGTGAATCGATTTCGCCGGAGAGGTAGTAGGGTAATCCGCAATTGGCGAAAGAGATGTGCTGGCCGGCTTCGAAGATGTCAATTCTGGCGGACTCATTGGCGCGTCGCGCCGCCGGCCACTCCGCCGACGATGGCGATTCGTAAAGTCATGACGATTTCCTTTCGCCGCAATTACATGGACTATCAACTGAGCAGGAAACGGCGGGGCGATTCCACGGCAACTTAGAGAGCAGCAATCCCATCCCGCAGGTATTGGAAACTGCGGCGAAGACGAGCCCGGCTCCGACAAACGCCGAAAGCCACGGCCATGGGGGAATGAACAGGCCGATGAGAACCAGCATTCCCGCCGCCAGCCGAACCTGACGTTCCAGTGCCCATGGCGCTTTAGCTTCGCGCTCAACCGGCAAGCCGGCTGCGATCCATGCGTCGGTGCCGCCCTCGATGACGAAAGCGTTGACATTGCTCTTTTGTTCCAGCAATTGTGCTGCCTGCGTCGCCCGCTTGCCGCCTTTGCACGCCAGCAATAGGGGCAGGTTTGGATCGATCGAGTTGATCTGATCGCGAAACTGACCGAGTGGAATCAGCTTGGCGCCGGGCACATGTCCGCTGGCGTATTCGGCGTATTCCCGGACGTCGATCGCCAGGCAATTGCCTTCGGCGAGCATCTGTTTCGCTTGAACTGGCGTGCATGTTGAAATCATCGTTACTCCGCGAATATCTCTTGCCTTTTCTTCGGATACATACTATATAACTATATAGTTGATTAGTAGATATAGGTACTTATGCCCAATCGGTCTCCGCTGCCGGTCGAATTGCTGGTTCGTGTCGCCCAGACATTCCGCGTATTGGGCGATCCATCAAGGCTGCAGATTTTGCAGGCGTTGATGTCAGGACCACGCACAGTTAATGAAGTCGCGGAGAATACAAACAAGGGGCAAGCCAATGTTTCAAAGCATCTGGGGCTGCTGGCGGATGCGGGCATGGTCTCGCGCACGCCGCGCGGAACGCAGGTGGTTTACAGGATTGCCGATCGGCTGGTCTATCGCCTGTGCGATATGGTTTGCGGCTCAGTCCGCGATCAATTGGCCAAGCAGGTTGAGGCGCATCGACAAATATTGAAAAAGAGTGGTTAGAGTTTCAGCAGAGATCATCGCGGCGATGATTGCAATGAAAAACGCCGGACGGTCATTCGACGCCGTCCGGCGTTTTGCTATTTGCAATGTGAACTTCTTCTTCAGACGCGGCGACGACGCATCAGGCCCAGTGATGCCAGCCCGATCATGGCTAAGCTCGTCGGTTCGGGAACGACGTGAGCAATGACTTCGGTCGATCCCAGTACGGTTGAGCCGGTGGGATCGAGCACTTCCAGCCGGGCGGTGTAATCGCCAAATGCGTTCTGGTCATATGTATAGCCCAGGGGAGGCACCAGAAAACCAAGATTGGTTGTATTGCTGATGACGTAAGGCACGGTGTTGGTGTTCCATGCACTGCTGCCGGGGTTTACAAAATAGCCATCGGTGTCATCCCAGGAAGGGCCGGCGTCGTGAATGGGAAGCGTGGTGGTGCTGAAAGCGGTTCCTGCGCCTGGATCAAAATCCACGCTGAGGCGCAGCACATAGTTGGTGGTGTCATCCGCGCCTGGGGCGAATTGAAGGTCAAATGCAGCCTGGGGACGCGCGGGGTTGGCGGATGGGCCTTTCTGAACGGTATAAACATTTCCGGAAATACTGTCGGCTTCGCCCGTGTCGCGATTGCGTGCCTTTAGCGAAACCGAAAGATTTTCCGCACCGACCGTCGCCGGCTCGGAATCCACCGCGAAGTGATCGATTGGAATTCCGGTCCCGGCGATAAAGGTGTTGTTGGCTTTGGTCACTTCGACGTTGACGTCGTTGACTTGGGCGGCATGCGTGGGGCAAGCGAATACACTCGCTATCGCCGCTGCGGCGGCGAGAGACAATAACGAACTTGATTTCTTCCGACTCATGATCAATTCTCCTTCGGGAAAGTAGCCGCGGCGAGGCGGCAAGGGTTGTTGTTGTTTGCGCCCCCGGACATCCGAGAGCCGCGTCTGCAAAATTCGACGGTCGGCTGTTCACCGGCGGACGAGTTGTTCAATTCCTGACATCGTTGGGTTGATGCTCCTTTCTGCTGCCTCGGTTCGACGTCTTCGCAACGAGACAGCGAGTTGATCCAGACAATCGTTTTCGATCGAACGATCGATCACCATCAATGCGCCAAGCGACCTCGCCTGGATTTCCTCGGCAGACGTAATGTCCTCGGCGATGAGTACCCACCGCTGCTCCGGCCAGCTTGACCGGATTCGGCCGATCAGCGACCACACCGGCGCATCAGGAATTTTTCTGCCAGCAAGAAGCAGATCGAAATGACTGATACGCATCATGGCGATCGTTTGCCTGGCGCTTTCGGCTACTTGCGCATCGATCTGATCGAGCAAATCTGTCATGTCGGGCACTCCGACAATCAGCCAGGACAATCGATCGCAATCTAACATCGCTCGAACTCCGTTGGTGAACATCCATGGAGCGAGCGACGTGCCGCGACGGCGGGCTCCCAGTTGATTGCGGGTAATTGATGCTCAAAACAGGAGTTACAAATTGCACACGTTTTAATGAATCGCGAGATCGAATTTACAAGTGCAGTTTGGTTTGAATGGGGCAATCCAATTGAGGATCGCGCAATGACTGGTCGCGCCTGTGATTGTAGTTGGAGTGGTTATTTTGATATGTAACTGTTTGAAATAAGCAGCCTTTTAGCGCGATCTTTCGCCGCGGTTGGCAGTAATCCAGAAATACAACTTCAGGGCAAGGGGATATTGAGATGGAGGATCCGGCGATTCAGTCGCTGGATGTTGATGCCAAGCAACCGGCAGGCGGCGGTCTTGCGGTAATTCGTGCGGCGAAGCGCTTCGGAAATTGTACGGCGTTCAATTTCGAGCAGATTCAGGTCTGAAACTGCGGGAATAGGTGACTCGATGTCCTGCAGGCGCGGTGGAAGGTCTGAAAGATGGATTGTCTGGTCGGTCGCCAGGACGTGAGCATGTTCCATGACGTTGGCGAGTTCGCGAACGTTGCCGGGCCAGGTATAGCTGGCCAACGCGGTTTGCGCCTGAATATCGAGCTGGCGAAGCGGTTCCTGGTAAAGCTGCGCCTGCGATTTCAGGAAGTGATTGGCAAGTTCAACCACATCATCCGCTCGCTCACGCAGAGGAGGAAGGTTGATCGCGACCACATTCAGGCGAAAGTACAGATCCTGACGAAATGTTCCTTGTTTCACCATTGAAGCAAGGTCTCGATGTGTGGCTGCAAGTATGCGAACGTCCACAGGATAAGCTCGGGTATCGCCAACCGGAACGACGACTCGTTCCTGAATCATTCGCAGCAGCTTGGCCTGGATGGGAAGGGATAATTCGCCGATTTCGTCGAAAAAGAGTGTTCCGCCATTTGCGGTTCGGACAAATCCGAGCGAATCGCGGATTGCGCCGGTGAAAGCGCCTTTTTTGTGCCCGAAAAGTTCGCTGACAAACAGGTGATCGGTCAAAGCCGAGCAATCGACCGGGACGAACGGGTATTGCCGCCGATCGGATTGGGAATGAAGGTATCTGGCGAGCATTTCCTTGCCCGTGCCGGTTTCGCCAAGGATCATGACGGTGCATTGCCGGCGCGCAACAGTATTGGCAACTGCCTTAATGGCAGCCATTGCATCTGAATTGCCAACGAGAGGGCTCTTCCCGAAAGCGCAATAATCGCCGGCAGCCGCTGGCACGGCACCGGGCAAACCCGAAGTTCGCATTTTCAAACAACCTTCCCATGACACACCATATGTAGATTTGAAAACAATGGAAGTAGGGATTTGCTCGAAATGCAAAATTTTTTGGTTGCAAAAAGTCGCCCAAAACGCTGGTAGAGACATGCGGGAACAGGAATTGATCCGATGTCAATCGTCCCTTAGGGGCGAAATGCGGGCAGCCGGATAAACTGATCTAAATCAAGGCGCAGTGGATGTTTAAGCGTAATTTTGGGGTAATTTGCTGGCAGTCATCATTTGCTTGCCTCCTCGTTATTTGCGTAACAACAGCGGTCAGCCACCGGGCACGATTAGTGCGCTGTTGCAGGGTGGCAATGCAACAGGGCTCCGACTGATCGTTTACTACGGCCGGCCTTTCACCAAAGCGCCAACCAAATGGTGGAAAAATGCGCAAGATATGGGGGCCTGATTCCCCATGAAAAGTCTGGCGAAGGGAACCAATGAAGCGACCCACAAGCAAATCGGAATCCGAAGGTAAAGGCTACGACGAAAAATCGGACTCGCGCGCATTGATTTGGCGAGAACCGCACTGGACAAGAGCGTTAACCAATTCACAATAGCGCTGGATCGCGATCCGCGGGCGGCTTTATGCTTAAGATTGTTGTGCAGAATACACAACATTCCAGGGCGTCACTGTGAAGAAATGATTGGGTCGGACTGGAATTGAATCGAGTCGGAGGGTTTGAATGAACGTCACGACTTCCGGGCCGTTCATCGGCATTTTAGTTTTGGCGATGTTCTTTGGCGATTTGGGCAGTTTGCCAGCGCAGGCGCAGGAGAAGCCGCATTTGTATTGGGTATATGTTGGTACAAATACCGGAACGGGGATTTCGCTTTTCAAACTCGATACGAGTGCAGGCTTGTTGACGTCCCAGGGAACAGCCGCTTCGGCCAACGCGCCTGGATTTCTGGCGATTGCTCCCAATCAGAAATTGCTGTACGCGGGGATCAGGATGCCGACAACGGACAATTCTCGTGTTGCCGGCGTGGAAGGTTTCTCCATCGACGCCAGGACCGGCAAACTCACGCCGATCAATCAGGAATCTTCCGGCGGCGAGGAAGCGACGTTCGTTACAGTTGATCCCAGCGGCAAAAATGTGCTGGTTGCACATTACAGCGTGGCAACGGTTTCTGTGCTGCCTGTTGCATCGGATGGCAAATTGTCTCCGAAATCGGATTTGGTTAAACAGACGGGTTCAAGTATCGATCCACAGCGGCAGACGCACGCGTATGCTCATTCGATCAACATCGATCCGGCCGGCAAATTTGCCATCGCCTGCGACCTTGGTGCGGACAAATTGTTTGTGTACCGGTTTGATCCGGTCGCCGGAAAGCTTTCTCCCAACGATCCGCCTTTCGTTTGGGTTGCTCCCGGTTCGGGGCCGCGACATCTCACGTTTCATCCGAACGGCAAATTTGTTTACGTGATTAATGAGATGGGCGGAACGATCATTGCTTATTCATATGATGCTGACCACGGTACGTTTCGCGAATTGCAAACGTCCAAAACCCTGCCGGCTGATTTCAAAGGCACGAATACGTCGGCTGAGGTTCAGATCGATCCTTCCGGCCGGTTTCTTTATGGTTCGAACCGAATTGATTCAAATTTTCTGACGATCTACACAATCGACCAGGCGACTGGAAAGCTGACTATGGTCGGTTATCAGCCGACGATGGGCCGAATTCCGCGGAACTTTCGAATTGATCCGACTGGAAAGTTCCTGATCGTCGCCAACCAGGAGACGGGCAATATTGTATTGTTCAAGATCGACCAGAACAGCGGAAAACTGACTCCAGTCGGAACTCCGTTCGAAGTGAAATCGCCAGTCTGCATGAAATTCGTTGCAGTTGAATAATCGCTTTATGACTTGTGAAGCGACGAGAAGAGTTAGTTGGCGTATGTGAGATGCCCATCGACAATCTGGGCAGCAGATGTGTACGGATGTTCCTGTGTTTTTGTTATGTTGAGTATGTGAACGACTTGCCCGCCTGCTGCCTTTAGATAGTCGGCGATCATTGATCGGTGGCATCGCCACCAGACCGCTTCGGAGCACATAATAGCTGTTCGAGCGGTTCGCGCGATTTCCAGCAAGCGGTTGATGCCATCTCGAAACGGTTGTGTTTCCATATAGTCGGCATAGCCTCGAAAAGAGGCATTATGCAGCGCGAGATTGTGTGAATCTGGCCGCGCCGGACGACGACCGCCGAGTTCGACCATGTGTTCGTAACGAATACCCGCTGCGGGCAGCGACTGCTGCATGGCAGATTTATGAAAATGTGGAAAACGCATGGAGCCGGGGAAGTGCCTCACATCCACCAGAATCTCTATTCGATGCCGGCGCAGAAGATCGAGGAATTCATCGATCGTTCGTGTCGAGTGACCTACCGTCCAGATGGCGGGTGAGCCGTCTTGCACGATCATTCTATGCGGTCATTTGTTTGGAATGCCAACCGCCTCCTGAGGCACGGGTTTCAAGAGCAGCCGCCTGACCGAGAGAATCATCACCAGCACCGCGGCCCACATACCGTAATAGTTCAGCGGCGCATGCTTGAGCGAAAGCAGGCCGTAATCGACGTTCATATATGGCCCGGAAATGAAGACGATCGCCGCAATGGCCAGCACGCGCGATAAAATGGTTTGCCTGGCCTCCCAAACCAGCCAGCCAATGAGCGGCGTGAGATACAGTATGTAGTGTGGCCAGTAAATCGGGCTGAATAACAATAGCCAGCAAATCATCGAAGCGGTTGCAGCGATGACCTGTGAAGGATCGGCCCAATCGTTTGGTTTGCGGCGCGCCATCAATCCAAACAATCCGGCCAAAGTAAACAATTGCAACGCTTGAATCGCGTGAGTGACGTTCGGCGGCAGTGGATTCTGTTGAACGAAATCAAAAACGAATGACCAGATGGCCTGATTGTAAAAGTCATTGCTTTTATCCAGCCACGGACGATTGGTCAGCGCAAAGATTTCCTTGAACGCAATGAACGGCCCGGTTCCCATGATCGCGATAGAAATGAGGATCGAGGCAATTCCCATTCCCGCCAGCCATGCCAAAGCCTTCCACCGGCGCATGGCGACCAGGATTGGTCCGAAAATCACCGAAACGTATTTCATCAGACCGGCAATCAACGCCCATGTCGCGAATCGCACGTTCTTTCGTTTGAAGAGGCTCCAGATACAAAGCGACAGCAGAAATGCCACAATCGGCGTGAAATTGCCCGAGTTCAGCGATCGTCTTGTGCTTGGAAGCAAAACGATGCCCAGCGTAATCACACCCGACATCCAGGATTCTTTTTGAATTAGCAGTTCGTAAAAGTGGCCCGCCATCCAAGCGGCGCCCCACGCGCAAACCGCGCAGAAAATGATCCATACAACAATCGAAACATTGTAGGGCATCAGGGCATTGGGAATAAGCATCAATGCGACGGGCGGCAATTGGATAAAACGATGAGATTCAGGCACATGACGTTCTTCGGCAAGCCGGGCGTATGCGGGACGCTTGGTTGATTCAGTGACGTGGCCCGGATTGAGCATCGAGCCAGGTTTGGGGATCGGGTAGAGGTCCTGCCATTCGCCGTGAATCGCGATGGTTCCACCCATGTAATACTGTGGATAATCCAGCACCCAGCCATTGGGAATATTTCGATAAAGCGCTACGGGTAATGTAATGCCGAGCATCAATGCCAAAGCCAAAACACGGCAGCCAAGATTAAACCGCTTAAAATTACAGGACGATGGTCGGGCAAGCAGATCTTCTGGCGTAGATGGAGGTTGTGAGGTTGTCGCTTCGTTCATGGGCCGGCTCTGATCAGCAACGTACATTATTGGAAGCACTCCTCGCCCGCAAAACACCGCAGGCCATCGGTTATTGATCGGCACTTCATCGAAGCAAATGAGCCAAAAAGCGGTAATGGGTCAGTTTGAGATGGGTTCATTTAGCGCCGCCGCTTGCGGCGGGTTTCGCGCCAACACCCGCCGCAAGCGGCGGGGCTAAAATGGCGCTACTTGTAAATTGACCCAGTACCCCGAAAAGCCGCATTTATTGGGCATGCGATTGCGAGACGTTTCTTATAGACGCTCAATGCCTGTATGATGTCGCCTGCTTCGTATGGCAAAACCTCCCGAAAAGGTTGATGTTCTGGTGCTTGGCAACCATCCATCGGCCTATTTGGCGACGGCAATTCTACGATTGAACAAGTCGTTGTCTGTGATCCATTCCAAAATACCGGGCGAAAAGCTGGTGGATCGACTGGTGATCGTCAATCCTGCCTTGTTTGAACTGAGCCCGATCCTTAAACCGCTGAAGCGCAAATTGGATTTGGTTTCCATTTACGGGTTGCGTTTTTTGGCGGATGATGCGGCTGTTCATAGCGTCCATGTTGGCAAATCGATTGGTGCTTATGTAGGCGGATTCAAGCAAATTCACACGGAAATGGCTAGACTGACGAAATCCGGCCCGAAAGTAATTTCCCCCAGTGAGATTCAGATTCAGCGGCTGAACGAGAGCGGGCTTGAAGTTGGCCTGGATAAACTGACGGTTCATGCAAAGCTGCTGCTTTTGGCGGGCGAATTGCCCGCGACGCAGAGACGAATGCTCGGATTGCCCGAGAATTGGGAACCTTCGCTGCTCCACCGATATTCATTTCTCAGACTGCGTGGATCGGAATGGCATACGTTGGCTCATCGGCCTGTCATACCGATGTCGCTGAACCTCCAGAATACTCATTATTGGGGTTGGTTGCTGCCGGGGCTCGGCTCGGTTCAGGTAGCGGTTGAGCAACCATCGCGCAGTGTCGTGGAACACCCGCCCCAAACGCTCTTGCAGCATTGGATCAAGGTGCTACAGCAACATGGCGACCTGTCAGGCAGCGGAGGCGCGAAGATCGATCTTCGCGATATGGTACAGATGGATATTCCGTTGGCAGGCGCCTTATCGAACGAGAATGTAGCCAATAGAACACTTTGCGTCGGGCCGGCGGGGGGATTCTATTCCACGTGTGCTGAAGACATCTACCCCAATTGCTGGAGTGCAGTTTGCGCCGCTGAAACGGCAGTGAATTCAGTGAGGGAAAAGCATTTGCAGGATGCCCTTCACTTATATCGCCCGAAGTGGGGGGCGACTCTGGGGGACTATTTGCGCGGTCCCCAGCAGAATCTTCGGTTTTTGCTGCCGTTGGTTTATCGCAATCCAACGATGGCGGCTCGTTTGACTGAGGCGATCTTGTCGGGAAAGAGCGTTGTCCGATGACAACCCGCCATCCGCGTAAAGCTTACTTCTTGAATTTGCCATATCTGCTTCATTCCGACTTGCCGAACTCAATCGTGGGCGGGAACAGGCATTCCTGCTTGGTGACGGACCACATTTCGACGTTGGCGCCGGTCAGCTTGGGTTGGGGATCGTTGACACTATGACGGCTCGCGGGCTGGATACATCAACCAGCTTTATTGCCCGGTAGTCTTCAGCCGCCAACCTTGACGGCTAGGTTGACCCTTCACGTTGTCAGTTCAATTGCGCTCGAAAATTTGCGTCGCGTGCGACGTTAGCGAAGATATGCAATCGGCAGGCGAATAGTGGCAGAGCGGAGATGAGCTGAGTTCTGAATCCCGTCGATTGGGATATGCCTTTTTTGCGGCGGATGATTTCGACGTTCATCAGATATTTTTTTCATAGTGCTGTTCGCTGTGACGAGAGGAGCTTTCCGATGGTGTGGGGTTTGCACCCGCTTGATGCGGGAATAGTCATCACGTTTTTGATAGCGATCCTGGCAATTGGTGTCTGGGTTGCGCGAAGCGTTAAACACGAAGCGGATTTTTTTCTCAGTGGCCGCAAGATGGGAAAGACGCTTCAGTTCTTTCTTTCCTTCGGCAATGCAACGGATTCGAACGGCGCGGTCCAGATTTCCAGCGAAGTATTTCGTCAAGGAATGGGCGGAATCTGGCTGAACTTTCAGGCGCTTTTCATTACTCCGTTTTTTTGGTTTACCCAGGTCTGGTTCCGTCGCATCCGCCTGGTCACGATGGCGGACCTCTTCGTGGATCGTTTCAATTCCAAGGCGCTCGCCACCGTCTATTCGCTGTTCAGCATTCTGATTGCCTTGCTGACGTTGGGCGCAGGCAATCTCGGCACTTACAAAGTCAGCTCAGCCATGATCGTCAAGGATCCGGCAGCCTACAACGAGGCCGATCGGTTGATGATCCAGCAATTTCAGGAATACAACCAGCTTAAATCGATACGAACTCAACGGCCGCTCACCGTCGTTGAAGCTGCCGCGTGGGACCGTCTGGACGCGCTCAATGCTCAAGGCAAACTTCAGGCGTTTATCTCTTATTTGAGTCCGCTTCCGTTTTATCTCGTGTACTCGGGATTTGTCGCAATCTACATCATGCTCGGCGGCTTGAAGGCGGCTGCGATCACCGACACCATCCAGGGCTTATTGATCCTTGCGATGTCGATCGTGTTGATTCCGCTCGGGTTGAATGCAGTCGGTGGCGTTCATGGCTTGCATGCGTCGGTGCCGGCATTCAAGTTTTATCTCGTGGGAACCTCGGCGGCGAGCGATTACAACCTTTTAACCATCATTGCGATTACATTCACGAGCCTGATTCAGATTTTCGGCTTGATGCACAATATGTCGATCGGTGGGTCGGCCAAGGACGAGGATACCGCTCGCTTTGGCATGATCTCCGGCGGGTTTACCAAGCGATTTGTGCTGATGGGGTGGGCGTTTTGCGGCTTGCTCGGTGTGGCAATTCTCACGGGAAGCAAGTCGATTGCCGATCCTGATCATGCCTGGGGCAACTTATCCCGGGAACTGCTTCCGACCGGATTGATGGGGATTATGCTTTCCGGGCTGATGCTTGGACATATGCCGGCAGTGGGTGTCGCGTGCGTTGCGGTGTCCGGTCTGTTCACTCGAAACGTCTATCGGGTTCTCGTTCCCGGCCAATCGGAAAAGCATTACACTCGGGTCAGCCAGATCGCGATTGGAGCGATTCTGCTGCTTTCAATTCTGCCGGCGTTTCTATTTACCGGAGTCATTGCGATTTTGTCCGAACAGATTGCGTTTAACGCATATTTTGGAGCAGCCGTCTTTCTCGTTTTCTTCTGGAGAAGGTTGACAGCGCCCTCAATTCTCATTGGCGTCGTGATCTGGGTTGTCTTCTTCGGCATCGTGCCGCTTTCCTTTTCACATATATCAGCGATTAACCAAAAGCAGTCTTTGCTAGTCAAGACACAAGGTGGGACGACTCAGGTGGAAGGCGAAGCGAATGCAACCGATGTGGCAGAAGGCCGCGCAACACAAATCGGCCAGCCGATTTCCAATTCGGTTCGCATCGTTGCTCCGGTGCCCTGCTTTTTCGAGCGAATTATTCGAATCGATCCAAGTGACCCCAATTCCGCGGTTCGCGGAGATGGCCGCTTTCAGGTCGAGGCATATGTGCTGCATTTACTGCGTATACCCGTCGAAAAATTCACGTCAGCGGGGCTCAAAACCACCCGCTGGCTGTTCGACGGTCTGTTCCCGTTCATCATGATGATTGTCTTTAGCTGGATGACCCGGCCCGACGATTCGGATCGAGCCGATCGGTTTTATGTCAAATTGAAAACGCCGATTGCGCCGACCCCCGAATTGGATGTCATTGAGGTCCGCAAGAGCTTTGAAGATCCGCACCGATTTGATTGCGAAAAACTTCTGCCCGGCACGAATTGGGAATTCACCAAATGGACGACAAAGGACTTTGTGGGGTTCTTCGGCTGCTGGGCGATCGTTGGAATTATTCTCGCCATTTTGTGGCTTATCTTAAATGTGGGAGCTTGAAGGGTATCGGACCATGCCAGTGATCTCTTCTTGCGCCTTCGTAAGGCTGGGCAGCTAATTCCGCAAATTCCGTTTGTAACGATCTAAAGTGGGGTA
>DASZXJ010000238.1:0-42493 GCA_035545895.1 Tepidisphaeraceae bacterium | reverse complement strand
AACCGCCAACACCGCCAACAACGTGCATGTCGCTCGCATCAATGGCATCTATCAACCATTGCTGCAAACGATCGGCTTTCTTGGAAAAGCAATCATCCTGGTGTACGGCGGGTATCTGTGCGCGACAGGACGAATGATCAAAGCGGATGGTAAAGCCGATGTGGGCGGCGTGGCGATGGCGTATATGTACTGGGAATCGTTCATGAACCCCGTGCTGCTGTTCGGCACTTTTTACAACCAGCTCATGACCGCCATGGCCAGCGCTGAACGAATTTTCGATCTGCTCGACATGAAACCCGATGTGCAGGATCAGCCCCAGGCGAAAGATTTGCCTCGCATTGTGGGAAATGTGACATTTGAAAATGTCACCTTCGGTTACAACCCCGAGCGGCCGGTACTGCACAACATCAACTTCCAAACCGAACCCGGGCAGATGTTTGCTCTGGTTGGCTCAACCGGCAGCGGCAAAAGCAGCATCATTTCTCTGATCGCGCGGTTTTATCAACCGCAAAGCGGTCGCGTCCTGGTCGATGGGCACGATCTGCGAACCATCACCGGCGAATCGCTGCACAAGCAAATGGGTCTCGTGCTTCAGGTGAACTACCTGTTCACCGGCACGGTTCTTGAAAACATCTGCTACGCCAGCCCCGGCGCAACCCGCGAGCAGGTGATGAACGCGGCCCGGCAACTCGGCACGCACGATGCGATCATGCGACTCAAAGACGGCTACGACACCGAAGTCGGCGAGCGCGGCGCGAACATGAGCCTGGGGCAACGGCAATTGATCTGTTTCACCCGCGCGTTCTTGGCAGATCCGCGCATCTTCATGCTTGATGAAGCCACCAGCGCCGTCGATACCGCGACCGAACTGCTGGTGCAGCGGTCGCTCGAAAAACTGCTGGAAGGACGTACGACTTTCATCGTGGCACATCGGCTCAGCACGATCATGCGTGCGGATTGCATTTTGGTGATCGATCAGGGAAACATTATCGAACGCGGCACGCATCGCGAACTGCTGGCGGCGGGGGGTCGATATGCACATCTATACCAGCAATTTGTAATGCACAGTGAATAGCAGAGTCCGTCGCCGGTTTTTATCGGCCCGTCCCGAATAAGCCACTTAACCCGCTTGCCTGACAATCCGATGAATTGCATGTCCAAGTGCGCCAGTGCTTGGGAGGGTCGAATTATGCAACCAAGTCGGTCTTACTTCAGCGACGCGTTTGGCGCGAATTTCGTCAGGCCCAATCGTCGCCACAACGGAACCGCCCTGATCTACCTTATCGTGGCAATGACAACGCTGCTGTTGTTTGCATCACTGGCGGTTGATTTGGGTCGCGCGCAACTGGCCAAGACGGAACTGCGCCGTGCCGCCGACGCGGCGGCGCGATATGGCGCTGCAGGATTCAAAGTTGATACGAGCACGGTCAAGAACAATGCGATCGCGGCAGCAGCGGCAAACAAGGTCGATGAACAGTCACTGGTTTTGCAGAATTCGGACATTACCACCGGCTTCTGGTCCAACGGAACGTTTTCAACCAGCGGCACGGGGACCAGCGCGGTCCGCGTGACCGCCAAGCGGGTAAAATCTCGCAACACCGGAATTCCCCTGCTTTTTGCGGGTATTTTGGGTCGCACGACATTGGATCTGACGGTTCAGTCCTACGCCACTTATACGCCCGAAGTCAACGTCACGATTACCGCGCAATCAAAGGCCAATCCGTGGCTGGCGGGAATGCCCAACGGCACAACCGCCAACGATTACGATTCCGCTCCGCTCGACTCGCCGTCGCAGGTCACCGGCCTTTCGATCGTTCCCGGAGAAAAACTCAATTTTGATTTCTCAGGTGGCGCCAGTTACCTTCCCGGACAGGCAGCCAACGGTCCGGACGGCACGACCAGCTTTATTCTCTACAACCACATTTACACGGGCTACAACACCGGGCGCGAAAACGGCTTTTCCAATCTCACCGCTCCGATTACCGCGGTGGTGGGCGTGTTCCTGAACGACAGCCAGCCCAATACCCAGGGCGCGCCCCCTCCGGACCTGGATTTCAGTTCGGATTCCAGCCGTGATTTTTCAACGCTATCGCCACAACTCCGCCAGCCGTTCTTCATTGGTGATGGCATGCGTGCAGATGGGGTGACTCCTCAGGATTTCATCGTCCCGGCGGGCGCCACGCGACTGTACATCGGCATCATGGACGGCCAGCAGTGGAGCGACAACTCGGGATCGTTCAACACGACCGTGATCATTCCCTCGCAGGTTATTCTTGTGAAGTAAGGAGAGAAAGCCACACACATGTCAAAAGAGCGGCTAAACAACCGAATGACCGGCGGACTCATGATCTATATGATCATCGTGCTGACGGTTCTGCTTTTGTTTGCATCGCTCGCGGTTGACCTTGGGCGTGCCCAACTGGCCAAGACCGAGCTTCGTCGCGCTGCCGATGCAGCGGCCAGATACGGCGCATCCGGATTTGCCAACAATTCGGTCGTCAACAACGCCATCGCCGCCGCCGCGGACAACAATGTCGATGGCACATCGCTGGTTCTGCAAAGCAGCGACGTGACGATCGGCGTGTGGAATAACGGCGCGTTTAAGACATCCGGCGCGGGCACCAGCGCGGTTCGAGTAAGAGCCTATCGAACCAGCGCCCGTAACACGGGAATTCCACTCTTGTTTGCCGGCATCTTCCGCAGCCGCACGATTGATATAACCGCCCAGTCGATTGCCACGTATGTGCCCGCGACCAACGTAACGATTAACGCACAATCCAAAGGTGACCCGTGGCTTGCGGGAATGCCCAACGGCACGACCGCCAACAGTTATGACTCCGCCCCGAACAATTCACCGACACAGGTTAGCGGCCTGACCATCACCCCGGGCGGAAAACTCCATTTTGATTTCGATGGATCGGTCAGCTATTTGCCGGGCAAGGGATCGTTCGGACCGGATGGCAATCTGGGGCGCATGATCTACAACGGCTGGTACACCGGTTTTAACACCGGGCAGGAACATGGCATGTCGAATCTCACGGCGCCAATTACCTCGGTCGTCGGCGTCTTCCTGGATGACACTCAGCCCGACAAGGCCGGCGCGCTGCCCGCGGATCTGGATTTCAGTTCGGATTCCAGCCGTGATTTTTCAACGCTATCGCCACAAGTCCGCCAGCCGTTCTTCATTGGCGACGGACTTCGAAACGATGGCACGACGCCACAGGATTTCATCGTGCCCGCGGGCGCGACCCGGCTGTTCATTGGCGTAATGGATGGTCAGCAGTGGAGCGACAACTCCGGCTCGTTCGCCACGAATATCTCAATGCCGCCGACCATCACGATGGTTCAATGACGCGGGCAAATCGATCGTCGATTGTCCATTTATTCGTCATGACGTAAAAGCGAATGGCGTTCAAACACATCATCCTCTTCGAACAGAAGCAAATTGCCTGTGTATCGCGCAGGCGCTGCCGCGCTCGAATGGGAATGACGCTCATTTATTCGATCATCGCGATTTCCGCGTTGTTTGCCCTGATTTCGTTGGCGGTCGATCTGGGGCGCGTGCAATTGGTCAAAACGGAACTGCAGCGCGCTGCTGACGCAGCAGCGCGTTATGGCGCCAGCGGCGTCAGCCAGAGCAATTCGGTCGCCGTGGCGCGAGCTGTCGCTGCGGCTGCGGATAATCAGGTTGACGGATCAAGCGTCGTCATCCAGAATTCAGACGTGCAAGTCGGGTATTGGGGCGGCTCGCCTGCGACATTCACAAGCGGCGGCCTGCCCAACAACGCCGTACGAGTCACCGCCCGCCGGGTTGCATCGCGAGGCAACCCCGTGCCGCTGCTCTTTGCCCGCGTTCTTGGATTGAGCAGTTGCAATGTGAGCGCGGTTTCGATCGCTTCGGTTTCATCCAGCAGCACCCCTTATGCGTTTGTCGGAATCAGCCAAGTGACGATGTCCGGCAATTCCGACAGCGACAGTTACAACTCCAACAATGGGCCATACTCCGCGGGATCCGCAGGCAGCGAAGGTTCGATTGGCAGCAACGGCGACGTCAATCTGACCGGTAAAAGCAATATTCATGGCGATGTGCATCCCGGGCCAAGCGGTTCGCTTACCCAGGGTAATAAGGTGACGATCAGCGGATCGACCTCGAACCTGACTTCGCCGATGAATTTCTCCAATGTTGATGCTTCGCCTTACGCTTCGAGCAACAACAATTCGAACATCCCCTCGCAGTTCATCACCAACGGCGATCTAAAAGTGAATTCCAACAAATCGCTGACCATTCCCGCGGGAACATATTATTTTAATGATGTTACATTCAACGGCAATTCGGATGTGAGCATCACCGGGGCGGTCACGATTTATGTGACCGGCAACTTCACAATGTCCGGCCACGCCGACACCAATCTCAATCTGCCCAGCAATTTCAAAATACGGGTACAGGGCGCCGGATCAGTCAAAATAGCAGGCAGCACGGATCTTTATGCTGATATCTACGCGCCAGAAGCGGACATCACCGTTTCAGGCACCGGCGATCTCTTCGGCGATGCGGTGGGCGACACCTTGAAGATTACCGGCAACGGCTCCCTGCATTACGACAAGTCCTTGAGCAACTCCTCCTCCGGCGGCACGCAATTGATCAGCATGGTCAAATAACGATGCCGAGCACGTCAATTTTGTTTTTCAGTTGCAAGCATATTTCAGTCGAATTTTTTAATTTGACTTCCCGCCAATTGCTGACGCGCCTGCATAAGTCCACCTGCCTGCATAGGCGTTAATCCTTGAGTCCGATAGTCTCCGACGCGACTGGATTTCAATTAGCCCATTTGTTTTTCCGGCGCACAATTCCTTCAACATGTGGAGGAATAGCCATGATCGGGAGAAAGAAGAAGGGCAACGCGATTATTTACATGCTCGTTTACATGATGGTCCTGAGCGCCTTTTGCTCGCTGGCGGTGGACCTGGGACGAGTTCAACTGGCCAAGACCGAACTGCGGCGGGCTGCCGACGGTGCAGCACGTGCCGGGGCTGCGGGAATTCCAACCGATACAGCCACGGCGACTTCGCTCGCGTTACAGTACGCGGCATTGAACAAGGTCGATGGCACGCCCCTGAGCCTCAATGCCTCACAGGACATTGAATACGGCCGCTGGGATACTGCCGCCAAAACCTTTACGGTAAAATCCGATCCATCGGACAGCAGCATCAATGCGATCCACGTGACCGCCCGGCGGACCGCCAAGCGCGGCAACGCCATCCCCATGCTTTTCATCAGCCTGTTGGGCTTTAGGCAGTGTGATGTGAACGCGGAATCGATTGTCATGGTGATTCCGCCGATCCATGTGGATCAATTCGTGCCGGCGGACGCCAACCCGTTCCTGGCAGGAATGCCCGCAGGTACAAAGGCGAGCAAGATCAATCCTTCGCCGCGCAAAATCCCGGACATCGCGGGCACGGCCAGCGATCCCAAGAACTCGCCGCTGGCGGTAGCGCTGGGGATCAGTGGCGGGGCAACCTATACCTTCGATTCCATCGATGGAACCGCGCGTCACGATCCGGGACTGAATTACTACAACCCGGACGGCGACACCGGCGACTCCAAGGGTATCGGCCATAACAACTCGACGACCGTGTATGACAATAACTACGGCTCGACCATGTACAACGAAAACGGAATTGCCGATGCGTGGATTCCGATCAATGCCCTGGTCGGCGTGTTCCTCGATGACAACGCTCCAAACCTGACTTCGGCGCCGGCGAACCTGGATTTCCGCGACCACTCATCGTCGGACCCCGATCGCAACATCATCGACTTCCAGAAATTCGAGCCGAAGCTGAAGCAGCTTTTCTTCATCGGCGACGGCCTGGACAAGAATGGCAATCAGCAGCAGTTCATCGCACCGCCGGGCGCAACCCGGCTGTATCTGGCGACAATGGACTACTATGAATGGAACAACAACGCTGGTTCACGCAATATCAAGGTCAACCGGCCCATGCAAATCATCACCGTCAAATAACGGTTGAAACGAAACTAGCGCGGAGCAGCGGCGTGGTGATCTCTCCCGACACCACGCCGCGTCGTTTCGCCGAGTGAACGATATCCCGGCCATAGTTTGGACCCCATTGGCCATGAGACATTGATAAACATATCAAGCTCCGAACGCTCCTGCCCATTGGCGGTATAACTCGTGTCAGGGCATTCGGAGGACCGGTCGATGAAGAGATATTCCATTGTCGCAGCCGCCTGCGTCGTGATGTTTTTAACCGACGCGATTTCCCAAGCCGAAACGAGCATCCGAATTGACACGCCAATGGAAGCCCCAAAATGGGCGGTCCTTGAGAGACAACTGCTCGTGGAAAGCGGCCCGGCGTGTCAGGAATTTTATCAACGCTATTACGATGACCGCAGCTACGTGCAATGCGTGCTCCGCTGGGGCGCGGACGATGGCCCGGACGATGCGTTCGAAAATTTTAACCACTGGCCTGAACTGCATGCGCTGGGAGCAGATGACGAAATTGCCCGTATGTTCATCAAGGGCCACGAGGGAATGATCAAGCAATACACCGAGGCCAAGACGGTCGAAACGCCCATCACACGCGAAGGGATGTATTACAAGGAATTCTGCGCCCAATCCGACTGGATGCACCATGGCGAGGGATTGCAGCTTTTTAATCGCATGGGTTTGTCGATCGGCAACGATCCGAAATACGTGGAGCGTGCCAAACGATTTGCCGGTTTTTACATGGGCGAGGACCCCGAAGCACCCAACTACGACCCACAGCACAGGATCATCCGCAGCATGCTCAATGGCAGCCGAGGTCCGATGCTGCGTAAGGCCACTGCGCTCGACTGGGTTGGCGATCCGATGGATATCACCGGCTTTGTTACCGTCCATCGCGAACGAACATACAAGGAAATGTTCGCTCACTATGAGGAATACACGGATGTTGTCGGCGACAACAATCTGAATATCGTTGCCACCACCCTGCCGATGGATGCGTATTTGCTCACCCACGATGCCAAATACAAGCAGTGGTTGATTGACTATATGGATGCATGGGTCGATCGCATGAAACAGAATCACTGGATTTTGCCGAGCTTTGTCGACCTTGACGGCAAGATTGGCGGGCCCGAAGGCAAATGGTGGGGAAATGCATACGGCTGGGGGTTCAGTCCGGTCAACCCGGTCACGGGCCGACGTGAAAATCGAAACCGCATTCCGCGCGCGATGGTCGGTTTTAATAATGTGCTATGGGTCACCGGCGACCAGAAATATGTCGATGCCTGGCGAAACATGATGGATTCGATCAATTCCAACGCCCGCGCCGGCGCGAACGGACAAAAGGAATATCCATCGATGTACAACGAGCAGGGCTGGTACGGCTGGGGTGCCCGGCCCTGGAGCGTCGGGGCGATGGAAATGTGGTATATGTCGATGAAGCCGCAGGATATGGCGCGCCTTCCACAGCAGGGATGGATCGCCTATCTGCAGGGGCAGAACCCGACCTATCCCGAAACAGCACTTCAGCGCGACATTCAAACGATGAACCAGCGAATCGCCGGCTTGCGCGCGGATGACACCCCTGCCAGCAAGCGTCTATCCGACAACATGATGGGCTACAACCCCGCGGTGGTTGATGCGCTGATCCAGTTAACGCTCGGCGGTCTGCCGCCGGGCGTTGACGGTGGTCTGCTCAATGCCCGGTTGCGATATTTCGATCCAATTGCCAAGCGCGCAGGCTTGCCAAAAGACGTCGGGGCGCTGGTCTCCCAGATCGGTGATACACAGACCGTCGTTACATTGGTCAATCTCAATAAGACCGAAGAACGGACCCTGATCGTGCAAGGCGGCGCATATGGTGAACATCAAATCACGAAATTCACAATCGGCGACAAATCGACACCGGTGAATTCATCAATGGTGACGATCACCCTTCAGCCCGGCGCGGGAACAAAGCTTGTGATGGAAATGAAACGTTACGCAAACGCGCCGACGGTGCTTCATCCGTGGCAACGATCATAAAAAGCCCATGGGTCGCTATCCGCAGGCTTGAATCCGTCTGCAACCGAATTTGTCAGGCAACACCGGCAATTTCCTTCAGCCTTCCGGTGCTGTCGCCGAATCGGTCGGTTTTGACGCCCATGATGTTCAGCAGCGAGACGTACATGTTGCACATTGGGGTATTTTCATCGACCTTGATGTGCTCGCCGGTTTTCAGCGCCTCGCCACATTTGCCGGCCACGAGAACCGGAAGATTGGTATGCAGATGCTGGTTGCCGTCGCTGATTCCGCTGCCGTAAACGATCGCGCTGTTGTCCAGCAAATTGCCTTCACCCTCCCTGATGCTCTTGAGCTTGTTCAGGAAGTAATTGAACTGCGTGGTATGAAAGTGATTGATTTTGGCGATCTTGGCCTTCTTGGTTTCATCATTGCGGTGATGCGACAAATCGTGATGCCCATCGGAAATGCCGATTTGCGGGTATGGGCGGTTGCTACCATCGTGCGCCACAATAAACGTCGCGATTCGTGTTGAGTCGGTTTGAAAAGAGAGTGCGAGGATATCAAACATCAACTTGATCTGCTGCTCGTAAGTTTCAAACATCTGCGGCTCTTCGGCGCCCGGCGGGGCACTGATGCGGAATTTTTCGGAACGCTCTATGCGCTGTTCAATTTCGCGAACTGCATTGAGATATTCATCGAGCTTGCGCGTATCGGTGGAACCCAGCCCATTTTGCAGACGTTTGGCATCGTCGAGAACAAAATCGAGGACGCTTTTGTTAAACAGCATCCGTTTGGCGCGCGCTTCAGCCGATTGTCCTGAGCTTTTGTTTCCGAAAAGACGTTCAAACGCCAATCGCGGATCGACTTCCGGATTGACGGGCATCGTGTCGTTTTTCCAGGAGAGATTGAATTGATAGGCACAGCTATATCCCGAATCACACGAGCCGGCGCGCTGTCCGCCATCGCAGCTCAGTTCGAGTGAGGGCAGGCGTGTCTGGTTTCCGATGCGCTGGGCTGCAAATTGATCAACCGATATTCCGAGCTTGATATCGGCGCCGGCGGTTTTCTTGGGATGACAGCCCGTCAGATAAACAGCCGATGCGCGGGCGTGATCTCCGCCCCCGTCGTTTTCAGACAGGCCGCGCATGTGCGCCATGCCGGTGACAATGCTGAAGTCCTTGCGGTGTTCCGCCAGGGGCTGAAGAATCATCGGTAGTTCGTAATCCGCCCCAAAGGTCTTCGGCGTCCAATCCACCATGTTTTTGCCCTGCGGGACATAGATGAACGCCATTCGTTTGGGCAGGCCGGATGCGGTGTTACCGACGACATCGGCAAAAACGCGCGTCGAGGGAAGCATCGCGTCAAGCATTGGAAGCGCCAGCGCCGTGCCAAGCCCCTTTAAGAACGTGCGTCGGGGGATATGCCATTTGGTTGACATCAAGGAGCCTCAAAAATCGTACGATGGGACAGCGGTCAAGAATAAAACTCCCAATACACAAAGGCAAGAAATAACCTCTCGTTTTGCCGAACTCATTCTTTTGACATAGCCGCCAGACTATCGCCGCGGCGCATCTGAAACGGCATGCTATCGACTACGCTCATGACCAATACGGAAAATCGATCTTCGGATTTTTCCAGCTTTTGAACAATTTCCGCCATCGCCGGCTCGTCATACGATTCCACGCCGCGCCCCAAGGCGAAAGTCAGCATCTTCTCGGCCATGCAGTGAAGGAATTCATTTCGTTTGGAAGTAGCGAGCACCTTGGACAATTCGACCGCGCCCTTGAACGATTCGCCGCTGACCAATTGGCCGGCGGGATCGACCACCGCGTCGCCATCCTTATCTCGCCATGCGCCAATCGCATCGAAATTCTCCAGGCCGAACCCGATTGGGTCCATTCGCGCGTGACAGCCTGCACAGTTCGGATCAACGCGATGTTGCTCCATCTGCTGGCGCAACGTGCCGATTAGTTTCCGTCCAGGCTGATCCAGCGACGGTACATCCGGAGGAGGAGGCGGGGGAGGCGTTCCCAGCAAATTGTCGAGCACAAACTTTCCACGCTTCACCGGACTGGTTCGCGTGGGATTGGAAGTCAGCGTGAGCACACTCGCCTGTGTGATCACGCCCCGCCGGGGTGTTTCACTCAATGATACCCGGCGAAATTCCTCGCCTTTGATATTCTGAATTCCGTACAACTTGGCCAGCCGTTCATTGATGAAGGTGTAATCCGCCGTGAGAAAATCGATCACGCTGCGGTCTTCGCGCATGATTGATTCAAAGAACATCTCGGTTTCCTTCTGCATGGCCGCGCGAAGGCCGGCGTCATAGTCGGGAAACAGTTCCTTGTCCGGCTGCATCGTTTCCAGACTGCGCGTCTGTAGCCATTGATTGGCGAAATTATCAACCAGGGCTTTGCTCTTGGGCGATTCGAGCATTCGCTTGACCTGGGCGGGCAGGTTCTTCCGCAATTCCCCGCGCTCGGCGAGGTTGAGAAGTTCGTCATCCGGCATGCTGCTCCAGAGGAAATAGCTCAGGCGAGACGCCAGCGAGATTTCATCGATCGGATGAATGGATTTGGGATCGTTCGGATTCGGCTGATCTTCACCGCGAAACAAAAAATACGGAGAAACCAGCACGGCCTTCATCGCGAGCTTGATGCTGCCTTCAAAACCTTCGCCTTGTCTGCCTGCAAGATCAACCAGGTTCATCAACCGGTCGATTTCCTGCTTCTGCACCGGCCGGCGATACGCATGGCGAGCGAAGTCTGACAATATCGCGCGAGCATCTTGTTGGTGTGCCGCGAAAAGCTGCTTGATCTGCCCGGGCATTTCCGGTTGAAGCGCCGGAGAGGAAAGGTCGGCGGTCTCGAGATAATTGATGTATAGGTTTCGGTCGCGCAAATTCGGATTTTTGTTCTGTGGATCGACAAAGTCGTTGACAAATGCCGCGGAAAATGTGTGTTGCCCGGCCGTCAGGTTCAATTTCGTTTCGTAGACCGCAGGCTGTGGCACGAGCAGCATGAGCGAGAAGACGCGCTGGCCTTGCAGCGGCACCATTTTCGCCGGCGCAAGCACGTCGAAAAACTTCACCGGCTTCCCATCGACCTGGAATTCCATGCGCGCGGGTTGGTCGCCGGCTTGGTCTGCATACGCCTGGGCTCGCAGGATGACTTCGCCGTCTTTGGCGACGTTGATCCTGGTGCTGACCTGACCTTCATGATCGAGCAATCGCCCGCCATCGGGGAGATTTTGCCCTTCGCCGGTGGCTTGAAGATTGGCCGCGGGATACGTGCGTGTTGCTGCGCGGAGCGGCCCTTCAACTTCGACATATTTTACAAAACCGATGCCCGACTGTTGTTTGCCGATACGGCCATTGAGCATCGTGAGCTCATTGGCCCCGCCACGAATGCGCCGCATCACCACGCGAAAGCGGTGCTTGCCCTGTGATGCGCCAACTCGCGCCTCATACCACTGCGGGCGGGTCTCGGCGGCGGTCAGTTCAAAATCCTGAATGAACGCATTATCCACGCAGATAGAGATCCGGGTGGGGTCAACCGGCCCAGTGGTGGCCTGGCGATTATTATTTCCGCCCCCCACCATGGCCCCGCCGGTGGGTTTGCAGAATGCCAGCACACGCACGATGTAATCGCCGGGAGATGTCGGCAGTTCCACGGCCACATCATCATCTTCCAGACTGATCAGCTGAACCCAGCCATCACCGCGATCGCCGATGGCGTTGAAACCAACCTGCGCCAGGCTCGCGGGAAATCGCTGCACCTTGCTTGATACCGGTTCAGTCGGAATTGCTTCTTCCAAAATCTTATCGGCGGCTGAGAGATATTTTTCCATCAGCACCGGTGGCAGCGAAAGCACATCGCCGATGTTGTCGAATCCGTACCCCGAATCATCCGGCGGAAACTCGACATTGCTCTGAAAATCGACTCCGGTCAAATCGTGGATCGTATTGTGATACTCCGCACGGTTCAGCCGCCGCACCGTCACCCGGCCTGGGTCCGGATTTTTCGAATCATGCTGATGAAGCTGCTGATCGACCCAATCGACAATGATCTCGCGCTCCGCCTGCGTCGGCTGAAGCCTCGACTCCTCGGGCGGCATGTCGTGTGTGCGAACGTTCTGGGCCACCAATTCCCATTGCTCGCGATGCTGAAAGATTGATTCGATGGTCTTGAACGAACTGAGCGATAGATCAGCCTTGGGTTTGGCACCGCTGTGACACTGATAGCAATATTTTTGGAGCAAAGGCGCAACGGTTTTCTCGTAGGCGATCAGCGGCGGCTCATCGGCCGCATGAACCGGGAGATTCATCGACAGCAATACGATTACTGTTAAACAGAACGCCTGTTTCATGGGTGCGGTCGCTAAGCCCTCAAAGCCGCTCCATTCTACCGACAGCTCAATCGCTGGAGCAATTGATTTTAAGCCAAAATGAGGCCTATTTGGCTTGGGCGTGCTACCATCGCTTGCATGGATCAGCCCGCTTTGGAAATCCAGGTCAAAAACCTGCACAAATCCTTCGGCGAAAACCACGTACTCAAGGGCGTCAATCTGGAAATCAAGCGAGGCGAACTGGTCGCGATCGTCGGCAGTTCCGGGTCGGGCAAGACCGTTTTACTGCAACATCTGATCGGTCGCATGCGCCCTGACGAAGGCAGCGTGTTGCTCGCCGACCACGAATCACCCGGCGAGCCGTTGACCGATCTGGCCACGCTGGACGATCAAACCATGGACCGGCTTCGCCGTCATTGGGCGGTTGTGTTTCAGAAAAATGCGCTATTCACCGGCTCGGTCTACGACAACATCGCGCTGGGGCTTGCGGATGTGAAAGGCATGGAAGAGCCGGAGATTCAGAAACGCGTTCATGATGTGATCGAATCAGTGGACCTCGATGCCGAACATGTGCCGCAGCTCGATCGCGAAGAGCTTTCCGGCGGCATGGCCAAGCGCGTCGCCATCGCACGGGCATTGGCGCTGGACCCGGTGCTGATCTTTTATGACGAGCCGACCACCGGACTGGATCCTGAACACGCCGAGCAAATCCAGGATTTGATTCGCGACGTTCATCGCCGAAAACCCGAGCAAGGGAAACAGCGAACAACGTTGATTATTACCCATGACATGAGCCTGCTATCCCGCCTGGAACCGCGCATCGTGATGCTCAACGAAGGAAAAATCTTTTTTGATGGTGCACTAGATGCGTTTCGCAAATCCAAATCCCCACCTATTCAGCCTTATCTTGAAATGATGCCCGTGCTGCATAATCAGATGCCCGGGACAAGAAAGCCGTCGTAGCAGCCGCTTATTTCTGAATCGTCAGTCCCGCCTCTTTCCATCCGCGAAATCCGCCGTCCATTGACCAGACGTTGGTATATCCCATTTTTTGCAGATTATCTGCCGCCAGGGCGGATCGATATCCACCGCCGCAGTACAGGACGATCTCAGCGGCGGTGTCGGGAATTTTTGTTTCAATATCCCGCTCGATGATGCCCTTGCCCAGATGCTCAGCCTGCGGCAGATGGCCGGCGGACCATTCACTTTCCTCTCGAACATCCACCAGATGAAATTTTTCGCCGGCTGCGAGTTTCTTTTTCACATCCTCGACGGTCAATTCGCGAATGCGGCTGCGGGCATCGTTGACAATTTCGAGAAATCGCGGTGCGTGCTTGGCCATAATCGGTCATTCTACCCGCGATTTGCGACGGCGACGACCAACCATCATTGCTGCTGCACACAATGACGTAATCGTCGTGGGCTCGGGAACGGTGACCCCGGAAAAATCGAGCGCGCCCAGTGCATCGGCAAATGATGGCGCCGCCTGCGGATTGCTGACGCCCGCCTGCCAATTCATCGCCAGAAGGATCATGTCATACAAATCGACCGTGCCGTCGTAATTGAAGTCGCCGCCAAACCACAGGCCGCCACCGGTCTGTTGCCAGTGATGCGCGAGCAAACCCAAGTCGTGGGCGTTCACCAATCCATTCAAATCCGCATCGCCGGCGTAAGTGTATTTGATGAGCAAGCTCGATGAATCAACCGGTTGGCCGCTGAAACTCGTTAGACCCAGGTTGCTGTTGTCGGCGTATCCCAGGCGGAACGCGGCATCACTTTCACTGCTGGTTAATCTGCCTGTTTGAAGATCATTGCGAATTTCATTGAGTAAACCGCCTGCAGACCCATCAAAATCGACAATCATCGAATTGTTGGTCAGATCGAGCTGACCGCCGGGAACGATTTGCAGTGACTTGACGATGCTCGTGCCACTGGGATCGTTCGCCATGCCCTTGGCGGAGATGGAGGTATGTCCGTAAATCGCCAATGAGTTTTCGTGAATCAGTGGAGTGGTCACGGTTCCAAGGGGTCCGACGATGGTGCTGCCCAGCACAGTGGCGATGGGACCGAGGCTCGCGCCGGCCTCGAAGTCCTTTACACCGGGACCAGAAATATTGCTCTGACCGACAACATCGCCAAGGAATACAACCGTACTGTTGGTGTTGACCGTGATATTGCCGCCGGAGGTATCAACGGGGTCATAAAAGGTTGAGGTGCTTCCGCCGGTGACGATAATTCGGTTGTTATTGACAACAGTGCCATGGATATCGGTAAAGCCTCCGGAGAATTGCATCTGCCCGCCATTGGTCAGCCCGCCCGTGGCGATCAACACGCCGCGCCCCGAGATCACGCCGTTGTTGGTCAGATCGTGCGTAAACTCGATTGCTCCGCCGTTGATCAAATTAAGCTGTCCATTATTCACATTGCCGCTGCCGGTCAATTGCAGCCAGTTGCTGCCGGACGCCCGCACGATGCCGGTACTCGTGTTGTTCAATTGATTGGCGATGCGTCCATTGCCGCTGACGATGCCGTTATTCGTAAGCGAGCCGCCGCTGAGTTGCGCTGTCGGCCCGGATAGTTGAATCTGTCCATTACTCGTAACACCGTTGCTGGCATACATGCTGCCACCGGCAAGGAGCATCAATCCGCCGGAATTGACGGTTAATGTATTGTTGACCACATCCACATGCTGATTGTTGTTGAGCTGGAGCGTGCTTCCGAACAGCGAACCCAAACCGACAGCCTGCGCGCTGGATATTTGCAGCGTTCCGGAATTAAACTGCAGCAGTCCGTAATTGGACAAATCACCGACGGAAAGAATTCCGCCATTGAGCGCGAGCGGCAGCGAGCCATCGCCGCTGAGTGTATCGGTGACGATCAGCGTTTTGAGCGCGGTCAGATCGATCGAGGTTTGCATGCCGCCGGTCAATGACAATGAAAGTCCGTGGCTAAATTTCAGCACGCCGCTGCTCCACTGAAAATTGGTTGAGCTGCCGTTGGTATTCAGTGTGCCGGTTGTGAGCATTCCGCCGGCCAATTGCAGCTTGCTGTTGGATACCGAAGAGATGTTGGTCGCGCCGGCCACTTCCATCGAACCGGCGCTGATGTTCATCAAGGCCGTGCCGGTTGCCGACAGGCCGATCGTCGCATCGCCAAGCACGCTGAGCGATCCATCGCTGAGATAATAAGCTCCATTTCCGCCGTTGGTGGAAATGGCCAATCCTCCGGAAACGTTGTGTGTGCCTCCGGATTGTGTAAATGTTGCGACACCGGTCTGGGCGAGTTCTTCGTTGGCAACCACCAAAACACCTGTGCCGCCCAGCGAGTAGTTTCCCGTGCCGTTGTTAATGCCGGTAATCAACGTGGTTCCGACGTTGTTGATTCCGCCGGTTTGAACAAACGATCCGGTTCCCCCCGCGCCGATATATTCGATCCCCGCCTGCAGGCTTCCCGTGCCACCAAGACTATACAGACCATTGGCCGTGCTGAACGATGCCACGGTCAACGTGCCTCCGCCATTGCCGATTACGTTAATTCCGCCGATTTGGATGATGCGCCCGATTCCGCGATTACCCACGTTTTCCTGGGTCGCCGCAAGCGTTCCGCTTTGCAACGAATAAGTTCCAGCCGAGACGCTGCCGTTGGCGAGAATCAAACTGTTTGCTGTAATTTTGGCGACGCTCTGCGATACCGTTCCGTTGCCGCTCTCGCCCACAAAGAAGCTGTTGGTCACACTCGCACTGCCGCCGCTGATGATGTACGTTCCCTGTCCTGACGATGACTGGCCGACACTGAAATTATTGTTAATCGCCAACGTGCCATTGGATTGATTGAACGTGCCGAATCCAAGAGCGCCAAGATTGAACGTCGAAAGGTTGACCGTTCCGCCGCTGAACGTGCCCGTGCCGCGTCCGCTGCCCGACGCGCCAAATTGCGAATTGGCGGCAATGTTGAATGTGCCATCGCTGACAACCCAGTAGCCGTTGCCCGCGTTGCCGATGGTCATGCTGCTGGAATTCAGGGTGTTTGTGGCTTGCGAGAAGACATTGGAGCCCGAACCGGCGTTGTCCACCAGCAGGCCGCTTAGTTGAATCGATCCACCGGAATAGGTGTACGATACGGTTCGACTGACGACGTCGCTATGCGCGATGATCGCGGTCGATCCAGCCACAGGCACGCCACCCACCCAATTGGATGCGCCCGTCCAACTGCTGCTTCCAAGAAAAGTCCAACTGACGTTCGCCGCCATGGAAAACGAAGGACCTGCCGCACAGGCAGCCAGGACAAGAATTTCCCTCACTCGCCGATTGCGAAAGGAACCGCGCATTGAATTCTCCCTATTAGCAAATAATCCGAGCCATCAAATCGCCAAGAGAAATGGCTCGACGTGACCACATTTGGGTGGGCGGATTGAAGCGGCAATGAAATTAAATGGCAAGGGGAAATTGTAAAAAATCAAAAAGAAGTTTTTCTTGAGACGTTGTGATGAGGAGATGGGTAATTTAACGTCATTTCAACTAAAGTCAGCCTTCGAAAATGGCATCCGCTCAACGGAATTGGTTTCTTCGATAATAAATCGCGAGTTGTCTGCTTATGAACATTTTTCTCTTTACCATCGGCAGCCATGGCGATGTGCATCCGTTTGTCGGGCTGGGCTTGTCGCTGCGCGATCGCGGGCATGATGTCACGCTCATCACCAATGGTCATTTTTCTGGCCTTGCCGCCAAAGCCGGGCTGCAATTTGTTGAACTGGGGACCGATGAGCAATTTCGCACGCTGATGGATGACCCGGACTTGTGGCATCCCACGCGTGGGTTTGATGCAGTCTTCATGAGAGGCGTCATGCCCTCCCTGGAGCAGGCATATCAGACCATCGCCGACCGATATGTGCCGGAAAAAACCGTGGTGGTTGCATCTTCCCTGGGACTGGGAGCCAGGATCGCGCAGGAGAAATTCAACATTCCCACCGCGACCGTGCATATTCAGCCAGCTGTCATTCGAACAGTTTATGACAACCCGAAATTGCCCGGCCTGTTCATGCCGCGATGGTTTCCCAAATGGTTCAAGCGAAAGATGTGGCAATTCGGAGATCGAGTCCTGATCGACCGCAAACTCGCAAAGCCAATCAACGAATTTCGCGCCAAGGTGGGATTGACCCAGCCTGTCAGCGGGATTTTAAAAGACTGGTGGAACTCGCCGCAATTGATGCTCGGCTTATGGCCGGACTGGTATGCGCCCATGCAACCCGACTGGCCGCCGCAACTCAGGCTCGTGGGATTTCCGCTATACGATGAGACCGGCATCGTGGGAATTTCCGACGATCTGAATCAATGGCTTGGCGCCGGCGATGCGCCAATCGCATTTACTCCGGGCAGCGCGATGATCCAGGGCGCCAGTTTTTTTGCAGATTCGGTGCAGGCGTGTCTCAACCTTAAACGCCGCGGAATTTTGCTGACGCGCCACGCCGATCAGATTCCCAAAGATCTTCCGCCATCGGTGAAGCATGTGGATTATGTGCCGTTCAAATTGTTGTTGCCGCGCTGCGCGGCTTTGGTACATCATGGCGGGATCGGAACGAATGCCCAGGCGCTGGCGGCGGGTGTGCCGCAGTTGATCACGCCGATGGCGCACGATCAGTTCGACAATGCCCAGCGCATCGGACGATTAAGCGTTGGCCGATCAATCAATTTCCGCCGCTATAACGCGAATTCCGCAACCGCTTTGCTCAGCGAAATACTCACCTCGCCACTGGCGTGCAAAACGGTTGCCCGCCGTTTTGAAGGCCAAATGGCCTTGGAGCGCGCTTCTGATTTGATTGAGAATTTATACTCGTCACAAGTCCCTGTAAACAAATGACTTGTACATACTAACCCTCGCCCGCCCACCTCTGTCTGATATGCAGGATACAACAGAGAGGAACTTATGATCCGGGCAATCAAGGGTTTGAAGTTGGCGGTCGCAGTGGGCGTTCTGGGACTCATTCCAGCGATGGCATCGGCTGAAGATCATGGCTTTGATCGTCGCCACGATGATCGCAACGATGTGCGGTTCAACATCGGTTTCGGCGCAACCGAATACGCCAGGCCTGCCGAGCGCGTCTGGGTGGCGCCGGTCTATCGTACGGTCTGCGACCGAGTATGGGCGCAACCGGTCGTGCGCGATGAATGCGAGCGGGTGTGGGTGCCGCCTTGCTACGAGAATCGCGAGGTCGTCCGGTTCGACGGCTATCGCCGGCGCGTGGTCTATGAACAGGTGATGGTCAGCCCCGGCCATTACGAAGAGCGGCATCACCAGGTCGTTGTTACCCCGGGTCACTGGGACAACGTGGAACGGCAGGAACTGGTCAGCGCCGGATATTGGCAGGAATGCGCCCCGGTTCGAGTTGAACGCCCATCATTCTGGAGCTTCAACTTCGGATTCCGCGGACATTAAAAACGACGGGAGGCAATGAGCCACAGAGGACACAGAGTGTCACAGAGAAGAAGTCCTGAATCAGTTTCTTCTCTATGACCTCTGTGCTTCCCTGTGGCTTTTTTATTTGAGGACAGAGGCGTACCACTTCAGCGTGGCATCCAAACCGGGGGCCAGTTCGACAATGGGTTCGTAACCGAGCACCTGACGAATTCGCGACAGGTCGGCCAATGAATGCTTCACATCGCCTGCACGAGCAGGGCCATAGATGGGTTTGAGGTCGGCACGGTCGAGCAACCGGCACATCATTGGGGCCAGTTCATTCAGTGAAACCCGTTTGCCGCAGGCGACGTTAAGAACTACTCCTTTGAGGGGACTTTCAAATCGAGCAGCCAGCAAGTTGGCATGAACGGCATTGTGAACGAAAGTGAAATCGCGCGATTGCTCGCCATCGCCGAAGATGGCCGGTGGCTTGCCGCCAAGGATCGCCTTGGCGAACGCCGCAATGACGGCTGCGTAGGCGCTGTTGGGATTTTGCCTGGGTCCAAAGATGTTGAAGTACCGAAGCGAAACCGTGTCCAACCCATAGCTGGCGCTGTAGGCGGTCATATACCCCTCCGCCGCCAGCTTGGCGGCAGCGTAGGGGCTCAGCGGGTTGGTCGGCATCGTCTCGACCTTGGGCAGTTCAGGGGCTTCACCATATGCACTGGAACTGGCGGAATAGATCACCCGCCTGACGTTCGCAGCCCGCGCCGCCTGAAGCACCATCAGCGCGCCGGTGGCATCCACTTGGTGATATTCGAGCGGTTTTTCCAAGCTATGCGGCACCGAACCCAAAGCCGCCAGATGAAAGATATATTTGCAGTTCTGAGCGGCCTGGTTGATCGCAGCCTGATCGAGGATCGAACCATTGATGAACTGATGTTTGAACGGCTCGATATTGGCGCGGTCTCCACCGGCAAGATTGTCGATCACGACGATATCCGCGCCGAGTTCGGACAAAGCCTGCACCACGTGTGAACCGATGAACCCCGCCCCGCCGGTGACGAGGCAGCGCACATTCTTGAAATTGTCGCCGTGCAAGCGCTTCCAGTCGGTCATGGCGTCATCATTCAGACAGGCGAAGAACTTTGCAACTCTTTAACCATCAAGTCGCGATATCGGCGAGTCATGTTTTCCAGGCTCAATTCATTGGCACGCACACCCGATCGGGCGATGAATTGTTTTCGCAGTTCATCATCGTTCGCCAGACGAAACATCGCATCGGCCAGACGCTGCGGATCGCGTACCGGCACGAGCAACCCATATTGGCCATTGCCGAGAATCTCTCTGGGGCCACTCGGGCAATCAGTCGAAACGCAGGGCACGCCCAGCGCCAGCGCTTCGGCTAGCACCAGGCCAAAACCTTCGTAGACGCTCGACATCACGAGCATCTTAGATCGAGCGATCAACGGGAAAGGATTGGCTTGTTGACCCGCAAAATGCACATGGTTTTCCAAGCCAGATGATCGCGACAATTCAACAAGGCTGGCGCGCTCAGGCCCATCTCCAACGATTACCAAGTCCTCGTGCAACCCGGCCTTGCGCGCAAGAGCGTACGCTTGCAGCAAAGTGGGAATATCCTTTTGCGGCGCTAACCTGCCCACGGCAATGATGTATCGACTGGGCACCTCAATCCGTGGCGACTCAGTCGAGGCGGCTCTAATTTTGGTAACATCAACCCCATTCAAAATGGCTTCGGTTCGAGAAGCATCGAAATGGGCTCGCAGATCATTGACGATTTCCTGGCACACACCCACCGCGAGATGCTTTCGATACATTTGCTTCATCAACATCCGCGTTGGCGCAGAGAATCCGCGGGCGGACTGGCGCTGCGACAGATTCAGGTGATCCGTCAAAATGACCGGACGGTCGCCAGCGGCAAAGGAACTGACCACATTCGAAAATGTATGCACGCCCATGATTAGATCGGGCTGCACCTCCTCCAGTACCATGCGCATGCGTTTCACCGCAATGGGAAGCGCAAACATTTGCCGCCAATTTTCCTTCAAATCCATGTCAAGCGAGTGCGCTTGATCAAACGCGGCTCGGTCGGCGTCGCTTAATTCGCATGAACGAATCGTCAGAAGGTGAACTTCGAATTCACTCGAATACCATCGCCGAAGCCCGCTTCCCAGGCTGCGGACAAACGAGCCTGTCCCCGCCGCCAGATCGACGATGACAATAACCAACTTGATCCTGCGGTTGATCATGGCTTTTTCCAAACCGCGATGATGCGATCCGTCAGCAGTTCTTCGTCGGTGAATTCCTTCAATTCGCCCATGGTGCGCAATCGGGGCAGCGCATCGCGCACGTGCTGGTCAGTTTCCAGTGTAATGAGATCGAACGAGGTGCCCGGCAATTCTGTTTCGAACAACGTTCGCCATTCGCCCAGGCGAAGGCGGTTCAGCACGACATAGGTTTGCACCGAATTCTGCATCGCAGGACGAAGATGCGCCCAGTGCGGCAAATCCCCGCGCCCGGGCAAATAAACACGCAAATCATGATGGCCGGAATCGCAGGTATAGAGATGGATGTATGCCATCAATACGCCGCCGGGGTTAAGCACCCGCTGAACCTGAGCAAGCACCCGCGGCGGATCAGGCAGATGTTCAAACACGTCGAACGAGTAGACAAAATCGAACGAATTATCCGGAAATTCCAGCTCGCAGGCATCCATCTGCTGAAGTTTGAACGGAGGCGGGTTTGCCAGTCCCAACTGCCGGGCAATGACTTGATTATATCGCCGATCAAACCCGCTGAGCTTGCGCACCAGCGTCTTGAGCGCGCGACCCGTTCCGCTGTGACTGGCCAGATGCAAGTATCCGGCGGGGTCAAATCCTTGCGGCAGAACATCCAGATCGATGCCGGTCACATCATTGTTTCGCGCAAAATAAATCGTTTGTCGGGGAAGCTGCCCGACGCCGATTTCCAGAGTCTTCAAACCATGTAGTTTCACTCCGGTCTTTGCGGTTGTGATCCGCTCGGCGATCTGACATTGTTCGATAACGCGTTTAACCTCGGCCTGGATGCTCTGCATGGACTGGCGGGTCTTTCGGGCCAGTTGCGAGGCTTCGCGTAGTCGCGCGAGCAAGCCGCGCGTCTGTCCATAGGAACGAATCTCGGAATTCCAGGGTTTCACGAGCTTGTTGGACGAGGCGCGATCGGCCGGGCCGGGTTGCCGGCGCTCACCACGCCGGGCGGCACCTCGCCCACCACCACAGCGCGGGCGCCGATGACGCTATTGTCTCCCACGACTGATCCGGGCCCGATGAATGCGCCGGCCGCAATCCACACGCCGTTGCCGATCCGTATCGGCAATCGCTGAAGGGGCAGAGTCGGTTTCGTGTAATCATGCGTGCCCGCACAGATATAAACATCCTGGCTTACGACACTATGTGAACCAATCGTCACCTGTCCCATGTTGTAAACGATGGCGTTGGGCCCGATGTTGCTCCACTCGCCCATCTCCAGCAGCCAGGGATGAACCACCTTGGCGCGAAAATGCACATTGCAGTTTTTCGCCAGCTGTGCACCGAATAATCGCAGCAGATAATTGCGCCATCGAAACGCTCGCATCAACGGCACGCGAAACAGCGTCGCCTGGACGACGCTCCATAAAAACCGTCGTTTATATTCGCTGCGCGTGTAGGGAGAAGGATCGCACTTGTCGAGTGTCTGGAAGATCGCGGGATTGGGTTCGTTCTGATCGGTCACGCCGAACCCACCTTGGATTGTTGTTCGCGGTCGTTCTGGACCAATTCTTTCAGTTTCAGGCTTACATGATGTTCATATGAAGCCAAAAACACGCAAAAATGAAACCCAACAATTCCGTCAAGAAACCCCATCCGCAGGATATACATGTAAAACCATCGCCAGAACCATCGAGCCGGCAGCTTGGGCCAGACATAGGTTTTGATCCATTTGCGCCGCTGAGCCGGCGAGCCCATCAGAGCGCCCCGGTCTGTATCCGAGCGGCCTGTCATTAGCTTGTACATCTCGGTGGCTTCAAGAGAGCTGTATTCATTATGTTTGGCGATGTAATGGAACATGCCTCGCCGGTCGTAATGTTCCATATCGTGCTTGAGGAATCCGACTTTTCCTTCAGCCACCATGTGCTCATGAACCTGTCGCTGCTCATAGCGGGCTTTGCCCTTGCGGAAGAATCGAATGTTCCAACTCGGATAGTATCCGCAATGCCCGATTCGCCGGCCCAGGAAAACGAAATATCGATTCACATAAAAAGCGTTTTCCGAGCAATTGAGATCAGTGGAGACACGAATCAGCTCATCGCGAAGTTTTGGGGTGATGACTTCATCCGCATCGATGATGAATACCCACGGGCTTGTGATCGGCAGGTTATCCAGTGCCCAGTTTTTCTGGCCCGCATAACCAAGCCATTCGTGGTAGAAGAACTTGGCCCCGTATTCTTCGCTGATTTCCCTGGTCTTGTCGGTTGAGCCCGAATCGAGCACGAATACTTCGCTCGCCCAGTCGCGAACCGATGCCAGCGAATAGGGTAAATTCACCTGTTCGTTCTTAACCGTAAACAAAAACGTGATGGGGGCGCGCTCGTTGGGCATTGTCTTCCTTGTATCTTCGGCAATCCTGACCCGCCAGCAAGGGAAACTGTTTTATCGGACGTGCGTGCCTGCCTTATATTAGTGCGACTTTCATTGCCGTCGGTCGATTCATTCATAGACTCATCACGCGCAGGCCATGCCAAAGTTGAAGCTTTTGCGAAATCCCGTTCCTTCGGACCCTGCCGCGGGCGAACTGCGCCGACGCCTTGATGACTTTTATACCAATACGCAGACTTATACCGCGTTTGATCCCTCGCACGACAGCGGAGCAGCCCAGCAAAACTGGCATGACCTGATTCTCCCGACCATTCGGTCCATGCTCGGTTCCGCCAATGCAGTGCGAGTCCTCGAACTCGGCGCTGGCCGGCCGAGTTTCCCAGCCCATCTGGGCGAAATGCGATCCCGCGTGATTTACCACGCGCAGGACGTCACCCCCGCCAACCAGGATTATTTGAAGCAGGTCGCTGACGACGTGTTCATCTGCGATCCGGGACAAATCATCGGCAGGTATGACATCATCTTTTCAACCTTTGTGCTGGAACATGTGGCCACACCTTCCACATTTTTGGAACAGGTTGATCGCCTGCTCAATCCCGGCGGCGCTCACTTTGTCTTCTGCCCGCGCTACGATATGCCGGGGTATGTGTGTCCATCGCTGCGACATCTGAGCCGGCTTGCACGATGGCAGGCCATGACTTTTCTGATGCTCAGCCGCGTGATGTCGCGACTGAATGGCCAGCCACGGTTTTGGGTCAATGCCGACCCAGCCGTCTTTCACGCTCCGTGGTTTCGTGATGCCGATGCGGTGCATCTGGTCAGCCGGTTTGATGTGGAACAATGGCACCGCCGTCGTGGGTATGAAACCAGGCGCTTATTTCCGCCGGTCCATGGAATTCGAGAATGGATCTTGACGCGAAAGCTGACAACGGCCGTGCGGTGCACCAAGCCGGCCAAGCAGGGACTCTGATCTCGCCATGCGTATCACCATCGTGACCGGAGCGTTTCTTCCATTGCCTCCCGCAGCGTGCGGGGCGGTGGAAGTCCTTTGGAACGAATTGGCCCATGAATTCGCCGCTCAAGGACACGAAGTGACGATGGTCAGCCGTGCATGGCCGGACCAAATGGCCAACGAAACAATCGGCCGAGTACGGTACATCCGTCGAAGCGGATTTAAACGAACCAACAACCTGAAGATTAACCTGTTGAAAGATGCGGTCTTTTCAGCACGAATCATGCTTTCGGTTCCCAAAAGCGACATTTGCGTAACGAATGTTTTCTGGCTGCCGGCGCTGCTGGCGTCAATGAGGCGAAGCGCCGGACAGATTGTGGTTAATGTGGCTCGCGCGCCCAAGGGCCAAATGGGTCTCTACCGTTTTGTTTCGCGACTTGCATGCACGTCCAGCGCGGTGGCGGAACAGGTCATCGCACAAACACCGTCGGTTGCGGGAATCACTAAAGTATTACCCAATCCGATCAACACCAAGGCGTTTGTGCCGCCTGCGGCTCCCCGGCAATGGAATGGCAAACGATATGTTGTCTACACCGGCCGAATTCATCCCGAAAAAGGTGTGCACGTGCTTGTTGAAGCATTCGGCCGACTTCCTAATCGTCCCAACGACTTGACTCTTCGCATCGTCGGTCCAAGCGAAACATCTCGCGGAGGAGGCGGTGAAGAATATCTGGCCAAACTGAAGTCCCTCGGCCAAAATCTACCAGTCGAATTCCTGCCGGCCATCGCCGATCGAAATCAGCTGGCACATCTGCTTCAAAATGCACATTACTATTGCTACCCGTCGCTCGCCGAGAAAGGCGAGAGCTTTGGAGTAGCGCCACTCGAAGCAATGGCGACCGGCTTGGCTCCCATCGTTTCTGATCTGGCTTGTTTCCGCGATTTTGTGCAGCATGGCGTGAACGGTGTCATTTTCGATCATCGCAACGACCCTGTAGAATCCCTCACACGAGCCCTGACCGGCCAACTTGCCGATACCAATGATATCATTCGAATGGGCCAGGCAGCCGCTGAAACGGCATTGCAGTTCAGCAACTCTCGTGTAGCGCAGATGTTTTTGGAAGATTTTGAACTGTTGCTGGAAGCACGAACTCAAAAGACGCGGGAGCGCGCCCTATGAAGCCGCTGATGACAATGGAGCAGGCCAGCGCATACGCATCACCCTGGTCGCTGAAGATGCGCCTGAAACTGGTTCTCTGGATATTTGTCTGGGCGCTTTTTTATCGGACGACGCCCAAGCCTCTTTATAAGTGGCGAGTCTTTTTGCTTCGCATGTTCGGCTGCAAGGTGATCGGTGCGCCGTTCGTCGCCAGTTCGTCTCGCGTCAAATTCCCATGGAAACTGACGCTGGACGATCGGTCCTGCCTTGGCCCGGAATGCAATGTTTACAATCTGGCTCCGATCACACTCAAAGCCCGCTGCACGATTGCGCAGGAAGCCTACCTGTGTGCGGGCACGCACGATTTCACGAAATCGAACCTGCCTTTGGTCGTTGGCGAAATTGTTGTAGGCGAAGATGCATTTGTCGGCGTCCGCGCGCTGGTTCTTCCGGGCGTGGAGATCGGAGCCGGAGCAGTGGTCGGGGCTGGCGCGGTCGTCAGCCGAGACGTGCCGGAGTGGATGATCGCAGCCGGCAATCCGGCTAAACCGATCAAAGAGCGAACACGACACCCGTGATTGTCATTCATCTTTATGCGCGTCCTGCACATTATTTCTGGAATCGACCCCCGCGGCGGCGGGCCGGCTGTTGCGCTAGCGGGGCTTGCCCAGGCGCAAAAGGCAGCCGGACTTGATGTATCGGTTGTCTCCGGATGGTGCGCGGGGGAAAACAATACAATTACAGAATCGATGGCACAGGCGGGGATTAACGTGCGGCTTGTAGGACCGACCACCGGAAGACTTGGACGCCATCCCAAAATGGTTCTCACTCTTGCGGAAGAGATACCCCGCGCGGATATCCTGCACATTCATGCAATCTGGCTAGAAATTCAACATCAGGCATCCCGCCTCGCGCGCAAATATGATAAGCCTTATGTCTTGCGCCCCTGCGGAATGCTGGATCCCTGGTCGCTGGCTCAGGGCAAATTGAAAAAGCGGATCTACATGATCTGGCGTCAGCGCAAAGATTTGAACCGAGCCTGCGCTCTTCATTTCACCAGTGAACTAGAGCGTGATCTCACCGGCCCGCTCGGATTATCCCCGCCCGCCATCGTGGAACCAAATGGTGTGGATTTGCGGGAGTTTGAATTATTGCCTGAAGAAAATACCTTTCGGCGCCAGCATGACCTGCCGCTGGATCGCCCCATGCTTCTGCATCTCGGCCGATTGCATGCAAAGAAGGGATTTGATGTGCTGATCCCTGCCTTTGCCCAGACAGCGGACTTAGGCGCAATGCTAGTCATCGCCGGACCGAATTCGGATGGTTATCGTACGACGATCGAACAGATGATTGCTTCCCACCGAGTCGGCGATCGCGTTAAGTTTGTCGGCATGCTGCGAGGAGTCGAACGGGTTGCTGCACTCGCCGATGCCGATCTTTTTGTTTTGCCAAGCTATCAGGAAAATTTCGGTGTAGCGGTTGTGGAATCGCTCGCGGCCGGGACGCCGGTCATCATTTCCGACCAGGTAAATATTCATCCTCAAATTACGGCCAACGGCTTGGGCGGAGTCGTGCCCATGAGCGTTGATGCGCTGGCGGCAGAATTGCGCAGATGGATTACGGATACGCCTTTGCGCGGCGAAGCGGCCGCCCGCGCTAGGCTTTTCGCGCCGCGAGAGTATGATTGGAATGTCATCGCACGGCGTTGGACTGAACATTATCGCCGGATAATTCCGTAATAAACAACGGGAGAATTGCATGTGCGGCATTGCGGGAATCATCTCCCAGTCACGCAAGGCGGTAGAAGAAGATCTCGCCCGGGCGACCCGCGCGCAAGCTCACCGTGGACCGGACGACAGCGGCGAACAGATTCTCTCCTTTGGTCGCGCCTTTCTCGGTCTCGGACAACGACGGCTTTCGATCATCGATCTCTCGCCGCTGGGCCATCAACCGATGGTTCATCCGCGCACCGGCGACCAGATCATATTCAATGGCGAGATTTACAATTTTCAGGCACTCCGCCGAAAGTTGGAATCCGACGGCGAAGTGTTTAAGGGCCACAGCGATACGGAAGTCCTGCTTCATGGCCTTGTCCGTTACGGCCCGGAATATGTCAGGCGGCTCGAAGGAATGTATGCCTTCGCCTTTTTCAGCGTTGCCAAAAATGAATTGATGTTGGCGCGCGATCCGATGGGCATCAAGCCGCTCTATGTTTCCCGATCGAAGGATTTATTTTTATTCGCCAGCGAGGTGCGAGCCCTGCTTGCGTCAAATCTGGTTTCAAAGGAACTTGACCCGCGCGGCATCGCCGGCTTGCTGGCGTATGGGGCTGTTCAACACCCGCAAACCATTTTCGCGCAAGTGAAATCCTTCCCTCCCGGCCACTGGCAAATCGTAAGCGCCGATGGTGTAAACGAACCCGTGCGATTCTGGGATTATCCGGCCATCGACAACACCATGGACGAACAGCGTGCGGTGGCTGCATTGCAAACAACGCTCGACGCCGCCGTTCGCGATCACCTGATCGCCGACGTGCCCGTCGGAGTTTTTCTTTCGTCCGGCCTGGACAGCACGATCATTGCCGGTTTGGCCAAACGCTACAGCCCGAACATTCGCGCATTTACCGTCGGATTTGCCGAGCAACCGGAGATGAGCGAAATCGATCTGGCCTCTGAAACCGCAAGGTTGTTCGGCCTGAATCACACGATCATTCAGATTGACAGCGCCGATGCCGAGGCTGCGGCATTCAACTGGCTCGGCGCGATGGATCAACCATCGCTCGACGGGCTCAACGTTTATGTCATTTCCAAAGCGGTTCGCGCCCAAGGGATCACCGTCGCGCTGAGCGGACAAGGCGGCGATGAGCTTTTTGGCGGATATCCCAGCTTTTCAGACGTACCTCGGTTCCATCGTTTCATGCGTACGGTGCAATGGGTGCCGCGTTCGATGCGCGGCGGATTGGGACGCCTCGCGGCCGTTGGACGATCCGAAGCCGTGGGCCAAAAAGTTCTCGATATCGCACGATCCACGGGCAGCGTGATGGAATTGGCGCTTCAGCGCCGGCGAAGCATGTCGTCGCAGCAATTGTCTGATCTTGGCATCAGTTCTTCGGCGCTGGGTTTGACATCCGCCTTTCAACTCGCCGGCATCGAACGCGAAATCCCCATCGATGGCGATGTAATCAGTGCTGTCTCGCGGATCGAGTCTTGCTTTTATCAGGGAAACATGCTGCTGCGCGATGGCGATGCCAATGGCATGGCACATGGCTTGGAAATACGCGTGCCATTGCTCGATCAACGACTGCTGAATCTGGTCCATACTTTCCCGGGCCATGTGCGATTGCCTACCGGGCGGGCGGACAAGCACCTTCTGCGGGTTGCATTTCCTTCGCTGTTGCGTCCTGATCTTCTGAATCAGAAAAAACGCGGATTCACCCTTCCCATTCGCCGTTGGATGCTTGGGCCGCTAAAGCCCTTATGCGAGCAATCGCTTGAAAAACTAAAGTCCGTCGGCATGCTTCGAGAATCTGGCATCGATGCGATCTGGCAATCATTCTTGAATGAACCGGATAGTCCGATCTGGTCGCGGGCATTTACGCTGTGCGTGCTGGGCAGGTATCTGGAGCAGATGGGGTTATGAATTCACGTCCGGCATTGGCCATTATCTCCAACAGTTGCCCGCCCTATCGGCTGCATTTGCACCGGCGTATTGCCGCCGAACTGACCGAACTACAACTGTTCACGCTCTTCACACACCAGGACCCGCATTGGGAATTCAAAAGCGCCCCGGAGATCGGCCCGGTGATGTTCGGCGGCGGGGAATCGGTCCTTCAGCAGGCCAAGCCGAGCGGCCTGGTTCGCGAATGGAAAAAAGCCGGCAGAATTATCCGCTGGCTGCAGGCGAACAACGCCCGCGCCGTTGTTGCTGCTGGGTACAACGATCTTGGCCGCCTGCGCATCATCTGGTGGTGCTTTCGCAACAAGTTGCCCTGCCTGATGGTCGCGGACAGCAATATCCGGGGGGACGAAGCAACCGGCCTGCGAGCCTGGGCCAAGCGCCAGTTGGTCAACCGTGTTATACGTAAATGTGACGCTCTATTGGTTTGCGGACGCCTGGGAAAAGAATATTTCCTCAAATACGGTGCTGACCCCAAGCAAATTTTCTATTCGCCTTACGAACCCGACTATTCGATGGTTCGAAATATAACCGACAGCCAGCGCGACGCCGCGGTCTCCAAATTCAGACTTAACCCAAATCGGAGAAAGCTTGTTTACACCGGTCGATTAGTCGGCGTGAAACGTGTCGATCTGTTAATCGATGCGTTTTCCAAAATTGCCGGCCGGATTCCTGACTGGGATTTGCTCATCGTTGGTGATGGACCCCTGAGAAAAGATTTGGAATCGCGCGTGCCTGAAAACCTGGCCGCACGGATCATCTGGACCGGATTTTTGGACGATCAGCCGCTGGTCAGCGCTTTGTATCGCGCCTCCGATGTTCTGGTCCTACCCAGTGACAATGAGCCGTGGGCAGTCGTGATCAACGAAGCCGTGACGGCTGGAATGGCGATTGTCGCCAGCGATGTGGTCGGCGCAGCCGCCGAACTCGTCCGCGACAGAGTCAATGGCCGCATCTTTCGGCGCGGGGATCTCGATCACCTCACCGAATGCCTGCTCGATGTCACGGACCCAACCCATACCGACGCCTACAAAGCCGCTTCAGCGACCGTGCTGAGCGACTGGCAGCGCGATGGCGACCCGGTCAACGGCTTGCGCAATGCGCTTCGTTACGTTGGCGCGATTTGATCTGGCCATAACCCGCTTGCAGTTTTGCGTTCGTCGTAAAATCACCGCAAAACCGCAAGCGGCACGAGAAAATCCTTGGATTATTTGTTGTCCACCGTAAAATCCGGCCTTTCCGGGAGATCCAATACATGAGCGCAATGCCCGTCATGATTTTCGTTTTGTGCGCGATGGCCATTGCCTATCGCTATTACAGTGCATTCCTCGCGTCCCGGGTGGCAGCGCTGGATGGAACACGCGAAACACCCGCATACCAATTCAATGATGGGCAGAACTATCATCCGACAAACAGATGGGTGCTCTTCGGCCATCACTTCGCCGCCATCAGCGGCGCGGGGCCGCTCATCGGACCAGTGCTGGCTGCACAATTTGGATATCTGCCGAGCTTGCTATGGCTGGTGATCGGCGTTTGCCTGGCTGGCGCGGTGCAGGATTTTATTGTGCTGGCCGCCAGTATACGCCGCGGCGGTAAATCATTGGCGCAGATCGCATTTTTCGATATCGGCAAAGTCGCGGGCACAGCCTGCACCATCGCAATTCTGTTCATCATCATCATCGCGCTGGCGGGGTTGGGAAAAGTCGTGGTGAAAGCGCTCGGCGGAGAAAGTGTAAAATATCCGCTTGGCAGTCGGATGATCTTTGCAGGGGCGCCGCCGATGCGCAACGCATCCGGTATTTACATCATTCCTGCAGGTACGCGGTTGACGTATAACGGCGGGCAGTCTGAACTCATCTTCAACGACCCGTTTCAGATGAAAACCAGCGCGGAACTTTCTGCTGATTCGCCACTTCCTGCCGATGCCGTTCGCCTCGTACCCGGTTCATCGTGGGGCACGTTTACCATCGCCTGCACAATTCCGATCGCGCTGCTGGTCGGATTATGGATGTACAAAATTCGCCCGGGACATGTGGTGGAAGCCTCACTGATTGGCGCGGCGCTGACACTTGCTGCAACGGTTGTTGGCGGTTTGATTCCAGGATCGCCGCTGGAGCCTTATTTTAACCTGAAAGACACCAGCGTTATCGCAGCCATGGCGATATACGGGTTTATCGCATCGGTTTTGCCGGTTTGGATCCTTCTCTGTCCGCGAGATTATCTCTCAAGTTTTTTGAAAATTGGAACCATCGCTTTGCTTGTCGGCGGCGTGCTTGTCGCCAATCCGAAGCTTGAAGCGCCAGCGGTTAACAGCGTTTTTCTGGGCGGTGGGCCAACCGTGCCGGGACATATTTTCCCATTTCTTTTCATTACCATCATGTGCGGCGCGATCAGCGGGTTTCATGCGCTGGTCTCTTCCGGCACCACGCCGAAGATGATCAAGAAAGAGACCGATGCTCGCGCGATCGGATACGGCGCGATGCTGATTGAAGGGCTTGTCGGCGTCTGTGCTGTGATCGCCGCCTGCGCACTGCCGGTGAAGGATTACTATGGCATGAACGTCGATCTGGCGGCAGTCCCGAAATGGCAGGACAAAATCCTTCAAGTGGGCGGCGGCGGTGGACCGGAACATATCAGTATGTATGAAACGCTGACACAGGAATCGCTTCGCGGGCGCACTGGTGGAGCTGTCACCCTCGCGGTTGGCATGGCCAAGATTTTCGACGATGCGACCCGGCGCTTCGTCCCCGCTGCCGAACAGGCGTTCCAGAAAATGTGGAAGTATTGGTATCACTTTGCCATCATGTTTGAAGCCCTGTTCATCCTGACTACGATCGACACCGGCACGCGAATCGGCCGGTTTCTGCTTCAGGAAACGATGGGTAAGGTCTTGGGCGGGCAATGGGGACGCGCCGACTTCTGGCCAGGCGCGATTCTCAGCACGGCCATCATCGTCTTCGGCTGGGTCTTTTTCATCGTCAATAATTCCATGGACGCCATCTGGCCGATGTTCGGCGTGGCCAACCAGATGCTTTCCGTCATCGCCCTTGCGATTGCCAGCGCATTTCTGGCCAACAGTGGACTGGCCAGATACGCGTGGGCGACGACGCTGCCGATGGCTTTTGTCTTCATCACCACCAGCACCGGCGCGGTTTACCAGTTCATTGGAAGACTCGACACCGTTCGCACCCAACTGGCCAAGCCAGCGCCCGATTGGACGCTCACCATCAACAACGGTGTAACCGCTACACTGCTGGTGGCGATGCAAGCGTGTGCCGTCATCGTAATCATCGCAGCCGCGATGAGAATCTGGAAAGCCACCAACGGATTCCATCCCGAACCCGGCCGCGGTTTTGAACCCGCGCTGGCGGGGAAATAGAATATAATGAAAGTTCGCGAGCTAATTCGCCTGATTGAATCTGACGGATGGATTCTTGTCGCAACGCGCGGAAGTCACCGACAATATAAACATCCGAAAAAGGCCGGTCGTGTGACGATTGCAGGACACTTTGGTGATGATATGCGAGCTGGCACTTTGAACAGCGTATTGAAGCAGGCCGGGCTCAAGAAGGGTTAGAAATGAAATACCTCATTGTTATCGAAAAGTCTCCAAGCAATTACAGTGCTTATGTACCTGATCTTCCCGGCTGCGTTGCAACCGGCAAAACGATTCGAGATGTAAAAAAGAATATGAAACAGGCAATTGCGTTTCATCTGGATGGATTGCAAGAAGACCATTTGCCTATCCCGCAACCTACAACATCAAGCGACTACATCATTTCCAAAGTCGCATAAAACGACTTTCAGTTGTTTGCCTGCTTGTGCAAAAACGGCTCCACTTTCAAATCCCCTTCCTTGCCAATCCTCACTGTAATTGCTCCACTTTTGCGCGTGCGGAGCACGCGATAGTCTCTCATCACTCGATCGAACTGCAACTGCTTGCTTGAAGGCGAGCGATCGTCCGAACAGATGATCGCAGACGGATTGACGGCTGCGACGAAGGCGGCGGTCGTCGGTTCGTTCGAACCGTGATGCGGCGCGACCAGAACATCCGCATGGAGATTTTGACCGGACTGCATCAGCGCTCGCTCGGCGGTCGCCTGAATGTCGCCGGTGAAGAGTACCGAGTGGCCGGCGTAGGTCAATCGCATCACCAGCGAGCAATCATTATGGTCGGGGAAATTTAATCCCGGCGGAGGCCAGAACACTTCCAGCGCAACGCCGTTGCCCAGGTCGATATTTTGTCCCTTTTCGATCTGCCTTGGCGGGCGCTCCATGCCGTCGAGCTCACGCAATAAAATTTCCGCGGCCGGGCTTTCGATGCTCTGCGGTCGAAACTCGGGAGATATGAAAATCGCGTTCACGTCGTAGGCCTTCACAATTTCATCAACCGCCGAAAAATGATCGTAATCGGGATGAGAAATGAAAATCGACTTGATATCTCGTCGTCCCTCGTGGCGTAGAAAGGGTCCGAGCGCTTTGAACACGACATCGGAGATGCTGGAGGAACCCGCGTCGAAAATCACCGCCGGTGCGCCGGGCGGCTCGAGCACTGCACACTGTCCTGCTCCCACAGCCAGAAGTGTCAATTTCATTTCCCCCTCCTGGGCGTGCAGCGAAGCCAGGCCTTGCCTCATCGGCATGATCGCCAGCGCCATGCAGCCGGCGAACGAAGTCGTGCGCGCCAGCCAAGCGAGCACCCTTCCCCGCCACGGCGCCCAGATTAAAACGAGCAGCGCCAAAAACAAAAGCACCATCCAGACCGGCGGCGCGGGCATTGGAATTTCCGAACCGGGAAACGTGCCCAGCCAATTCACCGTGTGACGCATCCATGCAACCGGAATGGCTGCTGCCTTGGCCCAAATCATCGACTGGCCCGGCCAAAGCAACGTCAACACGATCTTGGCGAAACCTCCGATCAGTGCAGCCATGACAAACGGTGCAAGCAAAATGCCCGCTGGAACGGCCCACGGATTTAACTGTTCAAAATGAAACGCGATTAATGGCATGCTGACCAGCCAGGCGATTATCGATCCGGCGGCGATGAGTCTGATTCGTTGCCTCATCTTCCATTGCATGTGCGAATAGGGTCCGGGCCAAGGCGTCAAAGCGGTCTGATCAACTGGCATGTGCAACTTGGCCATATTGGCTATTTCTTCATCCAGATCGCGACCCGGCAACATTTGCAATAATGGCGGAGTCAAAAGCGTCAGCCCCAGCACCACGCCAAAGCTCAACTGAAAACCCGCATTGAATAGATCGAGCGGGTGGTAAACCAGCATCCCCACAGCGCTCAGGCATAGCAATTGAATCAGATCCGGACTTCGCCGAAGTAAAATGCCGACGGCAAAACACGTGCATAGCGTCACCGATCTAACCACGGGCGCAGAGGGTAGCGCCACGATTCCGTAAAGCAGCACGCAGACAAGACCGATCCAGCACGATGTTCGCGGATTGAATCGTAATAACCGGCAAAGCAGAAAAACGACCATTCCCACAATAGCCACGTGCATGCCGCTGATCGAGAGATGATGGCTGGTGCCGGTTCGTCGAAACTGTTCCTGCACATCGCGAAGTTCCGGGTCGTTGTCGCCAAGCACGAGCGCGCGCAGCAGCGCGTGATCCAGGGAATCGTTCAGATCAAATCCTCGCGCCAGCAGCCGCCGAGCCTGTTGCCTCAGCCAGGTGAACGGGCCGATCGAACCTTCGGAAAGGATTGCGATGTTGTTGGCCTGCATGACCTGCACGGATGCGAGGATGCGCTGTTCGCGGTAATACGCCGCCCAATCAAATTGGCCGGGGTTCATGGCGGGCGCGGGGCGCTGAAGTTTGGCGATGACTCGAATAACCTGCCCCTGCGCCAGCCGGGGATGGGGCTGGCCGATCTGCACAAGGACTTGGCCTGCACCATCGACCCAGCCGTTCCAGGTTTTTACGCGCCGGACCGACGCAAGCACCACTTGCTTCGGAGGAAATGGCCGGCCCTGGTCGAATGTGCCGATGATATCGCGAGGCGGATCGTCCAGATGCAACTCAAGCTGTGCCAGGCGTGGATCATCCGTTGCGAACAAGCCAATGTCGTTTTTAGGGTAATAGAACGCTTCGACCTGCACCACCAATAGTCCGGCGACGAAGATCGCTCCCAAAAGCGCCGCGGAGCAAAAAAATGGTCTTTTCCAGAGTGCAAATGCGGTCCCAATGAACACGGCCAACATAATCAGCCAAACCACCGGCCAAGCGGGTAAAAAATGGATGCAGAGGATACCGCCGATCAGCGCCAAAACAACTGGAACAGCCGGTCGACGTGATGAAAACGCCGGTTCTGGCAAAGCGCCCAAGGACATGTGCGGCGGGAAGATAACGCACTTTTATAGGCCCTCCAAATAGTAGCCCAAATTGCACGGAATTTGCCCGTGTCCGGCGTCGTCTGGTAAGGTAGCAACGACAACTGGACCAAGGGCATTCTCTCACGATGTCCTAATACACCTGGATGCAGGAGTTCACATGACCGCAACTCGAAATGTCGGGGGTGCTTACGTTCAGTCACTCGAAAAACGTCTGCTTTTTGCCTTGAGTCCCATCCAATACGAAGGCCCAACCAACGTCACCGCGCAGGCATTCAGCAGTACCAGCGTAAAACTTCGCTGGACCGACAACTCCTTCGATGAAAAGAATTACCTTGTCCTTCGAAGCACCAGGCCGCTTGTTCTTGAGGTGGACATTATTCATCGGTCTGCGGATGTCACGTTCTATACTTTGCCCGCCAATTCGACTTCCTATATCGAAACCGGGTTGCAACCATCGACGACTTACTATTACGCAGTCGCGGCTGAAACTAATTCTGGCACCTTTGATCCATTTTTCAAACCGCCGGTTGTTGCGACCAAAGTACGCCCTGATTTTCAGACGGGTGAGCGAATTTATAATGAACACCTTGGCAAGTTTGACTATCTCGTGGTAGGCGAGGTTGACGATGCAACAACACCCGCCGCCACTTTCGCCAGCGTTGACGCAAACGGCACTTTGAACATTAAGGGCACGCCCAACGACGACTCAATCGGCGTCAGCATCAAGCTCGGATTAATGTATGCCAAGCTCAATGGCGTTGAGATGGGCTTCGACCCGGCGACGGTCAAACGAATCTCGATTCTTGGATTTGCCGGGGACGATCATATTGGCGTCATTTCAGGCGTGGCAGTCAGCGCATTCATCAATGGCGGCGACGGCGCGGACACTCTTTATGGCGCCGAAAGTGACGACCGCATCGACGGTGGCAACGGCAACGACCTTATCAAGGGAAATGACGGCAATGATTCCATCACCGGCGGCGATGGAAACGACACCATCTACGGCCAAACCGGCGCAGACAGCATCCAGGGCAACAGCGGGCAGGACCGGCTCCTCGGCGGTGACGACAACGACACCATGAACGGCGGCGCCGGAAACGATGTCCTCTACGGGCAAGCCGGAGTCGATTCCCTCCTCGGCGGCGGCGGACGAGACGCGCTCATCGCTGACTTCGGTTAATTATCATCCAACCCCTGCGAATTTCCGGGCACAACTCGCAATGGCGCTGCGCGCAAGTTTTTTACGTTCGCTATCAAGTCCGAAGTTCCGTCGATGTTTATATCCTGCACAAATATTCCGCGCAGCATCGATCTTAAACCATGCGAACCGAAAAAACGCCCACCGCGTTGCCGTGGGTCGGAAATCAACAACGAGGAAGCACGTCATCCAGACGATTGAACTTGTAGACCTGCTCAGCCCGGTCGTGAAGACCCGCCAGCCGAAGGTCTCCACCATTGCGGCGCAGTTCGCGCCGGAGCAGGACCAGCCGGGCAAAAGCGCTGGTGGTGACGTCATCCACGCTGCTTAAATCCAGGACGATTGTCTCGGCTGGGTTCAAGCGAAGGATGTCTTTCCAGACACCGTAGGCTTCTCGATGCGCGAAGCATCGAGTCTTTGGCGCAATGGCAAAATCCCGGGACAACATCGGTCGGCCTTTGACGAAATAAGATGTTTTCGCGCGTCCAGCGGCGCGCGAAAGCTGACTTGCAACACCTGAAATCTATCACGCGTCCGATAGCGCGGCAGCCAGGGGAGCGTCATTGACCCATCCAAACCCCAGATTCGACGAACGTCTGTGCGAGATATGCCGTCCATGCGATTTCATCCGTTTGATCGGATTTCGGGCGCGTCGTTCGGGTTGATGGAGTTGTGTCCGCGCATTTCCGTGCAAATTCCAATTTTTTAGCCCGGTCGCGAGCGACCGGGCTAAAAAATAGCGTGACCGTTTGATACTTTCTCCTTGTCTTCTCCCTCCCTTGTTTCCCTGTCCCTCCAAAGGCGCGGTCAATGATGGAACGGGCGAATTGATCGATTTACGGAACCATCCAGGGCCAGACATACGCTTGCAGCCAGACGAGAAGTCCCATCAAGATCGCCAGCGCGATTGAATGGGGAAATACGCCACGGAAGATTGGACCGGCTGCGAGCTTACCCTCGTTGCGGTTCTCGTAGCACGCAGCCGTCGCGACGACGATCGACTGGGCATCGATCATCTTGCCCATTACCCCGCCGGTGGAGTTGGCGGTGACGATCAACACCGGCGAAAGGTGCAACTGCTCGGCGGTGATCTTCTGCATCGAGCCGAACATGACGTTGGACGAGGTGTCCGACCCGGTCAGCGCCACGCCTAGCCAGCCGAGCATGGCTGCAAAAAATGGATAGGCTGATCCCGTGCGTGTGAACGCCAGACCGAGCACGGCATCCATCCCGCAATACTTGGTGACGAATCCCATGCCCACGATCAGGCTGATGGTTAGCAGCGGAATGCTCAAGCGCTGGGCCGTGCGAACTATCACGGTCATCCATTGGCGAGCGCTTAAGCCTGCCAGCAATCCGGCAATCACGCCCGCCACGAGCACGCCGGTGCTGGGGGCGCTGAGCCAGTTGAACTTAAAGACCGCGGCATCGGTTGTTTTGGTTGGAACGACGGGTGGTGTGCGATAAACGACGCCATCCACATAGGGTGTTTTCACAAGAATCAGCGCGCCGGGGCGTTGGTCAAACCATGTTTTGACGGATGGCAATCCCCAGACGAATACAAAGATGCTGAGCAGCAGCCAAGGCAGCCACGCCCAGGCGATCTGGTCTTTCGTGGGATGGATCACGGCAGCGCGAACGACATCATCACCATCGTAATGTTTTGGAGGTTGCCACGCTTGAAGAAACAGGGCCACTGAAATGATTGAGATCACTCCGCCGGCGATATCGACCAGCAGATAGGCCGATGAGTGGCCGACGAGAAATTGGGTGATGGCGAACGACCCGCCGCCCACCAGCAGCGCCGGCCAGACTTCCCACACGCATCGCCACGGCTTGCCGTCCATGCGTACCTGCACGGCCGTCATCCAGATCGGCACGATCAGCGAGAAAAACGGCAATTGACGCGCCGCCATCCTGGCGATGAGGGCGGTGTCGATCTGTGTGACGCCATTGAGCGCGGTGATCGGCGTGCCGACCGCGCCAAACGCAACCGGCGCGGTATTGGCAATCAAACAAAGTATCGCCGCCTGCAATGGCCTGAAGCCCAGTCCCACCATCAGCGCCCCCGCGATGGCGACCGGCGTGCCGAACCCGGCTGCCCCTTCAATGAACGCGCCAAAGCTGAACGCAATCAGAATCGCCTGGATGCGCTTGTCATCGGAGATCGATGCGACCGATCGCTTGAGCGTCTCAAACGTGCCGCTGACCAGTGTGATCGTGTAAAGGAACATCGCCGCGATCACAATCATGCCGATGGGAAACAAGCCATAGAGCGCGCCATAGACAAACGACATGCCCGCGGTGCTGGAGGGCATGTGAAAGGCGATTCTCGCGATGAAGAGCGCGACAATCACCGCAATCGCAGCGGCCTTATGCGCTTCGATCCCCTTATGGATGCTGCCATCGGGCATGCGCCTCGGATGAATCGCCAGGAGATAAAGAAGAGTGACCACCGGCCCGGCGGCCATAAGAGTGGAGAGCACCCAATTGTTGGCTGGGTTGTAGTTTTGGAGATATTCCATTCGTTTCCGCTGAGTTGCTGATAGCCGCTTGCGACTCAGCGCGATCGCTCAATTCTGCGGCGCGCCAAGCCGCAAGCGGCGAACTTATTTCCCCAAATCATCAAACAACTGCTGAAGGTTGTCGTTGAAGAACAGATCCAGCGGAATCCAACGGTTCATCGGCTTGTAGAAAATAATCCTGAAATGCAGGACGCCCTTTTCGAGCTTGAACAGGTAGTCGTATCTCACGAGCGACTCCCCAAGCGATTTGGTATCGAGCAGTTCCGGCGCCAACGACTTGCCGAATACCTGGTGGGCTTGGTCGAGCATCGTCTCGGTGGTCTGCCGGCGCGATTCGATTTCGGCTTCGGCGTCCGGATTGGCGGCTTTAATAACCTGGAAGGCGTCAAACACCCGGCCATTGACCAGCACGCGAAGGAAGTCTTCGGCAAATTGCTTGGTCTGATCCTTGGTCACGATCTGGCCGCGCCCGGTACCTGGCGCTCCCTCATCGGCGCGAACCAGAACCGTCACCGTCAATAACATTACAGCGAGAATGAAGATACGCATGAAAGGCCCCTTTCAAAAAACCCTTACCCGCGCGATGATTTGATCGATCAGTCGGCTTGTCGCCAGACTCCCTTTAACCGGTCAAACCGAGTCATCGTAAACGTTTTGAACGCACCGCCATTCCACGCCCGGACTTCGATGTTCACGTTGTCCGGCTGGATTGTAATCCAATTGTACGCATTAGGCATATCGCGGCGCCGGGTGCTGGTGGCGGTGCCCGCCTGGATCGACAGGATCGATCGGTTGGCTGATTCATAATGTCCCCGCACGTCGCCGTGGTAGCCCAAGTGCAAGTGTCCCGCGAGCAGCAGTTCCACGCCGCTTTGCTCCAACACTTCCAGCGCCGCCTGCGCTCCGCCAACGACATCGGCGGCGTAATGATCTGAAGGCGGGATAAACGGGTGATGAGTCACAAGCACCTTAAAGACGCCGCTGGACGCTTCGCCCATTCGTCGGCGAAGCTCGATCAACTGGTCGGGATCGATCCGACCATCCTTCCAGAATCCCCCTAATCGGAATGTAAATGAGCGGGCTGTGTTCAGGCCGATCACCAACATCTCTTCATCTTTATATACCGGCCACAGGTCCTTTGTGATGTACTTTTGATATTTTTCCAGCGGAAACAAAAAACGCCGGGTCACATCGTAAAGCGGAATGTCATGGTTCCCCGGCACGATCAACTGCGGTTTTGGAAGCCGCGCAAGAAAATTGGAAGCAGCCTGGTACTGCCACTGCCGGGCGCGCTGCGTGAGATCGCCGCTGACCACCACGAGAGACGGTTTGCGATTCACCAGATCTTCAGCCAACCCATCGGCAATCGCGGGATCTACCCGCCCGAAATGCAAATCGGAGATATGCGCGATGGTTCGCATAACCAAAGCCCAGCCCTTCGGGCTGGGTGCTAAACGGTCAGAAGTTCGGTCAGACTCTCAATCACATAGTCCGGTTTTAATTTAGTCGGCAACTTGTCCACGTCTTTGCGACGCGCGACTCCGCTGAGGACCAGCACGGAAGTCATACCCACCGACCGCGCTCCGCCGATGTCCGATTCGGGATTGTCGCCGATCAGCACACATTTGGTCGGATCGACCTTGATCCGCTCGCACAACTCGTGAAAGAAAATTGGTTGGGGCTTGCCGCAGAAGATCGGAGTGATGTTCGCCGCATAGGCGAGCATCGCACACAGCGAACCCGAGCCGAACTCGATGCCGCGCGGGCTGGGATAAACCCGATCCGCGCACAATCCGACCAGCGTCGAGCCGTGCCGGAGCAACTCCAAAGCCATTCGCTGGCGGTCTTCGCCGGCATAGTCGTCGCTGGGGGCTGCGCTGATGATCGCGTCGCAGGGCTCATCGCGCCGATGCACCCATTGAACCCGGCCATCGAGCATGTCTTGAACGGACTGCGTCGCCAGATTGAAAACCTTCGCCTTGGCGGGGTAATGCTTGAGCACATAATCGCAGGCCGCGCGCGCGGCGGTAAATACCTCGGCCTTGCTCAGATCAACGCCCATGCTTTTCATGCGCTCGATCACACCTTGTGGGCTTAGCGCGGAATTCGACAGACAACCCAGCGTTCGTCCCGACGATTGCAAATTGCGAATCAGTTCTAATGCGCCGGGCAATGGATGTTCTTCGCTATAGACCGTGCCGTCCAGATCAAGCAATACGGCTGAGAACTTGGAAAGATCGACTGACACCTGCGCGAGTGTAAAGCCCGGTGACACTTTGTCCAGACGATCCGCTCGCGCATAATGCGGATCGGTGAAACGAGTCCTCATTATTTCATTGCTGTTGCTGCTGGCGACGTTCTTTTATCGATTGCCGGCCTTGGTCAATTCAGAGGAAATCAATTCCGACGGCGCCATCGTCGGCTTGCAGGCCATGCACATGCTGCATGGCGAGTGGTCATGGACGCTTTGGGGAGCGAATTATCAGAGTTCGATCGATAGCGCGATGACCGCCATCGCATTTGCGATATTTGGCGTCTCGCCGCTGGTGCTGATGCTCGTCCCGGTCTTCGGGCATCTGATCGTGACGTTTTTGGCGCTGCGTGTGATCGCCAGGCGTTCGAATTTGATGGTTGCCGCAATCGCGGTTCTGCCGCTGGTAATTACACCCTGGGCGGTCAGTTCGGTGGTGACGATTCCGCCGCGGCAGTGGTGCATCACGATTGTTTTCATTGCGGTCTGGCTGTTGGACGGCGCTTCGGAATCGAAACGCCCGATGCTTCGCTACGCGCTGGGCGGGCTGATGGCGCCGCTGGCGATCTTCGCGGATGTGTACGCGATCCTGTTCGTTCCCGGACTGGCGGCGTTTGGATTGATGTGCCTGCTCGATGGCAAGCCGGATCGGCGCTTACTCATTCGCCGAACATTGGCTTGCGGCGCTGGAGGGCTCATTGCAGCGATCATCGTGTTCGTCGGGCGCTTGTCCCATCCTGGCACAGTGCCCCTGCCGACGTTGACACTGGACCGCATCGCGATCAATGCCGATCTGTTTTGGAACTGGTGTTTGCCTTTTGCCTTGGGCTATAAGCTCGTGCCTCACGAATTTCACGCACAGTTTGTCCTGAACCGTCTGGCGATGCCCTGGTATGCCCTGCAGATCTTTGGCGGGTGGTCTTTGATCGTGGGAATCGTACTGGGTGGGACGTTTCTCGTTCGAAAGATGCCGTGGAAATTGAGTCGGCTGGGATTGTTCGGG
>DASZXJ010000237.1:0-18206 GCA_035545895.1 Tepidisphaeraceae bacterium | reverse complement strand
TTTGGCGGGAACCCCCATGACCAGCATCCCGTCCGGGACCTGCATATCCGGCGCAACCACCGCACCTGCCGCGATTAAGCACCGTTCTCCGATGCGTGTTCGACTGAGCAACGTCGCCGACATGCCAATCAATGATCCGCTGCCCACGCTTCGGCCGTGCACGATCGCGCCATGACCGATGACCACATCATCGCCGATTTCGTTGGGAACATCCGTATCGGTATGGACGACTGCGCAGTCCTGCACGTTTACGCGTTTGCCGAACTTCACCGGCGCCACGTCTCCGCGAACGACCGCGTTGAACCAAAAACTGCACTGCTCGCCGATCGTCACATCCCCAACAATCCGAGCCGTATCCGCGACATAGAAGTTGCCTGCTGTTTTTTTGAAGTGGGACATGAACCGATTTTACAAGACAAGGGGACAAGGAGACACGGGGATAAGGGGAAAAAATTGGCCCGCCAAGTTCCCCTTGTCTCCTTGTCCAAATTATCCCAAGCTCAAATTCCCCAGATAATCCTCCAACCCCTTGCGCTGATCGTCGAGCTTCTTCGTCAGATCGTCCCGTTCGGATTGCAGCTTTTCGATCTGCGATTCCTGTTCATTGAGCTTGGACATCAGGCGGGTGTAATACTGGCTGTTGCTGGCGACCGTGCGCATGTTCTCGCGAATACGGTTCTGCTCGGTCGTGATATCGCTGAGCGATTTGTTGTGCTCGTCGATCTGCCTTTGGGTATCGACCATCGCCTGTTTGAGTTGGACGGCTTTGACCAGCGCATCGCGGACGTTCTTGGGAATTTCGCTGGTGCGGGAATAGAAATCGATCTGTCCGATGTCTGCCGGCAACAGAGCAATCGTTTCGCCGTCCACGATTTCTTCCTTCACCGTCAGGTTGCTCGATTTTTTTGCCGGCACCGTTCCTTTGAAACGATATAGCGTCTGCGTCGTTTCGATCGGCTTATCGGTATCGATCAGCTTCCAGCCCTGGCGGATCGGATGTTCGATGATGACGGTCTTGTCCTTGTCGCTTTTGTTCTCGGCGAGGTAATCCAGTGACGCCTGATGCCGCCGGGAAATTTCAAGCACGCCTTTGACGATCTTGCCCGAAAGGATCGCGGCGTTTTCGGAATTCTTCGTATTGTCAACCATCATCTGCAAATCGATGCCATAACTGAGCAATCGTTCCTGGCCAGGCGGAACATTGTCGATCTGCGCATCGCCTGCATAACTGCCGGCATCCAGTACGGTAATCGGCCCCTGCAGCAGATGCTTGTCGGTGGTGTTTTTCAAACGAGCGCCATTCAGAGGATTTTTCTGCAATACTGAAGCGTTGTAGATCGAGACACGTTCGACATCGATGCTGTCGTTGATGATCGGGAGCATGGCGGATTTCTGCCGGGCCAGTGAAACGTTGCCGACGGTGTATTGAAACAATTCGCCAACCTGAGCTGCGGATGCAGCAGCTTGAATCGACGAAATGGCCTCCAGTTGAGGAAGATCGCTTAACGATTTGCTCATTTCCCGAGCGGGAGCTGCCAGCCCTTGCATAGCAACCACATCCCTGCCACCTCGACCATCAAAGCCGCCACCGCCGCCTCTGCCGTTGAGTGCTTGCGCTCGATTCAGAGCAAATGCCTCAGGCGGTGCTGCGGGCGTGGTCATACCGCCTTCGTAAACTCGCGGACGAAGGCTGGCGAACAATTCCGGCACCACAATCGGTCGATTGATATAAAGCGGCTGGTATAAATCCATTACAAACGAGATCGGCCGCCCGCTGACCAGCGACAACTGCACGTTGTTCCAGTCATTGTCCGTTTGATTTTCAACGATCGCCCACCCCTGCAACTTGCCGGCCTTGTCGTCCATGATCAGCCGATAACTCGTCTTCCAGATTGGCGTTTCAACCACATAACCAATTCGCACGCGACGATTCCCTTCACCCGTGAAATTAATCGTAACGGGTTTCTTATCCTGATCCCGCGCCTGCGTGAGCGCTGTAAGTGCTTTGGTCAATTCCTCCTGAAGCTGCGAATCATCCAATACCAACGTACCAACCGTGTCGAGCTCGATCGCGCGAATTGTTCCGCCGGTCAATATGTTGATGACCGACACTTCGATCGGATTGCCCTTATCACCCACGGACTTTTGTTTCTTTTCAACGCCCAGTACCGTGCCGCTGACCTTTTCGGCGTTGGACGTGATCGTCACTTTCGCGCCGCGAATCTGATTGAGCAGGTCGGCCAGCGATGGATTGCTTGTGATATCCACCTGAAAGCTTCGTAGCGTCTTGGCCAGCGGGTCCTGCGAAGGATACGTCACGGTACTGACCGTGCCCTTGTCTAGGTCCTGAAGGACCAGGCTTTTGAGAATGTCGTTGATCTGCGCGGTTTTGAAGCGCAGTTCGGTGGAAGCATTCCCCTGTACATTGCCGAGATGTTCGAAATATCCAACGCCTGATGAGAAGAGCACGACGGTTTTCACCGGCACATCAGTTTGAGGCTGGGCCGCTGCTTGCGCCATCGCGACGGCGCAGGCGTTTAGGATTGCCAGTAAGGTGAAATACGCGGTCCGCATGTGGCAGGCTCCTTTCAGGAGAAGCAATACTCTATTAGTGCGCCAAGTCATAAGAAAGTTCCCACCGTGGGTTCGTTTTTGCGTTTTTCACCTATGACACTTGCAAATACCGCATTTTCAATTTTTTAGTCCGGTCGATCGCGACCGGAGTCGCGTGTAAAACCCACGGCAGCGCCGTGGGCGTTTAATCCCATCTCCTCTTACCTCCCCTTTTCCCTTTCGTCCTTTTACACCCAGTCGCGTTGTGGAGTGGATAAACCCATCCAAATCCCTATTATTGAATAGCGACGTATGGATACACAGACCCTGCCTGACAATGTGCTCACGACCCAGCTCAAGAAAGTGGTGAACTGGGCTCGGCGAAGCTCGCTTTGGCCGATGCCTTTTGCCACCGCCTGCTGCGGGATTGAGCTGATGGCCACCGCCAGTTCGCGATACGATCTGGCTCGCTTTGGCGCCGAAGCCATGAGGTTCAGCCCCCGTCAAAGCGACCTCATGATCGTCGCCGGGCGAGTCTGCATCAAAATGATGCCCGTCCTTCAGCACATTTATCAGCAAATGACCGAACCCAAGTGGGTCATCAGCATGGGCGCGTGCGCCAGCACGGGCGGCGTGTTTGACGCCTACGCCACCGTGCAGGGCATCGATCAATTCATGCCCGTTGACGTATACGTCCCCGGCTGCCCGCCGCGACCGGAAACCCTCATCGAAGGGATCATGGCCATCCAGCGCATCATTGACCGCGATGGCCTACCCCCCAACGGTTCACGCGGGCCGCTGCAACTGGCGATCGAGCCAACCTATTCGCCCGCTGCCCAACCAATCCCCCTGACCGTCGGCGGCCGGCTGGCCTGATCGATTAGGAGTTCCACGGCAGGTCGTCCTGACCACTTCGATCACGCTTCACGATGTTATCCCAAAACTCACACCCCCGTGCGTGCTTTGAACCAAAAATCAATCGATATATAGGTCCGTTTGGTGCAGTCATTACTTTTTCACGAAAGTCGGTATATCCAAGTTGGCGAAGTTGCGCTGTGTACTCTTCCGCGAAGAGCTTGCAAATGTTTTGTGGAGTTCGATTTGCAAGTTGCGTCCACCGTAATCGCCAATTAGACGACGGGCCGAGCATTCTGTCGAGATTCGACTGCTGCTGTTGATAATACCTATCAACATTTCGGACGATATCCATGTAATCCGCAAAGAGAATCAAGAGATCGACGCGTCCACGATCCGCCAATGTTCGGATAGTGTCAAACTCGACATGGAGAGCTTCCGGATCAATGAATGCCAGAGTTAGAACTTTTGGCGGTATTTGAGCCGCAATGTCGACAACAAGTTTGTTGCAATCCCCACGAAAGACTTGCCAACGCCCATTCGCAGGAGAACGTTTCAATCGAGTTTCGAGCGCATCCGCATTCGCATCGATAAGCTCGCAAAGAAGAATCTGACGAAACATCTTGGGAGCATGTGCGGCAATCAATGTTGAACCCGGAAATCTTTTGCCGGATTCACGAATTTGACATACACCCGGACCCGAAAAAAGATCGACATAAACCAATCCCTCAGGCCACTTCGGGTGTCCGATCATCGAAGTCGTTGTGATATCAATGTAACGGTTCCAGAAATACAGCTTGTCTTCTGTCCATGGACCGGCTTCGCGCGTTGGGAGATTGTCCGGCTGCTCAACGAGCTTGCAGAGTTCCGGCCAGCGATCTTTTTTCTTCGGCATTGGCCCTTCCGTTGTGATGTGGCATCTGATCCCAAGTTCTGCCCTCAAGATCGCGTCCAGTATTCGATTTACGGACACCTCCCCACTGTTTGAAGAAGAAAGGTACCCCTTTAATATGACACCGATCGCGGATCTGTGTCACCCATTCTTCTCGCATCGAACGGGCACCTGGTCCCGATTCCCCACCAACAATCACCCAATCAATTCGAGTCAACGGCAATCGTGGAATTGGACCAAGTAACGGCTCAACTGATAGAAATCGAACTGCGGAACTAACTTTGGACAAAAGTTTGGCTCTCCAAGCGTATTGAGCAGTCTCAATGCTCGTGCCCATCCAGATATTTGGAGTCCACGACAACTCCTCTGACATATCCACGAGTCGCTCCGTACGCTTGGTGAGAATCTGAAATGTGTGCTGTCCTGCACGATTCATTACATCGAAGCATTTATGAATGAAATCGTTTGGCACGGCCTCGTGAAATAGATCACTCATCGAATTTACAAAGATGATCCGTGGCAATTTCCACTTTAGCGGCAATTCGATTTGGTCATGCTGAAGCGTAACTTCAAATCCATTTTTATATCGCGGTTGTCGCATTGCCTGCAATCGATTCGCCATTCTTTCTGCATAACAATGTTTACAACCTGGGCTGATCTTGGTGCATCCGGTCACTGGATTCCAAGTAGTCTGAGTCCATTCGATAGATGAGTTTTGTGCCATGCTTCAGTTTATCAAGATAAAGACGCCGCAATGTTAGGTCAAGGTTTGGATCGCAAGAGATACAATATTCAGCGTATGGCCGAAGCTACTCTCAATTGGCTCGACACCCATCAGCCCGACATGCTGCGACTGCTCACCAAATGGGCGCAGATCAACACGGGTACGTTCAATCTGCCCGGCCTATCGCGGTTCTCAAATGCAGTTGAAGCCGAATTTGCCTTGCTCGGCGGGCAATTGAAACGGCTCGATCTGCCACCCATGCAATCCATCGATTCATCGGGCAACGTTATTCAAACTCCGCTGGGTCAGGCGCTGGTTTTTACCAAGCGGCCAAACGCGCCGGTGAAGGTGTTGCTTGGCATTCACATGGACACGGTCTATCCGCCGACGCATCCATTTCAACGAGTCACGCGCATTGACGAAAAAACGCTGCAAGGCCCCGGCGTGGCGGATGCCAAGGGCGGACTGGTCGTGCTGCTCTTCGCTTTGCGAGCGCTCGAGCAAAGTGACTGGGCGGACAAAATCGGTTGGGAAGTGCTGCTGAACCCTGATGAAGAGATCGGCTCACCGGGGTCGGGGCATTTATTCGTCGAAGCCGCCGGACGCAATCAATACGGTTTGATTTTCGAGCCGGCATTGCCCGATGGTTCGCTGGTCGGAGCGCGAAAAGGATCGGGCAACTTCACCGTCATTGTTCGCGGCAGATCGGCGCATGCGGGTCGAAATTATCAGGACGGCCGCAGCGCAATATTGGCGGCAGCGGAGTTCATCACCGCCCTCAATGCCGTGCAGCGCGATCAACCCGACATCACCATCAATTGCGGCAAGATCGAAGGCGGCGGCGCGCTCAATGTCGTGCCGGACCTGGCGATTGCGCGATTCAATATTCGCGTTTCAAATGTTCAAGATCAGCATCATATCGAAGCTCAACTCGCGCAACTCGCTGCCGAATTTGGGAAACGAGACGGCATTCGCATCGAAATAAATGGAGGCTTTCACTCCCCGCCCAAGCCGTTGGACGAACGATCATCGAGGCTTTTCGCGATGGCGCAAGCGGCGGGCAGGGAGTTGGGGTTGGATTTGAATATTCGTCCCAGCGGCGGCGCTTGCGATGGCAATCGACTCGTCGCAGCCGGACTGCCCGTCATCGATACGCTCGGTCCCAGCGGCGGAAATCTGCATGGCGACCGGGAATTCGTGCGCGTCGAAACGCTGGCCGAAAGATCAAAATTGACTTTGAAAATTCTGATGGCGCTTGCCGGGACCGTGCTCTCGCGGTCATAATGCAGATAATGCTGCCCAAGTCGGAAATTACGTTGCGGCAGATCATGACGCGGCACATCGTCACGGTTTCCCCGGACGACTCGCTGCATGCCATTCGCGACTTGTTCGAAAGCCACCATTTTCATCATGTGCTGGTGGTTGAGAATGGGAAACTCGTCGGCGTGATTTCGGACCGCGATGTGCTGCGAAACCTTTCGCCGTTTGTGGGAAACAGTTTCAGCGAGCGCCGGCAGGATGTTGCAACGCTCAATCGCCGGGCTCATCAGATCATGTCGCGCCACTTGATCACGGCCAGCGATGAAACTCTCCTGAATGACGCGGTTCAAATGATATTGGACAAGGATATCTCTTGCCTGCCGGTGGTGACGGAGAACATGCACCCGCTGGGCATTGTGACCTGGCACGACTTCCTGCGAGCGCTGGCGGCTGATCGATGATGCGGATTCGCTGCTTCACAGGATCAAGTCGATGATGTAGGCTTGACTGCATAGCCGACATGACCCAACCCATCGCAACGTCTCCGCCAGCCGTCAAATTCAATTTTCGATATGTCGAGATCGTCGCCGGCCTAGCGATTACCTTGCTGGCGATGAGCGCGCACGTTTATTTCTCAACCCACGCAGGCGGACTTTGGCGCGATGAAGCCAACAGCGCCAACATGGCCACCGCAAGCCTCGGCAACATCTGGGAAAAACTGCATTACGACACCTTTCCTCTGGCGCACGTGCTCATGCTGAAAATCTGGGCGACGATTTTCGGATCCAGCGATGCAAGCCTGCGCTTCAACGGCATGCTCATCGGCGTCGCGTTGCTGGGCGCGGTGTGGTGGTGTGCGAAGCAGCTCGGAATCATCTCGCCGGTGATCGCACTGGCTCTGGCGGGAATGAACGCGGTGCTGATCCGTTACGGCGATTCGCTTCGCCCGTATGGCATGGGTGCGGTGCTGGGCGTGCTGGGGATTGCAACGCTTTGGCGATTTTGCAAAAAACCATCAATCGCGCGCGGCATAATCGCAACCATCGTCTGCATTCTCAACGTGCATACTTCCTATCAGAACTGCACGGTGGTATTTGGTTGCTGCATGGCGGCAGCGATGGTCGCGGCGGCGGCGAAGGATTGGAAAACCTCGATTCTATCGATCATCATCGGCGCGATCGCAGCCCTATCGATCCTGATTTATGTCGAACCGCTTCACGCTGCCCAGGATTGGATGCTGGTCCTGCAAACCGGCGGCAGCCAGAATTTGGGCTCGGCCTTTGCCGGTGCATTCGGCGGCGGCTTTATATCGATGGCCATCGTCTGGCTGCTATTGGTCATGGCGACCATTGTGCTGGGCATATGGGGTATCATCGCTGGCTTTCAAAAATCAAAAGTCGCGCCGCTGGTTGATCCAAACGCATGGCGGGAACTCTATTGCATGGCGGTGGTGATCTTCACGACGCTGGCGCTAATCGCGCTGGTGGTGACGGGCGGATTTCAATGCGAACCATGGCATATCCTGCCGCTGCTCGCGCCGACCGCCATCAGCGTCGATGTGATTACCGGCTCATTTGCCGGATCGATTGTTGCTGCGCAAATCGTCCGCGTGGTGATCGCACTGTTGCTGGCCATCATTCCATCGTTCTGGAGTTTCCCGGAATTGACGCCCGCGCAGACCAACATCGACGTGGTGGCCGACCTGATTAACAAGAACGCGCGGAAAAACGATATCGTCGTGGTCGCGCCGTGGTTCATGGGCGTGAGTTTTTCCCGTTATTATCACGGCCAGGCCGATTGGATGACATTGCCGCCCATGACGGATCATTCGATTCATCGCTACGACCTGATTAAAGCAGCGATGTTGGACCCTTCGCCCATCGAACAGGCCGCCCAGAAAGTTGCACAAACGCTCGTCAATGGCGGCCGAGTCTGGATTGCCGGGCCAGGCACATTCCTTCCAAAAGGTCAATTTCCCGACCCGACCCCGATTCCGCCGAACTCGCCATGGGGATGGAAGAGTTCAAATTACACAATCAGCTGGGAATCCAAAGTCGGAGTCGCCATCCAAGCCCTCGCAACGCAAATTGCACAGGTGCCAGTCGATCGGGTTGCCCAGCCCGTGGAGAACCTGCCGTTGATCGTGGTGTGGCGCGCCCCCGCGGCAACTTCAAGCCCCGCCAAGTAATCACCCGCCGAAACGTCGACGCAAAAGTAATGTGAGTGTTCGCCAGACCGTGCGGGCGACGTTCATCTTGCTCACGCCGCCTTTAAGGTCATATCGCAGAACCATCGGCGCTTCGCGGAAGATGGCGTTCATGGTTCGCATCTTGAGCAGAATATCGACCATGCACTGAAAGCCGGCTTCGCTGACGAACTGATCGCCGTATTTGGCAATGGCTTGTTTCAAGATCGGCACGCGATAGGCGCGAAATCCGCAGGTGTAATCGCGCACGCCATGCACCGGAAAAGCGATCTGAAAAAGCCACCTCGCGCCAATGCTGAGCATCTCGCGATGCCACGGCACGCCTCGGATATACGAGCCGGGCTGATATCGCGACGCGATCACCACGTCGTTGCCTTCGAGAACCATCTGAACCATCGACGGAATGAGCGCAGGCGTATGCGTGTTATCCGCATCCATCGAAACGACGATGTCGCGATCCTCGCACATCTGCGCGCCCAGGGTCAGGCAATCGCGGATCGTACCGCCAAGACCCTGATTGACGACATGCTTGTGCACCTTGACCGGCATTTGCCGGCCATGTTGTTCGGCAATTTCGAAAGTGCGGTCCTTGCTGCCGTCATCGACAACCAGCACTTCATATCGCTGGCCGGCGTCGGTCATGACCTGGTCGATGCGTTCGAGCAATTCGCCGAGGTTTTCCTCTTCGTTATACGCAGGAAGGACGACAACAACCTTGAAAGGCGGTTTTCGCCAGGGTGGATTGCCGGATTGAAATGTCGGATCAGTCATGGGTTGCGCTTCATCTGAAGCATGAGTTGCACGATGCGCTGCGATGCCTTGCCGTCGCCATACGGATTGGTCGCGATTTGCCGGCGGCGATATTCATTCTGATCCGTCAGCAGCAAACCAACCCGCTGAATAATCCGGGCGCTATCGGTTCCAACCAGCTCGGCTGCGCCGGCATCAACGGCTTCGGGACGCTCGGTGGTATCACGCATCACAAGCACTGGTTTTTTCAGTGACGGCGCCTCCTCTTGCACGCCGCCGGAATCGGTCAGAATAACCGTTGACCGATCCATAAGCCAGACAAACGCAGGGTACGAAGCCGGCGGCAGCAGATGCACATTGTTCAATGTCGAAAGCAGTGCCCGCACGGGCTTTTGCACGTTGGGATTGAGATGCACCGGATAGACAAACTGCACATCGGGAAATTGTTTGGACAGGGCCGCGATGGCCAGGCAAATCTGTTCAAATCCTGCGCCGAAGTTTTCCCGACGATGGCCGGTGATCAGCACCATACGACTCTTGCCGACCATCGGAAACTGCTTCTGCCAGTCATTTTCGCGGGCGCGTTCGCGCTCGATGGAGGACATCAGCGCATCGATGACGGTGTTGCCGGTCAGATGCACGGTTTTCGGATCAGCGCCTTCGCGAAGCAGGTTATTCACCGCGCCTTGCGTGGGCGCACAATGAACGGCTGTGACGATGCTGGCGACGCGGCGATTCATTTCCTCCGGCCAGGGGGAATAAAGATTGCCGGTTCTCAAACCGGCTTCGATATGAACGAACGGCAGCCGCCGATAGAACGCCGCCATCGCAGCGCACAGCACCGTCGTCGTATCGCCCTGCCCCACCACACAATCGGGTTTGAGTTCGGCCAGCAACTGGTCGACCGCGGTGATACACCGGGCCGTCAGGCCAGCCAGGGTTTGGTCGGGCTGCATCAGCGCCAGATCGCGCTCGACGGGAACCTGGAAATAATCGATGACCTGCTGGAGCAGTTCCTTGTGCTGGCCGGTGGTGCAGACGATGGCGGCGACGTCGTCGCTTTGGGTTTGGCACTGGTGAATAATGGGCGCCATTTTGATCGCTTCGGGACGGGTGCCGATCAAAAAAAGCGGGCGTAATTTGGACATGTTCCTCAATCCGTGCCCGCAGTGGGCTTGAATTCTGCAATCTAAGAAGTCATATGGCCTGCGTCAATTGCATCGGCCGACTGGTGCAAACCGCGTCGTCCGGGGATCATACAATCATCTATGGTAATCATCCGACCGGTTGCGCTGGCCGATCTGGACCCACTGGTTGAACTGGCGGGCTTAGCGGGGGCAGGACTCACCACCCTGCCCAAGGATCGACAACTCCTTCGCCAGCGAATCGATAAATCATTGAAAAGTTTCTCCTCTGAACCTGACCGGCCCGGCGGGGAAAGCTACCTCTTTGTCATGGAAGACAATTTCAGCGGCCGAGTGGTCGGGGCGTGCGGCATTGTTTCCAAAGTCGGCGGCTTTGAACCTTTTTACGATTACCGCATCGACAAGGTCGTGTTCGAATCCAAGCTGATCAACGTCCGCAAGGAAGTGCCGATCCTCAATCTCACCGCCGAGCACGACGGGCCTTGCGAAATCGGCAGCCTGTTTCTGCATGCGGACTATCGTGGCGGCGGAAACGGTCGCTTCCTGCAACTGGTGCGCTTTTTATTCATTGCCGAGCGCCCGCAATGTTTTGAATCGACCGTTGTCAGCGAAATTCGAGGAGTGGTCGATGACCAGGGGCGATCCCCCTTCTGGGATGCTTTGGGGGCGCATTTCTTTGGAATCGACTTCACCGAAGCCGACCGGCTGAGCGTCGTCAATAAAAAATTCATCGCCGACCTCATGCCCCGTCACCCCATCTATATTCCGCTGCTGCCGAAGGATGCGCAGGACGTGATCGGCAAACCGCATAAGGACAGTGTCAAAGCGGTGGAGAATCTTCAGGTCGAGGGGTTCACCTACAGCCCGATGGTTGATATTTTTGATGCGGGGCCCGTGGTGAGCTGCGCGCGGGACGATATCCGCACGATCAAGCAGAGCCGTCGTGAAAGGATCGCGGCAGTGTCGGAACAGCCAGTCGATTCGCCGCTGTACATGATCGGCACGACCCGGTCCGATTTTCGCGCCTGTAAAGCGACGATCGACACGAGCGGCAATGATGGATTGCGCATCACCCGGGAAGCCGCCCAAGCCCTGCGCGTCGGGGTCGGCGATGCGGTTCGATTTGTGGAATTACAGGTACGCCCATGAGTAAAGGCCATTTCATTCACGGCAGTTGGAACGTCAGCGGCGGCGTGGAAATGTCCGCGCTCGATCCAGCCACCGGCGAGACCGTCTGGCAGGGTCGCGCTGCTGGAGGCGCGGAGATCGATCGCGCGGTCGCCAGCGCTCGCGAGTTACTCGAACATTGGTCCAATCGCACGCTTGCCGAGCGCGCTGAATTCATCGAAACCTTCGGCCAGCGACTCAAACAACGACACGCCGTGCTGACCGAGTCCATCAGCCGCCAGACCGGCAAGCCTCGCTGGGAAGCCGCAACCGAGACCGATGCGGTCATCAATAAAATCGGAGCAACGCTCGAAGCCCACGACCAGCGGCGAATGGCATCGATGCGTCCCATGACCGGAGCCACCGGCACGACGCGATATAAACCGCACGGCGTGGTCGCGGTTCTGGGGCCTTTCAATTTTCCAGCGCATCTACCGTGCGGACATATCATCCCTGCCCTGCTGGCGGGAAATACGGTCGTCTTCAAGCCCAGCGAACTGGCGCCACAGGTCGCGGAAGTGCTGGCGGATATCTGGCATGAAAGCGGTCTGCCGGGCGGGGTGCTCAATGTCATTCAAGGCGCTCGCGACACCGGCCAGCGACTCGTCAGCCATGCCGGAATAGACGGTGTGTTTTTCACCGGCAGTTACGACGCCGGCCGTGCGATCAGCCGATCACTTGCGGATCAGCCCGGCAAAATCGTGGCGCTGGAAATGGGCGGCAACAATCCGCTGGTCGTTTATCAATCCTATGACTTTGAAGCCGCTGCCTACTGGACCGTGCAATCCGCGTATATCACAGCCGGCCAGCGCTGCAGCTGCGCCAGGCGATTGATCGTGGTCGATGATGGCTCGCAATCCGATCTGTTCATCGACCGGCTTGTTCAAATGATCAAGCGAATCATTGTCGGAAAATATACCGATCAGCCCGAGCCGTTCATGGGGCCGGTCATTTCCGATCTGGCGGCGAATAAGATTCTCACCGCCCAGCAGGATTTACTCGCTCGCGGCGGCAAGGCGCTGGTTCCGCTTCGCAGCGTCGGCCCCCGCCGGGCCATGCTCACACCCGGTTTGATCGATGTGTCGAGCGTGACGAATCGCCCGGATGAAGAAATCTTCGGCCCGCTGCTGCAATTGGTGCGCGTCACCGATTTCGACCAGGCCATCGCTGAAGCGAATAACACGAAATATGGTCTCTCGGCCGGTCTATTCTGTGAAGATCAGGAACATTGGAAGACGTTTTATTCGCAGATTCGCGCCGGCGTGGTGAATTGGAATCGCCCGCTCACCGGCGCCAGCACCCTATTACCTTTTGGCGGGATCGGTCGAAGCGGCAACAACAGGCCCAGCGCGTATTTCGCGACCGATTACTGCTCGTACCCGGTTGCCTCGATTGAATCGGAAACGCTTGAGTTTCCACAGCAGCTCACACCCGGTTTGTAAGCTCCGGCGCGGGCGCGCTGCCCTGCAATTCCCTGGGATGATGAGACGGGAAATATTTCTTGAGCCGAAGGAATCGCTTTTCGATCAAATTCCAACTTAATAGCGCCAGCCCGATCGTCGGCACGGTGCAAAGCACGTAAAAGATGATCTGGCCGGGCAGTTTCGTGCCGTGATCGGGCGTGCCGATCATCAGGAAATCTTCCGGCCTGTAGACCCATTCGCGCATGATGCGGTGGATTGGCATGTGACAGAGATAGATCGCGTAACTGTATTTTCCGAGGAATCGCAACCATTTTTGCGTGAAGAAGAGGTTGAATATCCCGCGCGGAGCGCTGGTCAGCGTCCAGATCATGATGCACAGGAACAGGACCGCGATCGACGTGTAGCCGACGGTCATGCCGTAGGGGTCTTCGTGGATGATCGGCTTTTTCGCGTGCGCCATCGAACCCAGCAGCACGATGGCTGCGATCGGCGCGATCCAAATGGTGCGCGGGATCAGCGCGCGAACCGCATCCATGCCGCCTTCATACATGATGGTCGCCAGCAGCGAGCCAAGTGAGATGGCATCGAGCCGGCAGAAGGTGAATTCATACGACATGCGGTGGTTGTTGGCGGTATCCCCATAATGGTGCATGTAAATCGCCACCGCCACGCGCGACAGAAACGAGAAGGACAACACGCCCAGGCAGACTTTTTTCAGCGTCCTGGTCGTGCATGCCACCACGATGAACGGCCAGACCATGTAAAACTGCTCTTCGATCGCGAGTGACCAGGTGATCGCGATCAGATCATTCATAAAATCGCTGGTGAAGACGATCGGAAAATTCGCGAAATAAAGCCAATAGAACGGCCAGTGCGGCATTTCCGAGGTATATCCAAACGGGAAATGCCACGTCCCATGGTTGATCGGCCGAAAATCCTTGATCTGGGTCAACGGAGTGTGAGGCAACACCACCGTGCCGATGAAAACCACCAGGTAATAGAGCGGAAAAATTCGCAGCACCCGGCGCATGTAAAAATTGCGGAAAAAGTTCGTCTGCCCCTTGCTGCCGAGCAGGATGCCGGTGATGAGGAAGCCGGACAGGACGAAAAACAGATCGACGCCCGCCCATCCGAACCGCGTGGCTGCGCCGAAGGCCACGTCGATTTTCGAATCCTTCCACAGGACCGTGAAATGGAAGAACATGACCATGAGGATGGCCAGCCCGCGCACGCCGTCCAAGGCGGGGATGTGGGATGATTCCTTGCGAGCAAGATCCGGCGGTGCGTCATTGAGTCCGGCAGTCGATGCTGACATACATTTGATCCGAAAAAACAACGTGCAGCGGTCGATTCAGAATGGAACGAGAGGGTTCACGCCTTGAACATGACAAGAAAATGAACTCGCGTAAGATAGATTCGGCCCCGTGGGCTGGCAACTTGAAAATCGTCGATTTCTCAATCTTCTGCCCGACTGACCCGATAAAAATGGGTAGCCCCTGCGGATAAAAATGATCGCCAGCGAAGTCAATTTCGACGGAATCGTCGGACCCACCCATCATTATGCGGGTTTGTCTCACGGCAATGTTGCGTCGATGACGCACAAAAAGTCGATTTCCAACCCAAAACAGGCAGCCCTGCAGGGCTTGGCGAAAATGCGGCTGCTGCTGGACCTTGGATTAACCCAGGTCGTGCTTCCGCCACACGAACGACCCGATCTGAAATTGCTGCGAAACCTGGGATTTTCCGGATCGGATGCTGCTGTCTTGGAACAGGCCTATCGGACCGATCCAGCGATTCTGTCGGCTGCTTCAAGCGCCTCAAGCATGTGGACCGCCAACGCCGCCACGGTATCGCCTTCATCCGATTGCGCGGACGATCGCGTCCATTTCACCCCGGCCAATCTGATCTCAAACCTGCATCGGTCCATCGAATCATCCACCACGGCTCGGGTGTTAAAAGCGATATTTCCCGATGAATCAAAATTCGCGCATCATGATCCGCTTTCCCCGGCCAGCCAGATGGGCGATGAAGGTGCCGCCAATCACACGCGGCTTTGCGAAAATTACGATGCAAAAGGAATCGAGATTTTCACATATGGCCGGGTTGCGGGCGATTCGTCCCTGCCGGGGCCGAAACGATTTCCCGCGCGACAAACGCTCGAAGCCTCGCAAGCCATCGCGCGATTGCATCAACTCGATCCCGCCAACGTCATTTTCGTCCAGCAAAACCCCGATGCCATCGATGCCGGCGCGTTTCACAACGATGTCGTCTGCGTCGGAAACCAAAACGTACTCTTCTTTCACGAGCGCGCGTTTGTTGAAAGCCCGGCCCTTCAGGGCCGGGGGATCATCGAAATCAAAGTCACCGAATCCCAAATCCCCCTCCCCATCGCAATTTCGACTTACCTCTTCAACAGCCAACTCATCACCCTGCCGAACCATTCGATGATGTTGATCGCCCCTACGGAATGCGAGCAAAACCAACAGGTCCGCGATTTTCTGAATCACCTGCTTTCCCAAGCCACGCCGATCAAATCCATGCGATATGTCGATGTTCGCCAGAGCATGTCCAATGGCGGAGGTCCCGCCTGCTTGCGATTACGCGTTGTTCTGCGCGAAGATCAGCTTGCTGCAATCAACCAGGCCGTGCTTTTCACCCCGACGTTGCACGAGCAACTCAAATCGTGGGTCGAAAAGCACTATCGCGACACGCTGCAGGCCGACGATCTGCGCGATCCTCAATTGCTGAAAGAATCGCGCGACGCATTGGCCGAACTCTCGGCCCTGCTGAGGCTTGGGCCGATCTACGATTTCCAGAAATAAAAAGGGTCGGACGGTGGGCGTCCGACCCTGCTCTCCCATCCTGCAAAAATCACAATTGCCAACTCAAGTGCAGCCTCGATCTTGCGATGGAATCTTACGGTGGAATCTTGAACATCCGATTAGCCTCGGACAAAACTCCGTTGACGATCGCGCAAAGACCACGAGAAACCGTTTAGTGGCTGCGCTGCCAGCCGCAATGCAGGTGAATGCTGCGAGTTGATCCGTAGGGAGGTACGTTGGACCTCCGCATCGTTCGCTAGGCAATCAGTGGCGGGGGTTGGCGGGGAAATGGGGATCTAATCACCAATGGCCAAGTCCCAATGACCAACAAAATCCCAATGACGAAATCCGAATGACGAATCAGTGACCTGCGGCTCCTTTGTTGCGCCAGGCTGACTCATTTCGCGCAACTCCAATTCCAAAATCCGCAATCCGCAATCCAAAATCCAAAATGCCCATCCGTTTCTCAAGGCTCTCAGAAACTGCACAAAAGTGCGCGCCATTTGACGAGTCAGACAAATGGATTTGTCGATGAAACGCGCTGAATCTTCGCGCATCCGCGCATTTCCCGCGGGAGTTTTATCAATTCGACAAATTGCACGTTTCGCAGTTCAGTCTTGCGAGGTTTTAACGCACTTTGTGGGAATACATGAAGTCATCGCAACCCGATCGCGCTGGCGGTGGCGTGGGTTTCGATGTGACTGATGCTCACGTGCCATTGCCTGATTTTCTGTTCGGTCGCGATGCGCAGGCATTCGCCGGTGAGTTTGATTTTCGGTTGGCCGCTCGGTTCGGGGAGGATTTCGACGTCTGTCCAGGCGATGCCTCCGCGCCAGCCGGTGCCGAGGACTTTCAGGACCGCTTCCTTGGCGGCGAACCGACCAGCCAGGTGCTCGAAGTATCGCTTCTTGTTTCGCGAGCAATATTCCTGCTCAGCCGGTGTGTAGACGCGATCCAGAAACCGCTGGCCATGCTCGTCAACCGAGCGTTTGATTCGCGCCGTCTCGATGATATCGATGCCGTGCCCGATGATGGACATTCATTCCCCCACCGGCAATGTGGTCGGCGCATCCTGAAGCAATTCCTTGCGCGGAAAAATCTGCAGGATGGGTTTGCCATCGACCCCGGGCGGCGGAGTCAATCCGAGAATGTAGCAGGCTGTGGCGAACGTGTCTTCCGTGTGAATGGTGAGTTCGCGAAAACGCGTGAGATCTTGTCCCTGAACGACCCCGGGCCCGGCAGCGATCCAGGGAATGTACAGGCTTCGCGGATCGTTCGCGCCGTGGGTTCTTCCCGAGCCGCCGTGATCGGCGCTGACGATGACGATCGTGGACTGCGACAAACCCGAGTTATCGAGTCCGCGTAGAATCATGCCGATCGCATCGTCGATGCCGGCGTAGGCGGAAAGTTGTTCGGGGGAGTCCCACCCAAAGGCGTGGCCCGCGGTGTCGCCGCCGGGAAAATGCACGAACATGACTTGAGGTTTGTGCAATCGAAAAATCGCGCCCGCCATGTCAGCGACTTCGGCATCGGTGGTCTTGGAATTTTCGGGAGTCCACGCCCAGTCGATCACGCCGGGCCTGGTGAAGACGGCGAATTTGGATTTTCCGGTGACCAGCGCAGTCGTGAGTCCAGCCTGATGCGCCACTTCAAACAGGGTTGTCGCGCGCGGATAGATCGGCTGGGTGGTAGCGCGCTCGTCGTTGAAATCGATTCCATGTTTTCGCACGGAAACACCGGTGAGCATGCTGACGTGCGATGGCAGGGTGATGGCGACGGGAACGGTCTGCGCCCACAGGCTGAACGAGCCGCGCTCAATCAGGCCGTGCAAGGTTCGCGTGTTGGCGCGCATGAGCACATCGGGTCGCAGGCCATCGATGCTGATGATGAGAACGCGATCGACCTGAGGCATCGGGCGTGTGGTTTGCGCGAGTGCGGCGAAGCATTGGAACAGACAAAAAACAAATGCCAGTCGCGGTGGTTTCATGGGGCGTTTTGTAACGGCGCGGGATGTGATTGCCAAATGCGCGTATCTGAAAAGGGGCAAAAGTCAACAGGAAACAACAATTGGAGAAAAGGCGATTTTTTTGAAAAGGCATTGAAACCCCCTGATTTTTCGCTATTTTCATCACACTTGAGCTGGTCGATGCATGGGCTTGGAGCGCGTGCGGCAAGCCAGTTCAGGAGCACGGGCAACGGGGCTAAGTCGAGGATCGGCGGCCCACCGTGCACCGGCAGTCGAGCGGCCAGGGACCGCTGACCCCGGGGTTCGCCGTTCAAATGATCTTTTTGGAAAGGAGATCGATCCCATGGCCATGACCAAATCCGAAATCGCCACCAAGCTTGCTGAACAGGTCGAAATCAGCAAGAAGCAGGTGAATCTGTTCTTCGAAGCCCAGGCCAAGCTC
>DASZXJ010000236.1:0-9833 GCA_035545895.1 Tepidisphaeraceae bacterium | reverse complement strand
CAACCTCGATTCTCCCAGGCAGCTTGCGGATGTGTTGTTTCAGAAGCTCAAACTTCCGCCGGGCAAGAAAACCACGACCGGCTATAGCACCGATGTCGAGGTGCTCGAAAAGCTCTCAGCCCAGCATGAAGTTCCCAAGCTTATGCTCGAATATCGAACGCTTACGAAACTGAAGAATACCTATCTTGATAATCTCCCGGAATATGTAAATCCACGGACGAATCGGATTCATCCCTCGTTCAGCCAGATCGGCGCATCGACGGGCAGGCTGAGCTGCAGCGATCCGAATTTGCAGAATATTCCGATCCGCAGCGATGAGGGGCGTCGCATTCGGCTGGCCTTTGTGCCGGGAGATCGCCAGCGCAATGTGCTTTTGACGGCTGACTACAGCCAGATCGAATTACGGTTCCTCGCGCACCTTGCAGACGAACCGGCACTGGTGGAAGCATTTGCGAAGGACCAGGATGTCCATCAAACCGTGGCTGCCGAGGTGTTCGGAGTGGAAACGGACAAAGTCACTCGAGATCAACGCGCCCAGGCGAAGATCGTCAATTTCGGAATTGTGTATGGGGTCAGCGCCAGTGGATTGGCTCGGCGAATCGAGGGAATGACCACGCCCGCCGCCGCCCAGTTGATCGCGGCCTACCACAAGCGATTTCCACGCATCAAGACTTTCCTCGACGCCTGCATCAAGCAGGCGCAGGACAAGGGATATGTTGAAACGATGATGGGCCGGCGCCGGCCGGTGCCGGATATTTTCAGCAACGTCATTTCTGTTCGAAATGCGTCCGAGCGGGTTGCGATCAACAGCGTTGTTCAAGGGTCCGCCGCCGACCTGATCAAAATCGCGATGCGGAATGTTTACAATCGGCTCGCCCGTGAAAAGCGGCCAAGCAAAATGCTGCTTCAGGTTCACGACGAACTCGTTTTTGAAACGCCTGCCGACCAGGTTGAAAAGGATTCCGAGATCATCCGTGAGGAAATGACCGGTGCAATGAAGTTAATCGTGCCGCTGAAAGTGGAAATCGGTTTCGGAAAGAACTGGCAGGAAGTGACGTAGTTCTTATTTAGCGGCGACGCTTGCGACGCGTTTCTTTAACGGACGCGGTGCAAGCACCGCCGCTAAATAATTTTCTCAATCAATCCATGCCGGCATAGGCGCTGGCGGTGATCGATTGGACGTGGCGTGCAATTTCGGGATGCCGGGCTTGCAGTTGGTTGATCGTCATGGCGGGGACGACGGTCTGGCCGGATCGATCTTCAACAGAATAAGTCGGACCATTGACGCTGGCGCGGGCGGTGATCGTGCTCTCGCGACCCGCCACGCGAACGATCACCGGGCCCCGCGGGGTTGTTTCCGCGACACGTGCGGGCGTGCAGCCCCAGGCCAGCAGGGGAATTGCGATGAGGGCGATTCGTTTCATAAGCGTCGTCCTGACTTCAATAAGATCGGCCTTTCCGTGGCCAAGGTTAAATTAGCCGATAAATAGTGGCATATAAAGCGTTTGGCGGGGTAAACTGAGGGATCGTGGAACTGGAACCTTCGAGCATCAATTTCAAACCGGTGATCGATCGGCGGCTGCACATGCCCGAGCCGCCTCCAGTCCGGCTGGTCGCAATCGAAGATATTGTTCTTTCCGCCGGCGCCGGGTTGGAAGTTCAACTCGACGATTTTTACGTCAACATGCTCCGGTTCGAGCGCGAATCCGCCAAGTATGGCTTGATTACCTACAAAGCCGAGAATTTCCGGCTTCGTTTCGAAATCGTCGAACCGCCACTTCTGCGCGAGGATTTTCGACCGCTGGGGATCGATGTTCCCAACCTGCCGATCATTGAGCAGCAGTTGATCGATCGGAAGATCGAATTCCTCTTTCAAAAACCGTTGCTGGCCGGTCAGGAATCCCTGCTTTTGCAGGACCCCGCCGGCAACTGGGTGCAGATCGGCGAAATCCGAATCATCTAAAATCCTGACATATCGTCGCGTTGTGCAGGCGAACGAAGCAAATGCAGGTACATCCAATCAGCAAATCCAAAATCTCTCTGGCCCTTTTCTTTTCCGGCCAAGGGTTTAGATTAATTGGCGATGAAACGACCCGCTATTTTCTTTGACCGCGATAATACGCTCATTGTCAGCGACGGCTATTTGGGCGATCCGGAAAAAGTCGTGCTGATTGAAGGTGCCGCACAGGCGGTGGGAAAAGCGCGGTCGATGGGATTTGCGACCGTGGTGATCTCCAACCAGTCGGGCGTGGCGAGAGGAATGTTTGATGAGCGGGCGGTGCAGGCAGTCAATCGCAAGCTCGACCAGCTTTTGCATTCGGTGCTGCCGATCGCGGTGATCGATCGGCACGAATATTGTCCCTATCACCCCGAGGGAACGGTCGAGCCGTACAACCACGAAAGCGAAATGCGCAAGCCCAAGCCGGGCATGATCCTGCTGGCTGCGGAAAAACTGGCGCTGGATCTGTCGCGAAGCTGGTTGATCGGCGATGCGCCGCGCGATATCGAAGCCGGCAAGGCTGCGGGTTGCAGGACCATCCTGCTGAAGATCAGCGGGCTTCCCGCATCTCCCGCAGCGGACGAAAAAGTGGAATCGCCGCCCGATTTCGTCGCCGGCAGTCTGAAAGAGGCGCTGTCGATTGTTGAAAAGCATCTCGAAGCCGCTCGTCCATCAGAGGAACCCGAGCCCGCTTCAGCGCCGCGCCCGCAACCGACCGCGGCCAATCGGTTGGAACAACTCGCCGAGCAAATTTTGCTGGAGTTGCGAAAACGCAATCGCGACTCGGATTTTTCGGACTTTTCCGTCAGCAAGCTGATGGCCGGCATCGTGCAGGTGCTGGCGTTGGCACTGCTGTTCGTCGCCTACCTCAACCGCGGCGAGCCGAACTTTGTGTCACTCATGCTCAGCACGATTTTTTTACAGACGTTTACGATCGCTTTGCTGATTATGGGGAAGCAAAAATAAAAAAGGTGGCCAGTGATCAGTGGCCGGTCAAATCCGATCTGACAACTGACCACCAATCACTGGCCACTCATTGCTTAATCCGCGTATTTTACCGTGCAGCCATAAGGCTGGGTCTTTGGCTGGCTGACGGTTTGGCCGGCCAGGAGTTCATCCAGGGTTTGAGAGACGTAGTTTTTGACGGTGGCTTTGTCGCCATTGATGTTGTCATCGATGCCGCCCCAGTAGGCGAGATTGCCCTTGGCGTCGACGACGTACATGCCGGGCGTATTGGTTGATTGGTACGCATGGCCGGTCTTGCCGGAGGCGTCGTTCAGGATCGGACGTTCCATGTGCCATGCAGCGGCGGCTTTCTTGTTGTCCGCGTTGGTCTTGCCTTTCGTCGAATTGATTGCCAGCCACACCACATTCTTCCCTTTGTACTTGGCGGAAAGGGTGTTCATCGTGTCGGCCTTGTAATGACGCTGAACGATCGGGCATTCCTCGTTGAACCATTCGAGCACGACGATCTTGCCGGCGAAATCAGAAAGTTTGACCTCTTTGCCGTCCTGGTCCTGCAAGGCGAATTGCGGCGCGGGCGATCCAATGATGGGCGGCGGCTGAGTGACAGCAGCCACGGTCAACGCGGCGCCAACAAACAACGCCACAACCAATGCAATCAGGTTCTTCGACATAACAACCTCCTTCAAAGGGGTTTGGAATTGGGGTTTCCAGATAGAACAATAGGCAGCGTCACGCCGACCCGGCCAGCGGGCGTGCGATAACTCAAGACCGAATCCGGCGCCGGCGCGGCGTTGGCGGGTGTGGGCGGCAAATCAAAACCTGCGGTAATAACGGTCGTCCGGCCGGTCGTTTGCACCGTGAATTTATTGTTAAAAAGCACGGCCTCGCTTGCAGGCGGGAACCATTCGACCTGCGCGGGAGCGTCGCCTTTCCACTGGATGGTCGATGTCCAAACGCCGGTCGTGTGATTGGCTTTGGTCTGATAGGCAATTTCCTCCTTGTGATCGGCGATTTCGCTGGAGGAAATCCCGCAAGGCAATTGCTTATTCCAATGATTGAACAGTTCAGAATTGGCCGGCTTTGCTGATTCAGCGATCGGCAATTCCAAATTCAATCCCAAAGCCTGACCGGGCAAACATGAGTTTTCATCGCAAACGAGCCAGCTTGTCGGCGTGGTGATTTTGATCTTTGATGAAGCAATTTGCGCGGGCGGGGTGATGGTCGCCAGCAGCATGACTTCTCCGGAATATCCGTACATGACAATGCCGCCGGACTGTTCGATCCGGCTGGGCGTGGGATATTCGATGGCCGACGCGGTGAAACCTTCGGGCAGTTTTAACTCGACCTTGGTCGGGATGCCCGCATCGCCGGAGTTGGTCCAGTAGATGTGCCAGTGCGGCTCGATCTTTAAGAGCACGCCGATCTTAAACGGTTTGCCTGGTTGAATGGCGGTGATATCAGCGAATATGGAAGTTTTGACCGATTCTTTCAGCGGGGCCTTTTGCGCGAACGCAAAAGTGCTCAACGCGACCGTCAAAATGACCAGTAATGAGGTTCGCATGATTTTGACAATATTAACACACGTTATAAGGCCATTTGTTGCGGTTTTGCCTTTGAATATGTTGCCCGTTACAATTGCAAGTGTCCGGGTGGTGAGGAGATGTGCATGGTCTGCATCGTCTGATCCCTGCCTCTAAAGCCCGGTTCCACGACGCATGAGCCACGACGGGGTTCCATTTTCCCGACCGGGCAACAGCGGCGGTGCCGCCTCAGTGGCGCTGTCGGCCAACGTCCTGGTCCTCAACAAATACTACCAGGCTATCCGTGTCATCAATGTCCGCCGCGCCTTTTCCATGCTCTGCAAGGAATTGGCGGAAGTCATACATATCGACACCGACGCATCCGGCCATAGCCAGTGGCAGAATCTGAACTTCGCCGACTGGCGCGAATTAAGCGCCCTCAAACTTGAATTCGAGCCGGATGAATACGAATGGATTCACACGGTGCGGTTTCAAATTGCAGTCCCGCGAATCATCCGCCTGCTGGGTTATGACAAACTGCCTCGGCAGGACGTGAAATTCAATCGGCGCAACATCTACGCCCGCGACGGCAACCGCTGCCAATACTGCGGCAAGAAGATGCCCACCACGGAACTGTCGCTGGACCATGTTGTCCCCAAGAGCCAGGGCGGCAAGAGCTCCTGGACAAACATCGTCTGCTGCTGCATCAAGTGCAACGTAAAGAAGGGCGGCCGCACCCCCGAGCAGGCGCACCTGCACCTGATTACCAAACCCATCAAGCCCAAGCGCAGCCCGGTCATCAACATCCGGCTGTCCGATGAGCGTTACTCCAGTTGGAAACAGTTCCTGGATAACGCGTATTGGACGGTGGAGTTGAAGTGACAGTCAATCTGAATCGCATTTGGCGACGATCAAATTGGTTGACCTACGGGCAACTAAATGTTAGACTTGTAAACATCAGTTAGGAGCACGATGGCTTACCGAAAGCCGTTCACGCCGCAGCAGCGACGTGATGCAATCCCGGCTTACCGGTCGTATCGGAAGCATCGCAGGCGGCTGCGGCTCTATTATCCACCGAGCAACTTGGAACAAATGAAGCTACTCATGGATTACGACGAGGAAATTCGCCAGATCGCAAACCAACTTAAGAAGCCTGATGTGAAAGTTGATATCAATGCGTTGAACACAGCAGACGCTATGGCCAGATGGATCGGGACTGAGTATTGGCGACTGAACTCGATATTGTGAGGTGTATTATGGTTGATCGTGTGGTTTCTTCGAGTCTCTCTGCGGAAGTGATCGATCTCCTGATGAAGCGAGGCATGACTTTGACTGCGATCGCTGAGGCAATAGGTGTTACCAAATCTTTTCTAAGTCGGGTAAAGGCCCGGTCGAGAAGCCTCACCATCGATCATTTGATGGCCTTGGAATCGGTCGTTGGCGAGCCATTACCGCTGCTTCTCATTCATGCAACTCCTTATCATTCGGTTCCGAAACATCTCAAGCCACTGTATCGGATGACTGAAGCTATGCTTCGTGAAAGTACGCCAAAATCGCGACGAGCCACCCGAAAGCGATCGAAGGCGGCGTAACGAGGTGCCTCTTCGTTGCAAGACAAATCGTCGTTTACCGCATATAAAACCAGCGTGATTGAACGGGAGCTGGAACAGGCACTGGCCAATTTCGAGCAGGTTGGAACGCTCGTTAGCGACGCGGCCATTCGGCAGGTATGGAAGTTTCAATTCCAGGATCGTCCGTATTTTTTGTATTTCTACCCGCGGCAGACTCCGGTGGCTCAATATCTGAGCGGGCAGTCGGCGGTACGGGAGTTTTTCAACTTCCAGTCCCTTCAACGGAATCACGTGCCCTCGCCACGAGCGCTTGCGCATCTGTCGGGTTTCCACATCGGCAAAAAGCTTGGCGATGCGGTGATCGTTGACTCCTTCGAAAAGGCTGTGCCTTTGGACGAATATCTCGAAAATCCCAGGCCGGCTGAACATCGGACTATCGCCGGCCAAGTGGTCGAAATCGTCAAAAAGATCGGCGCGGCAAAGATGGGGCACCGCGAATTGTCGCTTCACAGTTTTTTGATCGCTGACGGAAAGATTCAATTTCTCGATGCCCGTCGTCTGCAACGCGGAGGCTTGCGTTTGAATGATCTTTACACGCTGGCCCACAATGCCGCAGGCATCGCGACGCGAACCGATCTGCTTCGAGGCTGGAGGATACTTAACCCCGATTCACTTCCGCCAAAGCTCAATCCAATGTCGAAAACGCTCTCGCAAAAGCTGGTTCGGCAAAGCCAGCGTGAGAACGAATCGTTCGGAACAATCGAGATCGGCGAATGGTCGGGCGTTTTCACCAAGACCGCGCATCGCCCCAAGCCATGGGCAATGGCAAGTCATCTGAATATTTCGCAAAACGATTGGAAAACCGCTTGGCCGATACTGCTGGCGCAGATCGAGTCAGAGCAACTGACTCATCTTAAACGCGATGCCAGTGGCGAAGTGCTTGCCGGTGAAATTGTGCTCGCGGGCCGACCGATTTCGGTCATCGTCAAACGACCGCGACGAAAACGCATGTCGCAATACATAAACGATCTGCTTCGGCCGGCGCGGGCACGCCGGATGTGGCTTAAAGCCTGGTCGCTGATCGCCCGCAACCTGCCTTGCGAATGGCCGATGCTGTTGATGGAAAAACGCAGTCTCGGTTATGCGATTGATTCGATCATCCTCTTCGAAAAAGTGCCCGGCATTCGACTCGACCGGGCCGACCTCAATTCGCTCGAGCCGGGCAGGCGCGATATGCTTTTTCGTCGCGCCGGACGGACCCTGCGAACCATCGAGAAAAGCGGGCTTGTGCATTACGATTCCAAAAGCACCAACTGGATCATTTTTGAAGATCCCCGGCAAGGCGCAATTCCAGTCATGATCGACCTGGATGGCATTCGATCGATGAATTTGTGGTTGCAGGCGTGGGGAGTTCTTCGTCTGCTGCGCGCGATGAAGCAGCACCCTCAATACACGCCGGCCGACTCATTGGCGCTGTGCCAGGGATATGCACCATTTTCCCCGTTGCCGCAGCCGGAGGAATCGAACGTTTCTCCATGACCATATCGGATTTCCAATCTCCGCCTCAGCGCATTTTACTCATCAAACCCAGTTCATTGGGCGATGTGGTGCACGCGCTGCCGGTGCTCAATCTTCTTCGCAGGAAATGGCCCCAGGCGCAGATCAGTTGGTTGGTCAGCAATCAATTTTCTGATCTTTTGCGGGGAAATCCCCAACTGAGCGAAGTGATTGAGTTTGATCGGCGCAAGTTTGCCCGCTGGTGGTTTGATCCACGCGCGACGGTAGCCCTGTTTCGATTTCTTCGTGATTTGAGCAAACGCAGGTTCGATCTGGTGATCGACCTGCAAGGCCTGCATCGTAGCGGCTGGCTGACCTGGCTGACCCACGCGCCGCTTCGCGTCGGCTTTGCCAACGCGAGGGAACTGGCCCATCTTTTTTACACACACCGCGTTCCGATCGATTCAATGGAACAGCACGCGATTCAACGATATCTCGCCATCACCGAAGCGCTGGGCTGCGGGCGCGAGCCGGTCGAATTTCACCTGACGTCCGATGCTGCTGACGAAGCGCATGTTGAATCGCTGGTGGGAGCCATTGGTCCATACGCGATTCTTCTGCCCGGCGCCAACTGGCTGACCAAGCGCTGGCCGGCCGAGCGATTTGCGAGGTTGATCGAACCGTTGCGATCTCAATTTGGTCTGGCGACGGTTGTCGCCGGCGGAGGAGAACTGGCACGGCTTGCCTCGCAAATCCCGGCAGATGTGAACGTTGTCGGCAAAACCTCTCTTCGCCAATTGGTCGCATTGATCCAACGCGCCAGCCTCGTCATCGCCAACGACAGCGGACCAATGCATATCGCGGCTGCGCTGAATAAGCCGCTCGTCACCATTTTTGGACCGACCAACCCCATCCGCACCGGCCCATTCCAAAGGCTCGACAGCGTCGTGCGCGTGGATATCCCGTGCAGCCCGTGCTATTCGCGAAAATGCTCGCACACCAGTTGCATGAAATGGCTGGGGATTGAACCGGTTCTGGACGAAGCCGCACGCCAAATGACGAATGACCAAACCAGAATGACGAATCAATGACGAATGGCTCAAATCCGAATTCGTTATTCGGATTTTTTCAGTGGCCCGATCTCGTATTGCCCTTCGAGAATCGCGCCCAAACCCACCGCCAGTGCGGGTGCGGTGACATTACCGACGATTTCGGCTTCAGGACCGACCAGCACGGTTCCCCGGCTGGTGATGGTGCCTTTGACCCGTCCGCGAATCACCGCGCCGCCACAGAGTATTTTGTCGGTAACGACGTTTCCCTTTTTCTCCACCGTCACCACGCCGCACGTGTCGATACTGCGGCGCGCCTCATACGCCTTGATCTGCACGTCTTCCAGCTTGAGGGGTTTGTGGCAGAACTTGCAGGTGACGCTCATCGCCTTGCGGCCCACCTCGATGGCCTTGCCGCAATAGAGGCAGGTGATCGCGGTGCGATCATCGGGTGCCGGAACGTTGTAGCTCGGATTGGACATTTCTTATGCAACCCGTGAAGACTGAAAGCGCAACGACGGTTTCCGTGCAACGAATTCGGACGATTTCCGATTACTTGATCGGCGCCGGGGCAGCCGCTGGCATCGGGCGATTCGTGTTTTGCGGTCCGCGGCCCTTGCCGGCCTCGGGGCCGACGCTGACGTGCCCGCTGAATACCGCGCCTTCATCCACCACCAGCTTGCTCGCCCGCAGGTCGCCATCGTAGCGGGCGGTCGATTTCAGCTCGATCCGGTCCGAAGCGCTCAGATTTCCCCGAACTTCGCCCTCGATGATGATGGCGGTCGCTTCCACATCCGCCTGCATGCGCGCTTCCTTTGCGATATGTAACCGACCGGCTGTATTGACTTTACCTTCGAATTTGCCCTGCAATCGCAGGCCTTTTTCGAACGTCAATTCGCCCTTGAAATGAGCATCCGGTCCGATGATTGTGGGAAATTCCTGATTCGCTTCAGCCATGATCTTGCCTCCTGCATATAGAGAGTTCGGGAAAAAACACCCGGCCAATTCCGCCGGGCCGGGGAGTATACACGCGTCCATCCCGATTCCCAAAGGAATCGATACTCGTCACAACCCCGAAACCTCGGCTGCGCTGCCAGCCGCAAGGCAGGCGAATGAGGCGAGTTTACCCGTAGGAAGGTACGGTGGGAGACCGCATCGTTCGCCCAGCGAAGGCGGGCGGGGGTTGGCGTTGAAACGGGGATTAAATGGTCAATGGCCAAGTCCCAATGAC
>DASZXJ010000235.1:0-23733 GCA_035545895.1 Tepidisphaeraceae bacterium | reverse complement strand
ACGAAATCGCACAAATTCTGGGCGTCATGATTCTCGAAAAAACCCCGATAAATCAGGCGTTCTCGGAACTTCTAAAGCAAACTGCCGAAGTTGAGGATCGTAAACAATTGACATTATTCGAGTTCTGACCGGACAGTAGTGAAATGGATTGGTTCATTTTAGCCCCGCCACTTGCGGCGGGTTTTCGAGCGCCAATCTCGCCGCAAGCGGCGGGGCTCAATGGCGTTGCTTGTAAACGAACCCGTTATCGATAATTGCGATCAATTCTCAACGCCCTGCCGTTCCGGGGATATTAGTACAATGACGATGAAAAACCTCAATATCGGCATGATCGGTTACGGCTTCATGGGGCGGGCGCATTCCAACGCATATCGCAAGGTCAACCACTTCTTTGATTTGCAATATTGCCCCGTGCTCAAGGCGGCGTGCGGGCGCGATGCAGCCAAGGTCAAACCTTTTGCCGACAAGTGGGGATACGAATCGATCGAGACCGACTGGAAAAAGCTGATCGAACGCAAGGACATCGATGCGGTCGATATCTGCACGCCGAACAACACGCACAAAGAGATCGCCATCGCGGCCGCCAGGGCGGGCAAGATGATCCTTTGCGAAAAGCCTCTGGCGATGGATTCCAAGGAAGGCGCCGAGATGGTGGCGGCTGTCGAAGCCGCCAGGGTGCCCAACATCGTCTGGTACAACTATCGCCGCATCCCCGCGGTGACGCTGGCCAAGCAATTGATCGACCAGGGCCGGCTGGGAAAAATCTTTCACTTCCGCGCCAAGTTCCTGCAGGACTGGACGATTTCGCCGCAGTTGCCGCAAGGCGGCGCGGGACTTTGGCGGCTGGATGTCGGCGCGGCCGGCAGCGGCGTGACCGGCGATCTGCTCGCCCACTGCATCGATACCGCCATCTGGTTGAATGGATCGATCAAATCAGTCACCGCCATGACCGAGACCTTCATCAAACAGCGAACGCACACCGCTTCGGGAAAAGTCGAACCGGTTGGCATTGACGATGCGTGCGCGTTCCTGGCGCGCTTTGAAAACGGTTCGCTGGCGACATTTGAATCCACCCGATATGCCCGCGGTCACAAGGCCGAATACACCTTCGAAATCAACGGCGAAAACGCTTCAATCTTCTGGGATCTCCACGATCTGCATCGCATGGAATTCTTCGATTACAAGGACGAAGGAACTCTGCGCGGTTGGCGGTCGATCCATGTCACCGATGGCGAACATCCCTACATGAAAAACTGGTGGGTGCCGGGCTTGCAAATCGGTTACGAACATTCGTTCGTTCACCAGGTGGCCGATTTCCTGGAGGGACTGGCGCAAAACAAGCCGGTTGGGCCGACATTCAAGGATGCGCTGGAAACCCAGAAAGTTTGCGATGCCGTCCTGGGCAGTGCGTCCAGCGGGAAATGGGAGATGGTCAGGTCGCAGGTTTGAGTCAGGTCAGGACGTTTGTGTGCGGGGTTGTGCGGGCCGTCATCAAGGAGTTGCGTAATGAAATTGCCTCGAATGGTTTTGGTCGTTTGTCTGTTGGTGATGTGCGCGGTCTCGGGCAATTTGATGGCCCAGGCGGAAAATCCGACGACCGCGCCATTTGGCCGCGGCGGGCGCGGCGCAAGAGGCGGGGGCGGAGCAAGAGGGCCCGCAGCTCCGGCAGATGTCTCGGCTGACAATATTCAGACACTTATCGGGTTCAAGATTGAGGTCGTGCTCAAGGCCGATCGCGACAAGCACGGTTCGTGGATTTCGATGACCAAGGACAGCAAGGGCCGGCTGCTGCTTTCCGGCCAGGCCAATCAACCGCTTACGCGGCTCACGGTGAACGGCGCAAGCATTGTTAAAGAGGAAGTTCTTAAATTGCCCGTTACCGGCATGATGGGGATGCTTGAAATCGGCGATGCCCTTTATCTTAATGGCCACGGTCCGGGCGCCGGCAACAATACGCGCGGCGCCGATGTTTACGGGCTATATCGCGTACACGAAACCAATGACGACAGTGCTTATGGCGCGGTCGAGTTCTTGCGCGAATGGCCACGTGGGTCGGGCGAACATGGCGCGCACGGGTTGATCCTCAGTCCCGACAAGAAGCATATTTTTTCGCAAAACGGCAACCAGGTTCCGCAGCCGACCGATATTGATCCGAAATCACCTCTGAGAAATTACGCGGACGATCGCGCCATCCCCCGCCAGGAAGACACCTTCATGGCCAACGAAAAGCCGCCGGGCGGTTCGATGATCCGCATGGATCTGGATGGCAAGAATCCGCTCGTTTTTGCAGGCGGGCAGCGCAATACCTATGACATGGCGTTTAACGCCGACGGCGAGATCATCGCTTTCGACAGCGACATGGAGTGGGATTGGGGTTCTCCGTGGTATCGCCCCACTCGCGTTTACCATGCAGTCGCCGGCGGCGACCAGGGATATCGCGGCGGCAGCGGAAAATATCCAACATATTACGAAGACAGCCTGCCTCCGGTCGTCAACATCGGCGTGGGTTCTCCCACTGGCGTGATGTTTGGGTACGGCGCGAAGTTCCCCGCCAAATATCAAAAAGCGTTTTACATCATGGACTGGACCTATGGCCGGATCATGGCGGTGCATCTCAAACCGCGCGGGTCGAGCTATGAAGCGACGTTCGAGAATTTCGTCGCGCCCAAGTCATTGCATTCGCTTCGCAAGGTGCCGCTTAACGTCACCGACATGGTGGTGGGCGATGATGGGTCGATGTATTTCACGATCGGCGGGCGCAACACGCAGGGGTGTTTATATCGCGTGACGTATACGGGCTCTGAACCCACCACGCCGACTGATTTGCATGATAAAGACGGCGTCGAAGAGCGCGCCCTTCGCCACAAGCTGGAAGACTTTAACGGCAAGCAGGATGCCTCCGCGGTCGCGACGGCCTGGCCGTATCTGAGCAGTGATGATCGAAACATCCGGTTTGCCGCGCGCCTGGCGATTGAAAGCCAACCCGTCGATCAATGGAAAGGCAAAGTGCTGGGCGAAGGCAATCCACAAGCCGCGATTGAAGGATCGCTGGCGCTGGCGCGATTGGGAGGAAAAGAATGCTATTCAGATGTGCTTGCCGGGTTGTCAAAGCTGCCGATGTCGTCGCTGAGCGAAGATTTGCAGCTTCAGAAATTGCGATGCCTTGAGGTGGCGATCAGTCGAAATGGCAAGCCCACGATCGACCAGGCTGAAGGGATTATCGATGAACTCGATGCCCTTTATCCGAGCTATTCGCCGCAGTTGAATAACGAATTGTCGCAGATTCTGCTCTCATTGAATGCGCCCAGCGCCTTGGCCAAGACGGTCAAGCTCTTACAAACCGCGACGACGCAGGAAGAGCAGATCGCCTGCCTGATGTACATGCGGCAAGTCAAATTAGGATGGACGCCCGAGATGCGCCGGGATTATTTTTCCTGGTTCAACGCGGATCATTCCGCCGCCAGACACCCCGATCAGCTTATGAAATGGTTCGATGAAGCCGGCCGGGCATACGTCAACGGCAACAGCTACAATGGATTCGTCTCGCGAATTCGGACGGAAGCGCTGGCGACGTTATCGCCGGATGAAGCCGAGTCTGGCGAACTTGCGTCGATCCTGTCGGCGTATCGTCCTCCGGCCGCGCGCGTGCGAGGTGGTAACGGCGGCGTGGGCGGCCGGGGTGGACGCGGCGGCTTCCCGACCACCGCACCGACAACTGCGCCGACCATTGCATCGACCGGAGCCGAGCCATTGGCGCTGGCCGCCGCCATGCCTTTGGTGGGCGCGCTGGCTGCCCGCAGGGTCGTCAGGGAATGGACGATGTCGGACATCGAACCATTGCTTGGCGAGGTCAACAGCGGGCGAAACTTCGAACGCGCTCAAAACGCCTTCGCCATCGCACAATGCGGCACCTGTCACGCAATGGCCGGCACCCCTGCCGCGGGTGGCGTGGGGCCCGACCTCACTTCGATTGCCGCCCGCTTCCGTCGCCGCGACATGCTTGAATCCATCATCGAGCCATCGAAAGTCATTTCCGAACAATTTGCCGACCACGCACTTCGCTTGAAGAATGGCGATGTCGTCGTTGGCCGGGTGGTTGAAGATGGGGATGACATCGTCGTCGTGCAGCCCAATCCGCGCGCTCCCGACAAGACGGAAGTGAAGAAATCCGATATCGCGTCGCGATCGCTTTCAAAGCTTTCGCCCATGCCCACCGGGCTGGTCAATATTTTGACGCAGGACGAAATTCTCGATCTGCTGGCATACCTCGAAGCCGGCGGACGATCCGATCATCCTGATTTTTCGAAATAAAAATGACGAGCCGGTCAACCGGTTCCTGGCAAATCAACGGGAGATTCCCATGCGACTGAAATCCTTTGCGTTTTGTCTGATCGCTGTCCTGTCTACGGCAACCTTCGCAGCCGATGCACCAACCACTCAGCCGCTCGACAAACCGGGCGCGGATGGGTTCATCTCTCTGTTCAACGGCAAAGATCTCTCAGGCTGGGAAGGCATGGACGGCTACTGGTCCGTTAAGGATGGCGCAATTACCGGCAGTCAGACCAAGGAGAACGCCAAGCACACGTTCCTGGTTCTCAAGGCTTCCAAGGCTTGGCCGGACCAGTTCGCCAATTTCGAATTGCACTTGAAATATAAGTGGATGAGCGACACCGGCGATTCCGGAATCCAAATCCGCTCGAAAATGGTGCCCGATACGCGCGATCCCAGCAATCTTTACAAGGTTGGCGGCTACCAGATCAACACGGTCCCCAAGCGGACCTATGACGGCGGGCTATATGACGAAGCCGGTCAGGCGGGTGGCCGCGGCATCATGTCGCAACGCGGTTTCAAAACCATTTGGGACAAGGACAACAAGCGCACGAACGAACCGCTGCCGCAGACGGCCGAGCAGTTGCTGGCGTTCGTCAATCAACCCAATGGCGAGTTCAATGATCTGGTATTCGTTGCCAACGGCGGCCACCTCACGATTACCATCAACGGCCATCTCATGGGCGATGTGATCGACGAAAGCCCCAAAGCTGTGTTGCATGGCGGGCTGATCGCCCTTCAAATGCACATGGGCCAGGCAATGACCATTCAGTTCAAGGACATCAAGATCAAGTTGCTGGATGCGCCCATGAATTGACCAGGACTTAATGGAGCAACAAAAGCTGGAACAACCCGTTGAATTGTGGAATCGCCGGTTGCCGCGTCTGCTATCCCGTTACGGAATGATCGTCGTTTTGGCGGTCATCGGATTTGTCCTTGCGATTTCAACATCGCGGTTTTTGACAGTTGCAAACTTGCTCACCGTTGCCCGCCAGATTTCCGTCAATGGAATCCTGGCGGTTGGGGTTACGTTTGTATTGCTCACCGGCGGCGTCGATCTGTCGCTGGGATCGGTCGTCGCGCTCTCGGGAGTTGCTGCAGCGGGCGTTGGTCATCCCGATTCCCCGCCATTGTTCGTGCCGATCATGGTCGGCATCGGCACGGGCCTGATTTGCGGGCTGGTCAATGGCGCAATTGTCACGCTTGGACGCGTGCCCTCGTTTATCGTGACCCTTGGCATGATGGTCGCTGCGCACGGAGCGGCGCTGAGAGCCAGCGGCGGGCAACCAATCGGCAACCTCAGCATTCCATTTCAGCGATTGGCGGCGGGCAATATTTTTGAGATACCCAACCCGGTTTTAATTCTCGCGATGCTTTCAATCGTTTCATACATCGTCCTGCGGCACATGCGGCTGGGGCGATACATCTACGCGATTGGCGGCAGTGAACCGGCTGCCAACGCATCGGGCGTCAACGTGAAACGGGTCAAGATCATCGCCTATGCCGTCTGCGGCGCGTGCGCGGGGCTTGCTGGAGTGGTGTTGACGTCGCGCACCAGTTCCGGTTCGCCCGTGGCTGGCGCGGGGTATGAGCTTGATGCCATCACCGCCGCGGTGATCGGGGGCACGCGCCTGTCCGGCGGCGTGGGCGGTGTCGGTGGAACCATCCTGGGCGCCCTACTGCTTGGAACAATCAACAACGGGCAGGACCTGCTGAACGTTGGCGCTTATTCCAAGGACATCATCAAGGGCTGCATCATCGTTTGCGCGGTTTTGTTCGACCGAAGGACACAGTTATGATGGCCGGCCACATGAATCGAATCTTTGCACTGCTTCTATTGATCGCGCTTATCTGCGCTTTCGGCTGCGACAAATCTCCGCGGAATTCACCGTCTTCCGGTGAAAAACAAATCGTCATCGGCGTATCGCTGCTCAACCTGCCGAACGAATTCATCGGTATGATCGATCAATCCATGCAGGCCAAGGCCGGCGAGCTTGGCGTGAAATTGATCGTGGCCGATGCACAGCGCAGCGCGGAAACGCAGATTCAGCAGATCGAAGGATTCATCGTCCAGAAGGTGGATGCGATCATCCTGAACCCGTGCGAATTCGAAGCCAGCTCGCCCGCGGTCGATAAGGCCATCGCTGCCGGCATTCCGATCATCAACGTCAACTCCGAAACCAAATCCTCCCCCACCGCATTTGTCGGGTCACATGATGAGGAATCCGCCCAGATCGCGATGAACTACATCGCCAAACGCCTGAATGGCCAGGGCAATGTTGTGATGATGCACGGCTTCATGGGGCAAGCCGCCCAGATCAAGCGAAACCAGGGCGCCCGCGACGTATTGGCGAAAAATCCCGGCTTGAAACTGCTGGCCGACCAGACCGCCGAGTGGGACCGTGCCAAAGCCATCACCCTCATGGAAAACTGGATTCAGGCGCATGGCGACAAAATCAACGCGGTATTCGCGCAGAATGATGAAATGGGAATGGGAGCCCTGCTTGCGCTCGAACAGGCAAAATTGAAGGACAAAGTCATCGTCGTCAGTATCGATGCGATTGCCGATGCGCTCGGCGCCGTCAAGGCAGGCCGCCTGGATGCGACCGTTTTTCAGGATGCAAAAGGCCAGGGCGCGACAGCCGTCGATACCGCGGTCAAAATCGTCCGAAAACAACCTTACGAGAAGGAACTTTACATCCCTTTCAAGCTCATCACCAAAGACAACATCGCTGAGTATCTCAAATGAAATCTCCCAGGCTTCGAAAAATCCTTGGCCAGCCGTCGTGGGAGTTCAAATCCGATTGTGTCAGTGCATGTCTGACTGAGACTGGCGGACATCTCGGGCCGGTAAGATTTCGACTTGGAAACCGAGTCGTCGAGCCGTTTTCGGTGGCGCCTTGGGCGGAAGAATCGATTGATGCGGTTCCAATGCTGCAGGCGCTGCGCGGAGATTTCTTCTGTTTCCCGTTTGGGGGTAATGACGCGTCGTGGAAGGGTGAAAACCATCCGCCGCATGGTGAAGGTGCCAATCGGAAATGGAAGGTGAAAATGATACTGCAAAGCAAAGGCAATGTGCTTGTGCAGGCGATCATGTCCACCAAAGCCCGGCCGGGCCGAATCGTCAAAACGATCATCCTGCAGGCGGGCCGGACTGTGATCTACCAGGAGCATCAACTTTCCGGCTATAGCGGCGAGATGCCCGTGGGCCATCACCCAATGTTGCTGTTTCCCGACGAGCCGGGCAGCGGGCTGCTCAGTTTCAGCAAATTTGTTCACGGCCAGGTTTATCCCGGCCAATTCGAAAAACCGGAATCGCGCGGTTATCAAAGCCTCAGGCGCGGCGCAACATTTCGATCGCTTGGGCGCGTGCCATTGCTCGCCGGCGGGTTGACCGACCTTTCACGATACCCAGCCAGGCGCGGCTACGAAGATCTTGTGCTGCTTTGTTCCGATCCGTCCCTGCCATTCGCCTGGTCTGCGGTCGCATTCCCGAAACAGCGATATGCCTGGTTTGCGCTGCGCGATCCGCGCGTCCTGCGAAATACGATCCTCTGGATTTCCAATGGAGGCAGGCACTATGCGCCATGGTCGGGGCGACATATCAACGTGATGGGCATTGAAGATACGACCAGCTATTTCCACGAGGGGATTGCTCCATCGATCAAGCCAAACTCCCTGAACCGCCGCCGAATTCCGACGACTATTTCACTCGATCCAAGCAAGCCGACGAAGATTGCCCATATCATGGGAGTCGCGCCCATTCCGGCCGGCTTCGATCACGTGGCGGACATCCAGCAAACATCCACGGGTATCGTGATGCGGTCTCGATCGGGAAAACGCGTTGCCTGCAAGCTGGATTTGTCGTGGCTTGGTTCATTAGCCTGAATCGGAACTCGCTATGGCGGACATTCTGCGAGTTGAAAACCTGTCCAAATCGTACGGCCCGGTGGAAGCACTTCGCGGGATCACCTTCACCGCGGGGGATGGCGAGATCCTCGGCCTGTTGGGTCCAAACGGTGCCGGGAAGACCTCGACCATCGAGTGCATCGTCGGCTTGCGCCGGCCGGACCAGGGCTCCATTTCAATCTGTGGATTGAATGCGCTCACCGAACCGAAACGTGTGAAGCAGCGCATCGGCGTCGCGCTGCAATCCATCGCTCTTCAGGACAAAATCACGTCCCGCGAAGCGCTGGGGCTTTTCGGATCGTTCTATGAAAGGCATCTAGAACCACACGACCTGATTGAGCGGTTTTCACTGAGGGAAAAAGCTGATTTCCCGTTTCAATCGCTTTCCGCGGGGCAGCGCCAGCGGCTGGCGCTTGCACTGGCGTTTGTGAATCAGCCTGACCTGCTTCTTCTGGATGAGCCAACTGTTGGACTCGATCCGCAATCCCGCCATGACTTACACGCATCCATCGAGCAATTGCGCGATGACAATCGAACGATCCTGCTGGCCACGCACGACATGGCTGAGGCGCAGCAGCTATGCAGTCGCATTGCGATCATCAATCATGGAAAACTCATTGCCCTGGGATCGCCCGATGAATTGATCCGGCAGGCAAATCTTCTCTCCTCCGTCCATTTTCAAATCAGCGCGCGAGCCGAACTTCGGCAGATATTCGCGCTGCCTGAAGCGCGGGAAGTTGAATGGCAGGGAGATTGGGGTGCGTTTCGCACTGCTTCGCCGAATGTTGCTTTGATTGAACTCGCCAAATTGCTTGAAGCCCAGCACCTGGATTTGCTGGACCTTCAACTTCGCAGGCCGACTCTCGAAGATGCTTTCATCAAGCTGACTGGAGGCCGATGAAAGGCCTGCTCCAGCACCTGCTGATTTCACTTCGGCTGAATTTTCGCAGCCGGCAGGCGCTGGTGTACGGGTTCATTTTCCCCGTCGCATTTCTCTTCGCCTTTTGGGGAATCTACAACAAATCGATTCCGCCATTGAACGACGAGCTGGGGCAAGTGCTGACCGTGACGATCCTGAGCGGCGCGTGTTTCGGCATGCCCACCGCGATGGTCGCTGAGCGCCAGCGCGGGGTCTGGCGGCGATACCGGTTGCTTCCGGCGGGCACGGGCGGAATCGTCATCAGCGGGATGATCGGCCGGGTCGTGCTGGTGGGATTGGCGGTGCTGATCCAACTGGTTCTGGCTCACTTTGTTTGCGGTGCAAATTGGCCGGCGCATCCGGTCCGGCTGGCGATCGTGTTTCTGTTCGTCATCTTCGCGTTTCTCGGGCTTGGGCTGGTCATCACCATGCTTGCCGATGACGTCCCCGCCGTGCAGGCGCTGGGGCAGACAGTGTTTTTGCCGATGTTGATCGTCGGCGGCGTGGGGGTGAAGCTGGCGATCCTTCCCGATTGGGCCCGGCACATTGCCGTCTTCATGCCCGGCTTATATTCCGTGGAGGCGATCAATCAATCGATTCAATCCACCGTCCCAGCAGACAGATGGCCGCTGAGTGTTTCCATCGGCGCGCTCTTTTTGATCGGAATTTCCGGTTGTGTCGCAGGTCGAATGATGTTTCGCTGGGATTCCAACGAACGCATGTCGCCTGCCGGTCGAAAATGGGTCGTTCTGGCGATTTTGCCGTGGCTGGCGGTCGGAGCATTTGCTCACGTGGCCGGGTATGTCAAACTCCGTGAATCATCAGTTGCCATTGCTCCGGCAACCGCGCCCGGCAACATCCAATCCACCGGCTGGCAAAGCATTTCCGATGCCGACATCGAAAAAATTCGTTACGACGACCTGCTGCCCGATTGGGATCAAGTCACCCCGGTCGCGCAATCCCTGGAAAACCTTGACGAAGCCGGCGGAGCGCGCGTGGAATCTTTCGAAAATGCCTTAAATGCCTGGCAGCCGGGAAAAATCGACGACCTCGAACAGCGCGTCCGTAATCTGCTTGCCGCGGCTTCGATCTCCGACATCCTGCCCGATCCGCAGGAACGGGAAATCACTTTCATCATTTTCCAGCACATTCGAGCAGACGTTCCCGACGACAAGCTGGTCCGAATCCTCGCTTATATTTCAACTCACCCCGACAGCGGAGCGGTCATCACAGCCGTACCGGAATTGACCATCGAAGGCGAAATGAAGGAATCCGAAATCCGCCAACGGATCGAAGCCTATTCCCGAAAACTTCTCGCGCGGGTCACTGGCAAGACGTACCAGGGACGCTTGTAAGGACCGGACGAATGATTGAAGACCCAAATCTCAAACTCCAACTTCGGCCGGGGGTTCATAAGCTACGAATTGTGAAAGATGGCTGCTGGGTCAATCTCATTTAGCCCGCCGCTTGCGGCGGGTTTGGTGGATCGAAACCCGCTGCAAGCGGCGGGGCTAAATGGATGAATCTCAAACTGACCCATTACTGGAAAATGCTACTGCTCCTGATCGCGACGTTGTTGTTGTCCCTGGTTTTCGCTGCGTTGCTGGCCGGACTGGCTGGCACTGCGGCCGCTCTGCTGTTGTCCTCCCTGGCGGCCCTGGTCCTGCTGCTGTTGCTGTTGGCCTCGGCCTTGCTGATTTCTCATTTCCTGGTCGCGGTCGCGATCCTGCCGATTCTGCTGTCCCTGTTGGCCTTGCTGGCCCTGATTTGAAGAATTGTCCGCCATGAGAATTCCTTTCGAAATGTAGCCGATTCCAATCGGCTTGATTGCATCACTCTCGCTGGATCGAATCACCAAACCATCAGGGAAATTACGCGTCGCCATCGAAGGGAATAGCCGACGTTTTTGCCAACAAAAAACCCCCGAATCCCGTGAATTCGGGGGCAGTCGCCCTCAGGAAACGTGAGATGACGAATCACTCTAATCGATCTTGACCGCGCCACGATGGAATCGAGTAATGATGTTCGGATCCGGAAACAGCGATATCCCGGCCTGATCCTTACCCTTGTAGTCGATCAGCGAAAGCAGATATTTAATGCTCTCCAGCCGCGCGCGTTTTTTATCGTTGGCTTTCACGATCGTCCACGGGCTATAGCTGGTGTGGGTTCGGCTGAAAACGGTTTCCTTGTATTTCGTATAGGCGTCCCAAAGCTGCTGTGCCTTGCCATCAAGCGGGCTGAGCTTCCACTGTTTCAGAGGATTGTTTCTGCGAGACTCGAATCGCGAAAGCTGAACTTCTTTTGAAATCGAAAACCAGAATTTCACCAGGATCACGCCGTCTTCGACAAGCATGTGTTCAAATTCCGGGACCTGTTGCATGAATCGTTCATACTCGTGCCGCGTGCAGAAACCGTTGACCGGCTCGACGATGCCGCGGTTGTACCAACTGCGATCGAAGAAGACGATCTCACCTCTGTTGGGCAGTTGCTTCATGTAGCGCTGGAAGTACCACTGGCCCAGTTCCTCTTCGGTGGGCTTGGGCAGGGCGACGACGCGCATGGCGCGTGGATTGAGATGTTCGATGAACCGGCGGATGGTGCCACCTTTGCCGGCGGCATCGCGACCTTCGAATATAATCGCCAGTCGCTTGCCTTGGTCCTGAATCCAGCGCTGCAGTTTCACGAGTTCGATCTGGAGCAGTTCGAGCTCTTTTTCATATCGGATCGCATCCTTGAGCTTGCCGGCTTTGAAATTTTTTGAACGGAGCAATTGAACGAATTCGCGGGATGAATGAAGGCTGTTCATTTCGCTGGCGGTGAACGCGATGCCCCCTGTCAAATTCGCCTCAACCGCCGGAGATGTCGGCTTGATGGTTTCGTCGAGGATTTCCTGCCCCGTCTGGACGAGAGAATCGGATGTCGCGGCCTGAGGCTGGATGACCGACTCGCTGGCGGATGGATCATTCATAGCAAAGCTCCTCTGGAAACGAGGCCGCGACAGGCCCCCCTGGCCTGTCGCTGGCTGGCAATTGCCGATTCACTGATAATCAGATCGGATAATCCGATGACTAACTTAAATAATGCGCCACCTCTGAAAACATGATTTCTTCATATTCAACCCCATAACTCATCCAAATTCATAAGGCCGTAATAATTGCGCCTTATCTTTGTTGGCAATCTGTTTGCGATTTCCATGGCTCCGATGACTGGAGACGAAAAATGAATACGGATCTTGTCGTTGAAACAATTTCTCGTGCGGATGGAATCATCATCGCGTTAATCGGAGCTGCCGACCTGGGGGGATCAGAAAAACTCGACCGCCAGTTGATGATCGTCAGCGCTCAGCATCCGAAAAACATCGTATTCGATCTGAGCCGGATGACATTCATCTCCAGCTTGTGCATGGGATCGCTTGTGCGATTTCAAAGTGCCTGCCGACACTGGGGCGGGAAGGTGCGGCTGGCGGCGGCTTCACCGGATGTGGCGGGCGCGCTCCTTCGGGCGCGGCTGAATCAGGTCCTGCCGATGACCAACTCGGTTGAGGAAGCGTTTGCGGCCTGATCAATTGGAATGACGCTTTGAGCTGGCTTGCAACAACTCAACGGGTAGAAACACCACTCGCTCTGCGAGCTTTTTCGGTTCAGCAGACGTCTGGCCCGCACATCCCTTGGAGCAGCAACTTCCCATTCGACTTCGCTTTCCGAAAAGCGATCTGACTGCGCCCCACAGCGCGTAGGTCGTGCACAGGGCAACGATCACAAAGACCAGAAGATTTTGCGCCCAAAGTTGCATGATGCTTTTGACACATCCCGCTTAAGCGGGACGTGCCTCAGGCGAACCAAATCCGTCCAATTTGGTAGATCGCCAGGCTCACCACATACGCGAGTACATTCATATACACGAGCATGGCGATAGGCCACTTCCAGCCGCCGGTTTCGCGGCGGACAATCGCCAGCGTGCTCATGCACTGCATCGCCAGGACGAACCACGCGAGCAGGCTGATCGCCACCAACGGCGTCCAGACGGGCCTGCCGTCGGGATATTGGTCGGCCTGCATCACATTCGACAGATCAGTTGTTTCGTCCTCCACCTTGCCCACGCTATAAACAATCCCCATCGTGCTGACAAACACCTCGCGCGCGGCAAAAGCGCCGACCAGGCCGACGCCCATCTTCCAGTCGTAACCCAGTGGTTTAATCGCGGGCTCGATCAAATGACCGAAGCGTCCGGCGAAGCTGTGGTTCATTTGGTATGCATCGACGACCTTCTGTTCCGCACCCGAATCCTTCAATCGCTGAATCTCTGTCTTAGATGCGCCGTAATACGTCAACGCCCATAAGAGCACGCTCAGACAAAAAATTGTCGTGCCGGCCTTTTTGAGGAACTCGGCGGTGTTCACATAAACCGTGCGGACCACCTGTGTAAATTGCGGCAGCTTATAACTCGGCAATTCGAGAATGAACGCCGATGGGCCGCTCTTGAGGAATGTTCGCTTGAATAAAAACGCCGTGCCGACTGCCGCGACGATCCCCAGCGCGTAGCACGAGAGCATGATGCCGCCGCGCACGGCCGGGTTGTATGCGGCGAAGAATGAGCCGATCAGCAGCGTGTACACCGGAAGCCGGGCACTGCAGCTCATGAACGGTGCAATGAAAATCGTGGCCAGCCGATCCTTGCGATTCTCAATCGTGCGCGTCGCCATGATCCCGGGGATGGCGCACGCGAAGCTCGACAATAACGGAATGAAACTCTTGCCATGCAAGCCGACCCTGGCGAGGGCACGGTCCATCAGAAACGCTGCACGCACCAGATAGCCGCTGTCTTCCAAAATGGCGAGAAACATGAACAAAATCGCGATTTGCGGGACGAATACGATGACCGCGCCCACCCCCGCCACGATGCCGTCGGTCCACAAATCTCGCAGCGGCCCTTCGGCAAGGCGCGGGGTAATCAAATCGCCCAGCCCAGAGACTGCGTCCTGAACCGCGCCCATGATCGGATCGGCCAACCAGAAAATCGATACAAACAGCGCCGCCATGATCACGCCGAAAACGACGAATCCCCAAATCTTGTGCATGAAGATTGCGTCGATTTTGTCGGTCAGATGCTGCTTTTTGGCTTCATATTCGAGAACCGGCGGCGCCGAGGCACCCATGGCGGCGAGTTCGTCGAGGGTGGCTGCGGTCGAGCCGGCCACCGTTTCGATCCAGATATAGTGGGCTTCGACATCCGCCTGCATTGGATCGATGCCCAGCTGAGCAAGTCGATCGGTTGCGCCTTGTAAAAGGGAACTGACCGGCTCGCGCGTGGCGATTTTATCAATGTCGGGCGCGCGGTCGCCGATCAATAATCGCTCGGCCAGCGATTGGAATCGATCGATTCGCCGCACACCGTCTTCCTGACAAATCCATGAGCGCGTGACGCCCTTGATTTCATTCGGCGCGATTGGACCGGAATTGGGCAGCGGCGCGATTTTCGTCGAACTATCTGAGCTGTCGAGTATCGCCAGTCCCCCGCCGACGACGAGCAATTCTTCCCGCATGGCATCGGGCAGCGGAAAATTGGGCAGCGGCGCGACGCGCGATTCAAGGATGGAGGCTTTCAGTTCGTTGATCCCCTGCCGCTTGTGGCCGACGATGGGAATCACCGGCACGTCGAGCTGCAATTGCAGCGCTTCAGCCGAGACGTGAATGCCGCGACGTCGCGCCACATCCATCATGCTCAGCGCCACCACCATCGGCCGGCCAAGCTCGATCAACTGACTGACGAGATATAAATTTCGCTGCAAATTGCTCGCATCGACGACGACGATCACCATGTCGGGCATCTGCACATCCGTGCGAATGCCGCGAAGCACCTCCATCGCGATCTGTTCATCAGGCGAACGACTGACCAGGCTGTACGTGCCCGGCAGGTCGATCACATCGGCCCAGCGACCATCGGGCAATTTGCAGCGGCCGACTTTTTTCTCGACGGTGACGCCGGGATAATTGGCAACCTTTTGTCTCAAACCGGTCAGCGCATTGAAAATTGTCGTCTTGCCGCTATTGGGATTGCCCGCCAGCGCAATGGTGAATGCAGCCTTCTTCGAGGCAGCGGGCGGCGGAGTTTCTTCACAGCAGTGAGACATCGGACCATCTCAATTCACTTCTTCTTCACCTTTACACACTTGGCTTGCTCATCGCGTAATGACAAGCAATAACCTCGCAATCGAAATTCGATTGGATCGCCCAGCGGTGCTCGTCGAATAACTTCAACCTCGGCGCCGTTGCAAAAGCCCATCTCGAGCAGACGCCGGCGCAGCTCGACATCGCCGTTCACGGACAAGACTGTCGCGTGCTCGCCGGTTGCGAGTTGATCGAGGCTAATGCTGTTCTCAGCCACCACGTTCTTGCGATGAGGCATGCCCGTGCGTCCTCTCATCGGACTTTTTATGCCGATGATCCATAGAATATAAATCAGTTGAGACTGAGTTTCAACAACATAGGTAATAATACCTAAATATCCTAATATCCACGGTTTTCAGCCATACATAAGCCGATTAGAATCCCGCCCTCGATGGCCAAACCCCGAAATGACCTTATTGACCGCCTGCAATACGTCGGACTGCGCCTGGTCTCCATGATGCTTCATACCTGGCCGCTGGACCTGAATCTGGCTGCCGCCCGGTTGCTGGGCGATGTGATGTACGTCGTGGATAAACGCCATCGCGAGCGGGCCTTGGGCAATCTTCGCCGCAGTTTCCCCGACATGCCCGAACCCGTCCGCCGTGAAATGGCGCGAGAAAGCATGAGGCAGATGTTTCTGCTGGCGGTTGAAGTGCTTTTTACCACCCGGCTGGTGCAGATTCCGACTTTCGCCAAATACATCGATGTCGATACCGTCTCGCCCGTGCTTGGCTTGATGATGGGCAAGCATCATGGCGTGATTATGCTCACCGGGCATTACGGTAACTGGGAAATTCTGGGATATGCCTTTGCCACCCTCGGCTTTGAAACCACCAGCGTCGCCAGGCCTTTGGATAATCCTTACATCAATGAATGGATGCTCGGCGTGCGCGAGCGCCGCGGCCAGAAAATCATCGGCAAGAAAGGCGCCACCGACGATGTGCTGAAAACCCTCGACCAAAAAGGCGCCGTCGGTTTCATCGCCGACCAAAACGCCGGGCCCAAGGGAATATTCGTCGATTTCTTTGGACGCAAAGCCAGCACGTACAAATCAATTGGCTTGTTGGCGATGGAACGGGAAGTACCGATTATCGTTGGTTACGCGCGACGCGTCGGCAAAGGCTTCCGATTTCGCCTGGGCATGAGCGACCTGATCTGGCCGAAGGATTGGAAGGATGAGCCGGACCCGCTGAGATACATCACCCAGCGATACACCGCAGCCATCGAAAAATTCGTGCGCGAAGATCCGGGCCAATATCTATGGGTGCACCGCCGATGGAAAACCCGCCCCAAGGGTGAAGAGCCGGAAAAATATGATTGAATTGACTTAGTTCGCTCGATCAATCATCCAATCCAAGAATCCTCCGATATTGCGGCAACACCACATTCCAATCGTATCGGCGACGCACGTCGATCAACGCATTTTCGATTAATTGCTTTCGCATGGACTCGGAACTTGCCATTCGCTCAATGGCACGGGCGAGTTTGCCAGGCTCGCCTACCGGTACCAGCAATCCCGTTTCTTCATGGCGAATGACATCGCGAATTCCCGGCACATCGGTCCCAATCACCGGCACCCCCGCTGCCATTGCTTCGGTTAACGCCAGACCAAATCCCTCGGCCTGCGAGCAAAGCACAAGCAAGTCCATTGTTTCAATTGCTGACTGCGGCTTGTCGGTGGCACCAAAGAGTTTGACCCGATTCGCCAAACCGAGTTGAGTAATTTCGCGCTCAATATTTGTGCGATCCTGACCTTCTCCAAAAATGTTCAATTCAAATCGATCATCCAAAAACGTCATCGCACGCACCAGGTCAGTCAAACGCTTGATTGGATCAAGCCTTCCGAGAAATCCCACCACGATTTGTGGTCGGAACAATACTCGTTGTGGGGCAATTTCAACCATCGATTGCCCATTGGGAATGATCTGAACTTTATCCCATGGCACCGCGGACCAGTCATGCAAAACGTTTGCCACCGATTGCGACGGAACAATCACTTTATGCGCAAAATGATAAACGATTCCCTGCACGATCCAGTGCCATTTCGGATATGGCTGCGCAGTGTGAATGGATTGAATAAACCGGACTTCCGGGCAAAACCATGATGAGATCGCTGCCACGGTATTGGCGTGCACGAGAAAGCTCAAAACGGTCTCGAACCGCCTGGCCCGAATGAGATGGATCAGCCGCCCGATTACCGCGACATCTGCTGGCCCCGTTGCGCCCAGCGCAGTGACTTCAACTCCGCCATCGCGAATCTGATCCGCCACCGGTCCCCACGGCGCCAGGCAGGCCACTTCCACTTCATCGCGCAAACGACTAGCCAATTCGCGCACCACGGTCGGCATGCCGCCCAGTTCAAGGTCGGTAATGAGTAGAAGCGCTCGCTTTGCCACGGAGGTAATGTAGCCGTCCGGGAACCGCCTCGCTATTTCCTTGCTTTTTCGACCAACAGCTTGAACAACGCCAGATGTTCCGGCTCATCATGAAGCCGCTCGGGATGCCATTGCACACCAAGCCACAGCGGCATGGAGGGGTCTTCGATGCCCTCAACAACGCCGTCGGGAGACTTGGCGATGATGCGCAGGCCCCGGCCCACCTTATTCACCGATTGCTTGTGACTGGTGTTGGCGGAAATCTCGCCTTTTCGAATCGCCTGCCCCGCCGATGAATCCTTCTCGATCAAAATCGCATGGCGATTGACCTGATCTTCCCCGCGAATTTTTTCGCCGCCGGTTTTGCGATGTTCGATTGCGTTGGGACGATCCAATTCCGGCAGAAACTGATGCAGACTTCCCCCGCGATGCACATTCATGAGCTGGCTGCCCATGCAAATGCCAAGTGTCGGAATGCGGCGATTTTCCACCTCAATCATTAGCGCCCGCTCGAATTTTTCGCGAAGCGGATCGACCGGCGCGGTTTTCGGATGATATTCCTCGCCCCACGCCTTGGGATCGAGATCGTTGCCGCCGGAAAAAAGCATGCCATCGATCAGATCGACATACTCGGCAATAAGCGAAAGGTCTGCACGATAGGGAAGAAGGATCGGCAAACCGCCGGCCTTTTCCACCGCGGCGGAATATCCGTATGGCGATTCGTAATTGATCAAATCGTCATCGTAATCAACCGTAATTCCAATCCTGGGCCGGCTCATCAAACCGCTACTTCCTCGACAACCTTCTTACGCCCCGCCTTCTTGCGCGCGTTTTCCGAAAGCATCTCCTTGCGCAGCCGAATGCTTTGAGGTGTGACTTCGACCAGTTCATCTTCTTCGATGTACTCCAGCGCTTGTTCAAGCGTCATCTTGCGCGCGGGCTTGAGGATGATATTTTCATCGCTCGACGTGGTTCGCATGTTGGACAATTTCTTGGCGGTGGTCGGATTGACGGTCATGTCGCTATCACGCGCATTTTCCGCGACGATTTGGCCTTCATAAACCGGCTCGCCCGGCTCGACAAACATCACGCCTCGCTCCTGAAGATTATTCAAGGCGTAGGCGTTTACGTTGCCGGCGACCATGCTGATCATCACGCCGTTGCTGCGGCTGGGGACCTCGCCGCGCGTTGCCGCATATTCGTAAAAATTATGGTGCATGATCGCCTGCCCCTGCGTGGCGGTGAGCATGCGGGTGCGCAGGCCGATCAGGCCTCGCGCGGGAATCGTAAATTCAAGATGCACCTGCCCCTGTCGATTGTCCATGCGAACCAGTTCACCCTTGCGGTTGCCGACCAGTTCCATCACGCCGCCCATGTTCTTTTCGGGAACATCCACCACCAGATATTCGATCGGCTCCTGCACATTGCCATCCGCGTCTTTTCGCATAATCACATGCGGCTTGGAGATCGACAGCTCATATCCTTCGCGGCGCATGTTTTCGACCAAGATGCCCAGGTGCAGCAAGCCTCGCCCGCTGACCTTGAATGCATCCTTATTATCTGTTTCGGTGACTTTCAATGCGACGTTGCTTTCCAGTTCCTTGTTCAAGCGCTCGCGCAGGTTTCGAGAGGTAACGTATTTGCCTTCGCGACCAACAAATGGCGAATCATTCACGCTGAACATCATCGTCAGCGTCGGCGGTTCAATTTCCTGCGCCTGCAATGGCTGAGGATTGACGGGGTCACAGATGCTGTCACCAATATCGACGGTTTCCAGGCCGATCAGCGCGACAATATCCCCGGCTTCGGATTGTTCGATATTGGCGCGTCCCAGACCGTCGAATGCCTGCAACTGCTGCACCTTCGACTGGACCTGTTCGCCATCGCGCTTGCAGACTTTGACCTGCTGACCGGTCTTTATTCGGCCGTTGTAAATCCGTCCGACACCGATTCGGCCGACGTAATCGTTGTATTGAATCGTCTGGATCTGAATCTGCAGCGACTTGTCTGGGTCGCCATGCGGGCTGGGTACATGCTTCAGCAACGCCTCGAAGACCGGCTGAATGTTTTCGCCCGGCTTTTCCAAAGACCATGATGCCGTTCCCGCCCGGCCGGACGCATAAAGCACCGGGAAATCCAAAGCCTCATCATCGGCACCGAGTTCGACAAACAGGTCGAATACTTCATCCAGCACCGCATTGGCGCGGGCGTCGGGCCGGTCAATCTTGTTGATAATCACAATGGGGCGCAACTCATGCTGGAAGGCTTTTTTCAGCACAAACCGGGTCTGCGGCATCGGGCCCTCAGCCGCATCCACCAGCAGAAAACATCCATCCGCCATCGAAAGCACGCGTTCGACCTCACCGCCAAAATCGGCGTGGCCGGGGGTGTCGATCAGGTTGATCTTGTAAGACTCCTTGGTAACCGGGTCCACGTACTTGATTGCCACGTTTTTCGACAGAATCGTGATGCCACGTTCACGTTCCAGCGGATTGGAGTCCAGCAGAGTATCCTGCGCGACCTGGCTTTCCCGGAAATTGCCGCTCTGGCGAAGCAAAGCATCCACCAGCGTCGTTTTGCCGTGGTCGACGTGGGCGATGATGGCGACATTGCGAATATCGTTACGCACGTGATTCATTGTAGAACATCCATTCAAAGCTAAGAAGAGTGATAAGCGAGGCAAGCAACGGACCAACCGGGCTGCGCACAATGCAGGTTATATGGAAAAACACCAGATAATAAAGGGTTACAAGGACTGTAACGGTCAGATTGTCGTCGGCCGATGCCGGCAATAAGCCTTATTCATCGTAGTTCACGACCTTCGCAAAGCCCAGATATTGATACTTTTTACCTATTTTTAGCGCTGGTTCATGGCAAATATCCGTGTGCTCGGACAAGCCCAATCAAATTGTTCGTCTCCACCGAAGACACCAACCCGATTAACGCGATAAAAATAATTTTGAAAGGGCTAAAGTCGCGGGGATTTTGCGTCATTCTTAATAGCTGGAGGAAGGATCGAAATTGGAATTGAGCCAATTCCAAATTGGAGGTTTGAGAATGGCGTACATCGAAAAATTCAAAACGAACCCAATTACGCCGTTTTACGTGCAAGTCCTTTGCTCTGCGATGTTTGGCAATGGACCACTTTTGCCGCAATGAAAAATAATGTCGCAAAATGTCGCAAAATGTCGCGGTTGCGGAACCCCGGGTCTAAAGCCCCGGGCTTTGCCCGGGGAGAACTCGATCAACTGGATGAATTTCAATCCAAAACTTCTCAAACCGACCCATTACCGGAATTTGGCAAAACGAAGCCAAAACCGCCCCATTTAACGCGGCATTGAGTTCCAACTAAACTCTGGACGAGTGAACGGCACAGACTTCAAGGAAGCACGCGTGGATCAGGTCACCATCGAAGCTGCCCGTCGTGGCGATCGCGACGCACAGGCGACGCTGTTGCGGCGGCTTGGGGATGTCTGGTACCGCATGTCACTGGGGCTTTTGGCAAACGCCGACGATGCGCGCGATGCCGTCCAAGAGACAGCCCTGCGGTTTCTCCGGGATTTGCCTCGCTACAGGGGAGATAGCTCGATCTCGACCTGGTCGATCGGCATCGCGATCAACGTCGCCCGCGAAATGCGTCGAAAGGCAGGTTCTTCCCAGCGCGCCGCGGACAATCAGCAATTGGCGTCGGTGCAGAGCGGCGCGGAATTTCCCGAAGACTCGGTCAGCACCGACGAGCATCGCGGCATGCTGCACCGGGCGATGGAGCATCTGTCCGATCGCCAGCGCGAGGCAGTCATGCTCCGGTATTTCGAGGAAATGAGCGTCGAAGACACCGCAGCGGCCATGCAGTGCGCAACCGGAACCGTCAAAGCAACCGTGCACCAGGCGCTGCGGATTCTGAAAGCAAAACTGAAGGCATTGGCATGAACGATTTAAGAAAACATCTTGATGAACTGACGGCTGAATACCGGAAGAACCGCTATCCGGGTGATCTGGCGGAGGAGATTCTCAGGCAGCAGCGCGGCATGGGCCGGTGGCTATGGAGTTTTGCGGGCGCGGCGGCCGCGGCGGCGGCGATTGCGCTCGTGCTGTTTATGCGCCCGGAAAATCCGGCCGAAACGGTTGCAATTGTCGTGGAGCAACCCGCGCCGACGACCCAGGTGTCGCTCGGCGATGTACCAACATTTGCAATTCCACAGCTTTCAACGGAAATTGATCTGGCTCCGACAGCGCCGTCATTCAGCATCTCGGTCCCGAGTTTTTCGATGTCGCCGGACGAGCAATCGCAAACACAGTCAACCACACAGGAGTCGGTATGAAACGGGTTTCAATCACCACATTGATTTTGTTTTTTATGTGCGTATTGAGCGCGCCGCTGTTCGCACAAGACCCCCCGCCGCCCAACGATCAGCAGGGGGACTTCGGTGGCCCGCAAGGTCGAGGAGGCGGATTCGACCGGCCATATCCAGGCGGAGCAGGCGCGATGATGGGCGGCCCGCGCGGCGGTCGCGGCGGGCCCCCGCCTCCTGCTGACATGCAAAAGGTCGAAGCGCTCCGCGCGTATCTCGACGTGGTCGATCGAATGGCCAAGCTTTCGCAGGATCGAACCGCATCCGGCGTGGCGGCGGTCGTCTCCGCCACCGACATTCTCCGCCAGCGCGGACCGGAAAGCGCCATCACCTACCTCAATAAAACGCTCGCCGAGGTAAAGGACCCCGCCATCCAGCGCGCCATCCGCATACAGCTCGCAGACCTCTTCCGGCAGTCAGGCCAATCGGATAAAGCGCTCGAGCAATATGATGTGCTAATCAAATCCCAATAGACAACGTCTGATAAAATGGCGAATGGCTCCGAACCTGTCGGTTCACGTTTTTTGGCGAACGACAGGTGCGGAGCCAATTTCGCGTCGTCGGCATCACGCACAAGTGTCGAATTAAAAAAGACTTAAATCCATCCGCCCGTTTATTCAGACTTTTAGGATTGCGCTGGCGGTGAGGTCGGTAGGGGTTATAATCTTTGCGCCAACCAAATATCTCGGCTCGTAATTGAAAATTTATCACACGCCCTCGCAAGGGCGGGAGGAAAGTCAAATGCGCAATCGCCTCAAAGGACTGTCGGCGGCAATTCCAGTGGTCATATTCGCGAGTACGACCGGCGCAACCCCTGTCTTTAACGAGACCTTTGACGGGTATACAAACGGAAACTTGGTTGGACAAAGTGGCTGGACCGAATCCAACTCCGGCACTCAGGCAGTGACCGTTGCCGGCTCGACTGACAAATTTGTTTCACTCACCAGTTCTGGCCAGGATGCATATAAGGCGTTCACATCAAACGTCAACCACACGGATGGCAACGCCATTTACACCGGTGCTGACATCACCGTCACTGCCGCTCAAAGCGGCGGCGACTACTTTCTCAATCTCGGTGAAACCCTTGGAGGCTCCTTCGACGAACGGCTCTTTGCAAAGAGCACCACGGGCGGTTTTTTCTTCGGATTACAGGATACGAGCGGCGCAGTGACCTATGGCACTACCGTGCTGTCGCTGAACACGAAATACCATATCGCACTCACCTGGAATTTCGTGGCTGGCGCGACAAACGACACGATGGTGTTGTATGTCAATCCAACGAACATCACCGAAGGCAGCAATACGGCCTATCTCAATTACACATGGACTGCGGCCGAGCCAACCATCTTAAAGACGGCAAATTTGAGGCAGGGTTCCGCGTCGGCGGCACCCACGGCAACGATCGACAATTTCGTTGTTGGCACCGCTTTCACTGACGTGGTTCCCGAACCTGCCGGCCTTGCCATTGCCCTGGTGGGCGTATTGCCGCTGATGTCTCGCAGACGCCGATCAAAATAGTACAATTATTTTGATGCACCCCCTCATGTTTTGTGGTTTGGCTTCCGATCCTCATATCGGTGAGCCGCGCTTCTGTTCCAGTTTCACCTTTGCTGGATTCCCGGTACAAAATCGGCGAGATATTAAAGACTGAAGCCAAACCATGAAATACGCCATCATCATTC
>DASZXJ010000234.1:0-24601 GCA_035545895.1 Tepidisphaeraceae bacterium | reverse complement strand
AAGCCGCAGTTCATCGCCTGGTGTTCGCCAAGCAGCGGAACCGCCAGATGCTCGAACTTGCTATGCGGGGTTGTCAGGCAAACGCGATTGTGTGGGCCGAGCATTCGGCTGGATTCAAAGCGATAGCTGAATTCGATCGTTTTGCCGGCGATATCAAGAGGAGCGCCGACCTTTTCAGCCACTCGCTTGAAGACGGCCTCGACTTCCGGCGACTGCATAATGGTAACGGCTGGGATGCCGTGCTTGAAAATGCCGGCTTTTTCCTCGGCGATCTTTTCAATCGTGGAACCCAACTGGGCCATGTGATCTTTGCTGATGTTGGTGATGGCGGTGACTTCAGGTTTGAGCACGTTGGTGCTGTCCAGACGCCCGCCCAAGCCGGTTTCGATCACGGCGACATCTATCTTCTGTTCCGCGAAGTATTTGAATGCGATTGCGGTCAGCACATCGAAATAAGTCGGCGTCGGCCGAGAATGGCTGACGAGGGGCATGATCTGGCGAACGAGCCGGGCAAATTCTGCCTGCGGGATCATCTCGCCATCGATCTGGATTCGTTCGCGAATATCAACCAGGTGCGGGCTGGTGTATAGGCCGACCTTATAACCGTTGCCCTGCAGCATGTTGGCGATCATGGTGCAGGTGCTGCCCTTGCCCTTGGTGCCAGCCACATGCACGCTGCGGAAGCGTTCCTGGGGGTTGCCCATTTTCCGCAAAAGGGTGCGCATTCGATCTAAGTCGAAGTTCTGGCTGGTGTAACGAACGATTCGCATGCGTTCAAAATCCGCCAAAGTGGCGAGAAATCGAATCGCTTTGGTATAGGGACTGACCGGCGCAGCGACTTTGATAGGCCGATGTTCGGTATTACGGACGGCTTTGGGGCTGACAAGCACGGTTCGCCGAGGCGCGGTTCGCCGAGTACCCTTGGTTCGCACTGGCATAGTTGAGTGATAGTATCAGTTCTGTAGCCTCCTTTCAACCGAATCCCTAACTCCCCACAGGCCAGTCGCTTATAACACACTCATAAATACAGAAAAGGAGCACTCCGCAATCGATCTTAATGCCAAATTGGCAGCAAGATTATTCGAGCGTTTACATGATGAGTCTGACGGGTTACAGTCCCACCCTTTGTTATGGTCAAGATTGCCACCCAATCTATTAAAACGGTCGCCTTTGTCAGTTTGGGCTGTCCCAAGAACCTTGTGGATAGCGAACGGATGTTGGGCCTGATTGCGCAAGATGGATTGACCATTTCCGCTGATGCCGGCCACGCCGATGCAATCATCATCAACACCTGCGGTTTTCTTGAAGCATCAAAAACCGAATCACTGGCCGAAATACGACAGGCCGTGGATTTCAAGACCCGTGGCAAGTGCAAGCGAGTCATCGTCGCGGGGTGCTTGGTTCAGCGTCACAAGACCGATCTTCTCAGCGAAGTGCCGGGGATCGATCGGCTGGTGGGAGTGTTTGATCGCGAGCATATCGTCCAAGCCGTGCGGGGGCAGGAGAATCCGCGACAGGCGCATGGGCATTTTCTGGGGAAGTATCATGATTTGTCGCGGGAATTGAATCCTTCGAAAAAGACCGCCCACGGCAAAGCCGTGGGCTTGCCGGTGTTTGAGGATGATCGGGGAAGACTGCGCCTCACTCCGCGACACTACGCGTACTTGCGGATCAGCGAGGGGTGCAATCAGGGTTGCACGTTTTGTACGATTCCGTCGATTCGCGGTCCGATGAGGTCAAAACCGATCGATCAGCTGATCGCCGAAGCGCGGGAACTGGCCTCTGACGGCGCGGTTGAGCTGAATTTGATCGGCCAGGACACGACCAGTTATGGCACGGACATTGGATACGCTGCCGGACTCGCGGGCATGCTTCGCAAACTCGACAGGGAATTGAAAGACGTTCGTTGGCTGCGGCTCATGTACGCTTATCCAAGTTGTTTTACTGATGAAATGATCGATGCGATCGCGGATTGTGATCGGGTCGTGAAATACATCGACATGCCGCTGCAACATATCAACGATGAATTGCTCGCAACGATGCGGCGGCGAGTGACGCGCAAGCAAACCGAGGTGCTGTTGAGCAAATTGCGCAAACGCATTCCCGGAATTGCAATTCGCACGACGTTTATCGCTGGCGCGCCCGGCGAGACGGATCAGCAACATGCGGAACTGGTGCAGTTCGTGAAGGATTTTGGCTTCGACATGATGGGCGTGTTCCCCTACTCACAAGAACCGGGCACAGCCATGGGCCGGCTCCCCGATCAAGTTCCGGATGAAATCAAACAACGCCGCGTTGAAGAATTGATGCTCGCGCAACAGGACATTGCCTTTGGAAAAGCTCGCGCGCTGGTTGGAAAGGAGATTGAAGCGCTGATCGACGCGCCCGGCGGACCCACTTCAGCGGGCCTGTTTAACGCTCGATCCCAATCTCAGGCTCCCGACATCGATTCAGTCGTAAAGGTTCAAGGGAAAAAACTTCACGCGGGGCAATTTGTCAATGTACGAATCATCGGCGCCAGCGGTTATGATCTGGAAGCGTCGCCCGTGGTTGCCACCAAGCGTTCGCTGCCAGTGCTTGCATGAATGTTGTTCATACCATCGACGAATGCCGCCGGCGCCGTGGCGAAATGCAGACGGTGGCGCTCGTGCCGACGATGGGCGCCCTGCACGATGGGCATATCTCTCTAATCAGACAAGCCCGGCAACATGCCGACCACGTCGCGGTCAGCATCTTTGTCAATCCCACGCAGTTCGGCCCGCGCGAAGATTTTTCGAAGTATCCCCGCCCGATCGAATCAGACTTGAAAAAATGTGAAGATGCGGGCGTTGCGATGGTCTTTAATCCATCCGAGGAAGAGATGTATCGCCCCGGAATGCCTCATGTCATTGTCGATCTGCCGCATTTAAGCGATGTACTCGAAGGCAAACATCGGCCGGGACATTTTAAGGGCGTCTGCCAGATCGTCGGGAAGCTGTTCAACATCATTCAGCCGCAGACGGCATTGTTTGGCCAAAAAGATTTTCAGCAGCTTCGGATCATCAGTGCGATGACCGAAGCGATGGACTGGCCGGTCAAGATTGTGGGCTGTCCCACCGTTCGCGAAAAGGACGGCCTGGCAATGAGCAGCCGGAATCAATATTTGTCGCCCGATGAATGGCAGCGCGCGCTTTCGATCAGCCGCGCACTCATGCTCGCGCAAGGCGAGGTCAGTGGCGGGGAAAAGCGATCCAATCGGCTGGTTGCGTTAATGCAAAACGTTTTGCTTGATCCCGGAACGCTCGGACGGGTGCCAGTTTCGATTGATTATGTGGCGGCGGTGGATTCGCTGACGCTCAAGCCCGTCGATATACTCACCGGTCCCACCGTGCTGGCGATTGCCGCGCGCGTTGGAAACACTCGACTCATCGATAATATGACCGTTTCGCCGGCGTGAATGTACACTGCGACGACCTGAGCCTAGAGTTTGAGATATGCTTCAAGAGCTATTCCGAATCCCGATATTGAACCTTCCGATCTACAGCTATGGCTTGATGATGGTGATCGGATTTCTCTGCGCGATTCAACTCGCGCAGTTTCTGGCCAAACGCAGCGGCTTGAACCCGGAACTGTTTGTGAATGCGGGGTTGATCGCCCTGATTACGGGAATTGCCGGCGCGCGGATTTCGCACGTCATTGAAAATATCAGTCAGTACACGACGGTGACACCCACCCGATCCGTCTGGGACAATTTTTTTGACGCGATCAATATCCGAAGCGGCGGATTGACCTATTACGGCGGGTTTTTGCTCGCGTTCCCTTCTTTGGTTTTTTATGCGATTAAGAAAAAGATTCCGATTCGCCTGGGAATGGATATTGTCGCGCCGTGCATTGTGCTGGGGCTTGGCTTTGGAAGAATCGGCTGTTTTCTAAACGGCTGCTGTTATGGAGATCAATGCGATCTGCCCTGGGCGGTGCAATTTCCGTATCACAGCCTGGCCTATGAAGAGGAAGTTGCCGAGGGAAAAATCGCGGTCCCGAGCGAATTGCTGATTGATAGTCCTGATGGCAAGCGGCTGCTCACGAAAGAGGAACTGGCCAACAAGACGCTCAGCCAAAAAGGTTCCCTTGGTTTGCCAATACCGATTGATCCCCAGGCGCCTGCAATGGCTGCCTCGCAAAAGTCGCTGTGGCTGCACCCGGCGCAACTTTACAGCGCATTCACAGCGTTTCTTATCGCAGCCATTTCATTGACCTATTTCACTTTGCCTCACGCAACCGGCCGGGCATTTGCGTTGATGCTTTTGCTTGAGGGATCGACGCGATTCATCCTTGAATTGCTTCGCGTCGAGCCTCCGGTGATCGGCAATTTCAGTCTTAGTATGATCATCGGTTTGGGAGTTGCGTCATTGGGGGTATTGCTTTGGATCATTTTCGGACAGATTTACAGGCAAGCCACGGAAAACCAAATACCTCATTCCGCGGTTGCAAAGGCATGAACCAGGAATATACTTCTGTATCGTTTCGGGCGGTTTCCCACGACCAGCATGAAGGGTACAGCCGTCTGTATCGGCAAGCTGAAAGAGTACATCCGCACGGATGATGATTCCAGAACGCCGCACGCAAGGCGGGTGTGTCGGAACACGACTACAAAATCTTGATGAACCACGGGCGGGCGAAAAAGCCGGGCAACAATCCGAACAGTACAACGTCGCCGAGATTGAAGATTTGCGGGAAGACACGCAACAGGCGGCGGACGATCCTCAAGCGTAGATTAACGACCTACATAGTCCCAAAGGCCCGCCGCTGACAATCGACGAATTGAAAAATCGACTTCGCTAGTGCTCTGTCAATCTTCGATTGACGGGTAGAGTTTTTGCAGCTTCCGACGCGCGGACGCCAACGTAAAGGTCCAATGAATCTTCGCTCCACGGGCGTTGCGAGCCTTTTCCCACATTGCCACTTCTCTGGCGATCAGCGTTTGGGTGTCCATGCCCAAACGAAAGATCGACCAACTCATATCGTTACCCTTAAAATCGACGCTGACGATCCACTGGCTACGGTCTGCAAATGGATAGACAATTCTCCCGCAGTGGCTGCAAAGCACTATGCGACCTCAGTCGACCTTGACGGCGACTTCCGGAGAGCGGCGGGAAAAGTGGCGCAAAAAGCGGCGCAGCATGACGTGAAACTGGAAGCAACTGAAGGAAAAGTGGAATCTAACGATATCGAAAAACCCCCGGAAATTGCAGTCGATTGCACTGAGTGCGCTTCCGTGCAATCTCTAAAAGTGGGCGGTACAGGGCTCGAACCTGTGACCCCCAGCGTGTCATGCTGGTACTCTAGCCAACTGAGCTAACCGCCCGAAAGTATTTCTATTCCTCAACTTACAGCATTTTTCAAACTCCGATTTTCCATCAGATTTTATGCTGTAGTCGCATTTTAGTCGCAATCGTCACTTCCGGCATGAATCGTACACACCAATACCGAAGCGTCAACCCCGACAACGCAAACGCGGTTGCAGGTACTGGTGCAGTTTGAAGAAAAAGGGAGCCTATTGTGACATGGGCTTTCCAGCCCATGCGGTACCTTGCACGGCCTGGAAAGGCCGTGTCACACTAAACTGCACCCGTACCCGGTTGCAGCTTGGGCCGAGTCTTACAATGCACCAGCGCGGGAACAGTTTGCGGAAATCGTCACCGTACCGCCATCCGTGGGAACAACCTGAAAGCGAAGCCGAGCATTTCCTGCGCACGTTCTGTCCCAAGGGCGGGCTGGGTTGTTGATCCATTCCTGGGCAGCGGCACAACGGCCCTTGTCACCCGACGTTTGGGCCTGCGATGCGTGGGGATTGACAATGATCCGGTTGCGTTTGCCGGGGCGGTGAACCGCCGGCAGAAAGGCGTCGATTGGCAGATGAAGATCGATGATGCTCGAACCAAGCTCGCCAGCGTCTATCCCAAAATCAAGGTATAGCGGAGCAGTAGTTTGAAAAACAGACTATCCCACGGCGCAAATATGGAAGTAACGGCGATGGTTGCACCGCCCGAAGCCGATCGACGTGATGCGATTTCATCGCGGGAAATCAGAAAAAGTTCAACTGGTGTCTTGTCGCCTCGATTTGGGGTTGGAGTTTTAAGCAGCCTGGGCTATTCGACGAATTTGAGTTCCTTGTTACCTTGTCATACCCGCGGGATTGGGATCGCTGATCAGTTTGTACTGGCTCGCCACTTCCTCGGCCGACAGAGCTTTATTGAAGAACATCAGTTCATCGATTCGGCCATTGAAGGGATTTTGCTCGGTTTGATTATTGGGATGACTGCCGCCGATCTTGATACCGCCAGCGGCGGTGTTGCTGGTGCGGCTGTCGCCGGTGCTGAGCCATGAACGGACATTGAGCGCGCCGGTCGCGAGCGGCTGGCCATTTTTATAGAGCGCCATCTTGCCGTTGGCGAAGTCGATGCTGGCGGCCAGGTGCGTCCATTTATTCGGCGGCATGACAACGTCCCACGAATCGACGGAGGGAAGCTGGCCAGAGGCGGATTGATTGTCGAGCCTTCGTCCCATGGCCGTCACTTTTCCGCCGATCACCTCGAGCAATGCCCGCACGACATGGCCGTCGAGTTTGCCCACGCCTTCATCCCCGCGCAACAGCCCGGCCAGGCCAAACGCGTTGTAACGCGTTGTCGAATTGGGCTGATTGGTGTTAATGCTCGGATTTCCCTCCGGCCCGGCGAGCGGCTTGAACCAGCCCATGATCGTCACGCCCGCCACGTTCTGCGAACCGTGCAATTTCGAATCAGCCGAACTTTGGAACATCACCCCGGCTTTCCAGTCGTCGTTGGGCTTGGTGTTTTTCTGACCCGTCTCCAGCGAATATTTGCTGCCCGACCATGCTCCATCCGGCACGCGCGGAGCTCCGTTGAGCAGATTGATGTTGACCTTGTCGGAACCCAGGTCGAGTTCGACGATGGACTTGGGATCGCCATTTTCGGGATTATCGAAGGTGAAGTGATTGATGAGGTTTGGTTGGAGTGATGGCAAGACTTCGCCAGCTACGATGGGACGCGCGATCAGAGTAATTACGAAAAGAACAATGCACGTTTTGACCATTGGCAAACTCCCAAGAAAATCTTGATGGACGATAAATATAGTCACCGGTCCCGGATTGGTTGAAATGACAAAAAACCCGGCGTGTGATCACGCCGGGCTAAATGATATTGTCGAATTTTCCCCTTGTCCTCTTATGACACCGTCCACGTATCCGGGCCATCGATCAGTTTCTGGATATCGCCTTCACCCTTGTCGGCCTTTGCCTTTTCGATCTGCTTGCGGACCAGATCGACATAGCGATCCTGTTCGACATCGCGGAAGACGCCCAGAGGTTCGGGGAAATCCGGCTGGCGCATCCGACTTAACAGGAACGCCAGGCTGGAAGGCCCCTTCTCATCATGGACGAGCAGATCGTCCCTGGGGACTGTTTTCAGATCGACCACTTCGGGACGCATCGCGTGCAGTCGAATGCCCTTGTCCGAAGCCTTGCCGAAGACCAGCGGCTTGCCGTGTTCCAGATACAGCGTCGTATCGCTCTTGGTTTCCTTGTCGGTGGCATATTCGAAAGCACCGTCGTTGAAGATGTTGCAATTCTGATAGATTTCGACGAACGCAGTGCCCACGTGCTTGGCAGCACGTTCAAGGACGTATTCCAAGTGCTTGATATCGCGGTCGATGGCGCGAGCAGCGAATGACGCTTCAGCACCAATGGCGAAGCAAAGCGGACGAATCGGAGCATCGGGCGAACCCAGCGGCGTGCTCTTGGTCTTCTTCCCCTGCTCGCTGGTGGGACTGTACTGGCCCTTGGTCAGCCCGTAGATGCGGTTGTTGAAAAGCAGGATCTTCACATCGACATTTCTGCGAATGATATGAAGCAGGTGATTGCCGCCAATGGACAGGCCGTCGCCGTCGCCGGTCACCATCCAGATGTTCAGGTCAGGACGCGCGATTTTCAGTCCGCTGACGAACGTCGGCGCGCGGCCATGGATACTGTGCATGCCGTACGTGTTCATGTAATACGGGAATCGGCTGGAACAGCCGATGCCGCTGATGAACACGGTCTTGCTGCGGTCCAGGCCAAGCTTGGCGAAGACCTTCTTGACCTGCATGAGGATTGAATAATCGCCGCAACCCGGACACCAGCGGACATCCTGGTCCGAGGCAAAGTCCTGGGGTTTAAGAACGTTCAAATTGCTCGCGGTGGTGCTCATGGTTTTGTACTCAGTTTTTGTTGATTGATGTTGGGTGATTGCTGTTCATTGAATCATTTGGGTGGATGTCATCCTCCCGCGAGGACTCCGGCATCTGCACTGAGGGGCGCGAGCATGGGTGTTTCGCCCGCCATGATCTGCTTGATGCCGCGCTTGATGTCGCCGATCGTGAAGGGCTGGCCTCGAACCTTGCTCAAGGGCTTGGCATCGACCAGGTAAGACGATCGCAGGAGCATGAGGAACTGCCCCTGGTTGAGTTCGGGCACTAATACATGCTCGAAGCTTCGGCACAGTTCAGCCAGCCGCTTGGGCAAGGGATTGAGATATCGTACATGGCAGGATGTGACGGAGACGCCTTGATCCTGCAGTTCGATGGTCGCGGCCTTGATCGCGCCATAGGTGCTGCCCCAGCCGACAATGAGAACCTTGCCGCTGGGCGGGCCGGTGAGAATCAGGTCATCTCCGGCGGGTTTGATGTTGGCGACCTTCTTGGCGCGGGTACGGACCATGTGTTCATGGTTGGCCGGGTCGTAACTGACGTTGCCGGTCACGTCCTGCTTTTCGATTCCGCCGATGCGGTGTTCAAGTCCCGGCGTGCCGGGAATCGCCCATGGCCGAACCAGGTCGCCATTGCGCAGATAAGGCAGAAAACCATTGGACCCGTTGGGCGTGGTCGGATGGGAAATTTCAATGCGAGGCAACTTGTCAAAATCAGGCAACTTCCACGGCTCCGAGCCGTTGGCGAGGTAGCCATCGGTCAGAAGCAAAACCGGAGTCATGTACTTGGTTGCAATGGTGAACGCTTCAACGGTGGCGTTGAAACAATCCGATGGTGAACAGGCGGCGATGACGGGGACGGGACATTCGCCGTTGCGGCCAAACATCGCCTGCAACAGGTCGGCTTGTTCGGTTTTGGTGGGCAAGCCGGTGCTGGGCCCGCCGCGTTGCACATCAACGATGACGACAGGCAGTTCAGTCATGACGGCCAATCCGATGGCTTCGGATTTGAGGGCAAGTCCCGGACCGCTGGTGCCGGTGGCGCCCAGCGCTCCGCCGAAGCTTGCGCCAATAGCAGCGCCCATCGCGGCGATTTCATCCTCGGCCTGGAAAGTCACTGCGCCAAATGTCTTCAATGCCGCCAATTCGTGCAAAATATCGCTGGCGGGTGTGATCGGATAGCTGCAATAGATCAGTTCCTTTTTCGCCAGCCGTCCCGCCGTGACCATGCCGATCGCGACGGCTTCGTTGCCGGTGATCTTGCGATATCGTCCAGGCGGGAGCTTGGCCTTGGGAACCTGGTATTGTTCGTTGAACAATTCAGCGGTTTCACCAAACGCAAAACCCGCCTTCAGCGCCAGAGAATTTGCTTGAGCAACCGCGGCCAGTTTCTTGCCGAACTTGGATTCGATGAATTGCAGAGTTGTTTCGAGCGGCCGATTGTAAAGCCAGTAGCACAATCCAAGGGCAAACATATTCTTGCAACGATCGATGTCCTTGGCGCCCAGGCCGGTGGACTTGGCGGCTTCGGTGGTCAACTTGTTGACCGGCACCTTGATGACACGAAAGCGCGAGAGTGTGGCATCTTCAAGTGGGTTCTTTTCATAGCCGGCTTTTTTCAGATCGCCGGAGGTGAACGCATCTTCGTTGACGATGACGATGCCGCCGTCCTTCACCGAGCGGATATTCGACTTCAGCGCGGCGGGATTCATCGCAACCAGCGCATCGACATCGTCGCCTGGGGTGAAGATATCATTGCTGGAGAAATGAATTTGAAAACCGCTGACGCCCGCCGGCGTTCCGGCTGGCGCGCGGATTTCCGCGGGAAAATCCGGGAGCGTACTGATGTCGTTACCTGCGATTGCGGAAGTATCGGTGAATTGCGTGCCGGCGAGTTGCATGCCATCGCCGCTGTCACCGCAAAACCGAACTGTTACTGATGGAAGGATTGTGATGGGTTTACGTGGCGAGGCCGCCTGGGGGCCCTCCGTTGCAGTGGTACTCATATGACCTGTTGCCTTTCCGTATGAGCGAATTGCACGACCTGCAATAAATTATAGATCTGACAAAAGATAGTTTCACATGAAGCCTAAGCCATTGCAAATAGGCAATTTCCATGATTTTCGGGTCGGAGGAATAGTGCCTTTTTTCACAATGATGGATTGCATTTTAGTTGACGTTTGAGCGTCACAATGACCAATATGGGATATATGAAGCAGCGTTACCACACCATCATCAAGCCTCAGCGGGCGGGATGGTTCGTGGGCTGGGTAGAGGAAATCCCCGGCACGATCACCCAAGGCAAATCTCTGCAAGAGTGTCGGCGGAACCTCATGGACTCGCTCCAGTTGATGATCGAAACCCATCGCGATGAAGCGCGAATCGGGCTCGATCCTTCTTGCATCCAGGAATCCATCGAAATCGATGTATCCGATGCATATGCAGCGAGTGCGTACTCGGCCTAGGAAATAATTACGGGGTGCTGTCGGGCGCCGTTGTTGGCGCCACCTCGTGCGGCGCAGCCAAATCGGCTGCTTCGGGCATTCCCTCTACACCCACAATTTGCTGAATTCCGGTGAACTGCGGCACGGGCAACATCTGCTGTACGCGCTTGGCCTGCTCCTGCAATGAGCTGAGTTTCGCTCGCAACGAGTCCTGCTCGGCCCGCAAATCCTGATTCTGCTTTTGCAAGTCGTAATACGCCTGAGGCGGAGGCAGATAAATTGCGTTGCCTTTGCTGTCATGAAACACTTGCCCAAATCGAAGCTGGTTCATTGATGTTTCATTGCTGGCGATGTTGGCATCGATGGTATTGATGCGCGCTTCAGTCTGCGCGAATTCGATCTGCATTGCATCGAGCTTGGTGCGAACTTCTTTTTCAGAGGCCTTGAGTTCATCCAGTTTCTTTTCATCGACCCACGTGCTGCCCCAGCGAAACAGGCCCTGCTGCGTTTTTCGCTGCTGGAGCATTTGATCGAGTTCGGCAAATCGGCGCATCGCCTTGGCGGCTGGACCGGATTTGCGCTGCTCTTCGGGAATCATGGCCAGCGCTTCGGCGACATTGTTGAGAATATATTCGTTGACTCCGGCGGCCTGCATCGCTTGATCGTAAAACAAGAGCGATGCAGGCTGCTGATTCTGCCGCCCGCAAATAATCGCGATGTTATTCAGCGTCGGCGGATGGGATGGAACCGCAGCGTTCACTGCTTCAAACGCACGGCGAGCATCGGGCAATTTGTCCTGTCGATACAGCACGACACCCCGCAGATAAAGCCCGGCTGCGTTTTGAGGATCGGCGGCGAGGATCTGCTGGAGCATCGCGTCGGCTTCGCGCATTCGATTCTGACGAATCAGTTCGCGCGCATCCGATGCCTGCTCGGTGGCTTTTGCGGTGATCTGGGCAACATCCCCGGGCGTAACCCATTTCCCGCCGAACTTGACCAATTTCTGCTGCTGGCGTTGTCGCCACATGGACATGTCCGATCGCGCTTCGGTGAGGGTCGCAGGGTCTTTTGTGTTGTCGATGAATCGTTGGTATCGATCGATGATTTGATTGATGTCGCCAAGCGCTTCGACACTTCGGCGAAGAGAAGCCAATCCCTGCGAATCGACCAGCGCGCTGTGCGAAGTGGTCGAGCCAAGCTGCACCGACCGCACAGCGTCCAAAGCAAAACTGCGGGTTTTGCCGTCCGCCAGCGTGATCGTCCAGCCATCGCCAACGCGGTTGAGGTCCCCTTCCAGCCGTGTGCCGTCCCGAAGGATCACCACATCCGCCCGCGCGAGGGATGTCGCCAAAATCAGCAAAAAAGCCCATTTCCGCATGATGAATGCCCGCCGGTCCGTCTTAGACAAGTGTACGCATTTAACGTTGACCCGGCCAAGATCAATTCCGGGCTCAAACGCGAAAATTGTCAGTTACGCGTGCGCCTGAGTAACATCCAATGACAATGAGACGTTTTTTTTGCTGGCCAACAATATATTGCCTCATTCTGACCTCGACCGCCATCGCGCAGCCCAAGCGGGCGGCGATCTTTACAGCCGTCAACTACACCTCCCTGCAACCGGGGCAGCAGGCCACGGTCGCCATCGTTCTGGATGTCAGCAAGAGTTTTCATGCCCAATCACATACTCCGCTGGCGGACAATCTCATCAAATACGAAGTGACTTTTGAGCCGAATCCACAAATCGAGTTTGGCGCACCGATCTATCCCAAAGGCCAGCTTGAAGAATATCCCGCACTGGGGAAACTGAGCGTCTACGCTGGTCGGACGATCACATTCGTACCTATCACCGTAAAACCCAACGCACTCGTGGGCCCGATTCAGCTAAAGGGCTCAGTTACTTATCAAATCTGCGACAACCGCACTTGTTTTGCGCCGGAAACCCCTCCAATTCTGATCGACACAGAAATTGTCTCGGCCGGGCAGGTTCTTGAGCCCAATCAACCGGAACTATTCAGTTCGTTTGATCCGACCGTATTCGCCGAAGATGTCTCGCTATTTGGATGGCAACTGACGCCCGATCGATATGGCCTGGCGTTTTTCGGAGCGCTGATCGTCGGGATGCTGTTCAATGTCATGCCCTGCGTATTACCGATTGTTCCGCTCAAAGCAATGGGCTTTTACCAGGCGGCTCAGCAGAATCGAAAGCGAAGCATCGCTTTGGGCGCGGTCTTCGCCGCGGGAATTGTTGCGACGTTTGGCGGACTGGCGATTCCTGTGGTTGTCTTTCGCACATTTGCCTGGGGCGAGTTGTTCGGCAATCCCATCTTTGCAGCGGGAATCGTAATCATTCTCTTTTTGATGGCCTTGGGAACATTTGGAGCATTCAGCGTTGTTCTGCCGACGCGCGTGTATCAATGGACACCCACGCACGAAACGTATGTCGGCAATTTCCTGTTCGGCATTTTGACGGCGATCCTATCGACGCCGTGTACGTTTGGGATGTTTCTTGGATTGCTCGTCTGGGCGACGACTCAGCCGCCGGTCGTCGGCACGAGCCTGATCATGTGCGTGGGCCTCGGCATGGCGCTGCCCTATTTGATCCTTGCTGCTTTTCCAGGACTCGCTCGCAATTTCCCGCGAACCGGTCCTTGGGCGGAGATCGTCAAGCAGATGATGGGCTTCCTGCTTCTCGCCACAGCGGTTTATTTTGCTCGGCGATTCTTGCCGGATTCTCTGGGTGATGCCGGGTTCTGGTGGACCCTCTTCGCGGTGATCGCGGCTTCAGGAATATTCCTGGTCTTCCGCACATTGCAATTCACCCGCAAGGCGTTGCCTGTAGTTGTCGCTTGCGCCATCGCGATAATAATCGTCGCGCCCGCACTGGCGGTAACCTTGCGACTCACCTATTCGCCGGTGCATTGGGTAAAGTATTCCCCCGAAGCATTCAAGACCGCCCGCGAATCCGGCAAGCCGGTCCTGCTTGAATTCACCGCCAAGTGGTGCGGCAACTGCCAGGCCATCGAAGCCACTGTCTATGTTGATCCGCGAACGCTGGAGACTTTGGAAAAATCAAACGTCATCCCCATGAAAGCCGACCTCACCGACCGCAACGCTCCGGGCTGGGACCTGCTGCGTTCGCTGCATCCGGTCGGCGCGATTCCGTTCTCAGCCATCTATCTGCCGGGCAATAACGATCCGCACAAACTGGCGGGGTTATATACGACGGATGATTTGCTGGGGACGTTGAAGGGCGGATGATCGGGATCCGCGCACTGCGTGGTCATTGTTGCGCGAAAATTGTCTGAATCGCGCAATCGTGACGGGTATGGAGGAGGCGATGCGCGCGGAGGTTGAAATGATCATCTGTTGGAATGGACAAGGGGACCTGGGGACAAGGAGACAAGGGGAGCGGGAAACGCCCACGGCGCTGCCGTGGGTTGGAATTTCGGAAAGCGAGAATAATTGCAAAAATTTACAACTGCAATCGAATCAAAATGACAAAACGAACCCACCGCGAAAGAGCGTCTTTCAATCAGGCTGGAAAATTCCTCACCAGTTCGACGAACGTTCGCATACCGATCCCCATGGCGGCGTCGGTGAAATCGAACTGGTCGCTGTGAAGGGAAGGATATTGGTTTCGGTCCGGCGGGCAGACGCCGATCAGAAAGAAACAGCCGGGCACCTGCTGGAGGTAGTAGGCGAAATCTTCGCCGCCCATCGCGGGACGGGCAGCGGGGAAGAACCGGTCGGGGCCGAGCGCGGATCGTGTGATCTTCGCGACGTATTCGGTCATGCCGGGATCGTTAATCGTCGGCGGGTATCCCGGCTCCCACGTGAACTCGGCCTGGCAACCATTGGCGGCTGCGATCCCCGCGCAGCGGCGGCGCATCGATTCCTCGATCAACTTTCGCGCGGATTCGCTGAGAGTTCGCGCGGTGCCGGCAATCGTCGCGCGGTCGGGAATAACGTTGGTGGTCGTGCCCGCATTGAGCATCGCCACCGTGATGACGGCCGGCTCGGTGGGATCGATATCCCGGCTGACGAACTGCTGGAGATTGAGAACGGCTTCGCAGGCGGTGATGACCGGATCGCGACCCATGTGAGGAAACGCGGCATGACAACCGCGACCGACAAACGTCACGCTGAAGGTATCCGTCGCCGCCAGCAATGCGCCCGGTTTGGTGGAAACCAAACCCAGCGGCAAGCCCGGCCAGCCGTGCAACCCGAAGATCGCGGAGACTTTGGGCCCGATGCGACCATCCAGCACGCCAGCTTTGCAAAGACGATCGGCGCCGGCTCCGCCCTCTTCAGCGGGTTGGAAAATGAGTTTGACGCAGACGGGAAGCTGATCCGTAATCGATTTTAATATCGCGGCTGTGCCCAGGAGGATGGATATATGACCATCGTGGCCGCATGCGTGCATCCGCCCGTCGTGGATGCTTGCGTAGGCAAGCTTCGTATTTTCAACAATGGGCAACGCATCGATGTCTGATCGAAGGGCGATGCAGGGTTTGTTCGTATCGCCAAGCCACGCGATGGTGGCGGTGGGCGCGTCGTGAACGCCGTCGATGTGTTCGATCCGCAGCCTGTCCAGTTCGGCCCGGATGAAAGCAGCGGTCTTAAATTCCTCGTATCCCAGTTCCGGAATCTGATGCAGCTTGCGTCGGAGACTGATTACCGACGCAAGCTGCCCAGAAACATATCCGTGGACATCCATGACTGGCGATTCTACACGCCGAGCATCTAAACCAGAATCATCGTCGAGGAAATCGAGAATCTGAAGCCGTTATCCCCGTTTTATAGCTTGTTTTGCAGAGGCAAACCGTCGGTTCGCGCACCGATTTTTCGTTTCAATCGAGCAGCCCAGGCGGCTCCGATGACGGCCCCGACTTCCATTGTAAAGAAAAGGAGCAGAATAGCTTCGATTGGAATGGTCGTTTTCCAGTACAACCCCAGGCACATCAGAACGATGAACGTCTGCGTCCAGATCGCGGTTTTTCGATATTGTTCCCACATGCGGCTGCTCCGGTTGGAACGGTTAGGGGGTTGCTTCGATGAAGATATCCGCCTTATGCCGCACTACATAAACGCGAAAGTCGCGATAAAGCAAGGCTTTGAAGACTTCATCCCATGGAAACGCCCGCAAATGGTATATGCGGATGCGAAAGCCGCCCATCGATTCCTGGAGGTCGCCGGTGTCTCCCATGAGGAAACGAAGGGACTCTGCGATATCGACGCCCGGGCTGATGACGGGTGGGACCTTAGGTTGATCCATGACTTGCCTCTTCAAAGTGCCGCGTCATCGCGCTCGCCGGTACGAATACGCAGGGCTTCAGCCAACGGCAGGACGAATATCTTGCCATCGCCAACATTGCCCGTCTTGGCCGACTCGACGATGGCTTTCATGGCAGCGTCCTTTTCCTCGTCCTTGACGCACAAAATCATCGTCACCTTGGGCACAAATCCGACATCCAGTTTTGGACCGCGATACCGCTCATTGTGGCCCATTTGTTTGGCGTATCCTTTTGACTCGATAGCCGTCATTCCAAGGATGCCCAGGCGGGTTAGCGCGGACTTTACCGCTTCGACTTTATTCGGTTTCACAACTGCCACGATCATTTGCATAGCAACCTCCCACAAGAGCCAGTCATACGTCCCCTTAATGAGGCGGCGGAAGCATCGGAGTCTGGAACCAATTGGTCTGCAATCCCAGAAGCAACGTCGCCACCAGCATCGACGCAATGCTGACAATAAATCCGATCTTAAACCAGTAGCCGAAAGCAATGCCACCAAAGCCGCGTTTTTCGAGCACGCCGCAAGCGATGATGTTGGCGGTGCTGCCAATGACGGTCATATTACCCATGAACGTCCCGCCAAACAGCATCAGCCAATAAATGGACTCCGGATACCCCGCAGGGGCGACCGATTTTCGCACATCCTCCACCACCGGCATGAAGGTCGCCACCGCCAGGACGTTATCCAAAAATGCGCTCAACCAACCTGTCGCCCAGCCCACGATCTGAATCAACAGCCCGGGATGCCCTTCCCCGCAAAAATGGATCAACCGTTCGGCGATCACCCGAGTCACCTGGGTTTCCTTCAGCGTGCCGACCGATGCAAAAAGCATCATGAAAAACGAAAGCGTCCACCAATCCACACGCCGTTCCACCAGTTCGCGGGCTTTGTTTCCACGCAAAAGCAATACGACCGAGCCCATGGCCAATGAGGCCCCGACCATCATGGTCCCTTCGGGCAAATGGCCGCCTGGCGCGCCCATGATGATTCCCAAGAGATGCTCGGTCAGGCCGTGCGTCATCAGCAGCACGATGGTGCAAAGGAATACGATCCACGAGACCCGGCGGGACTGTTTATCGTCAAGCCCATCGATCGCCTGTGCAAATCCAGGCTGATCGAAATCGTTTCCAAGCGGATTGGATGGATCATCTCCCTCGGGCAATGGCAAGCCTCCACCATCTCCGCCTCCACCTACCGCTGCGAGAGATGCGGTACGCCGCGCATTGCGCGCTTCCAAGGCCACATGTTCCACTTCAATCGCATCTTCAAACGCTTTGACCGAATCGGCAAACCACCAGCGGCAGATCAGGTAGGTAACGACATTGACGACCACCGCAATCGGAGCCGACCATCTCAGGAATTCAAGAAACGAGAAGCCCGCCTTCAGCGCAATCATCACGCCGATCGGATTGCCAATCGAACTGGCCGACGAGCCAATGTTGGTCGCAAACACAAGCATGATGACAAACGGCACGGGATTCAGCTTGTGTTTGGTTGTCAAATGCAGCATCGTGCCGGTCATGAACAGGATGCTGGTGACTTCGTCCACCAGCGCCGCGGATATGGTTCCCATCAACATCAGGACGACCAGCAGCACCTTGGGCCTAGGGCCAATCCATCCGATGATGCCGTTCACAACGCTTTCGAAAAACTGGTTTTCTTCCAGGAAACCGATGACCAGGAACATGCCGACGAGGAATATGATGACGTTGAGACTGGCGGACTGAGTGAATCCCTCAACACTGAGGAGATTCAGCCCCATCAACAAGGCAATGCCCCCAAAAGCGAACGCCAACCGGAAATCGCCGAACAAAAGCGTTCCATAAATGAACATCGAAAAGATCGTGATGCTGGTGATCTGGCGGGCATCAAAAACCAGCATGCCGGTCACCCTGAGCAGGAACAGGGCGAGAACCGTTCCAATCAACATGCTGAAAAACTTGGCGACTTTCGGCATGGCTTATCCCACATCGCGAACCAGGACTTTGACAGAAAACCCACGGGCACTTTTGCGACAGTGCCCGTGGGTTTAAGTACGTTCTCCGTCAGGGCAGAACCAATCAGGTCACTTCGAGGAGTTCTCCCTTCTCGACAGCCGACAACAGGCCGGGCGTAACCGCCTCGACCGGGGTCAGCTTGATGAATTCGGGATAACCCATCGCGCCCATTTCCGGCATATCCAGGCCGGCAATTTCGACTTCCGGCGACACGCGGTTACCAACAACCTTGCCGACGATGAAGAAGATGATGCCGCCGACGATCACGTTCCAGCCAATGCAAACTGCCACTTCAATGGCCTGGGCAATAAGCTGGCTAGCGTCACCGTAGAACAAACCGGTTACACCCTTGCCAGCGGTGCCCATATAGTCATGCCAGCCGACGTTGTTCCAGCCGCTGCCATAGGTGCCATCGGCGAACAGTCCGACCGCCAAAACGCCCCACGCGCCGTTGGCGCCATGGACGCTGATGGCGCCCACCGGATCGTCGATGCCGATCTTGTCGAAGAAGAAGACGCTCCAGATCACCAGCACGCCTGCGACGGCGCCGATGATGAACGCGCTGACCGGGGTCACGAACGCGCACGGAGCAGTGATGGCAACCAAGCCTGCCAGCATGCTGTTGCACATCATCGAAGGATCAGGCTTCTTGGTCGGACCGAACCACCACATGTACAGCACGCCCGAGAGAGTGGCCGACATGCCGGCGATCATCGTGTTGACCGCAACCATACCGATACGGCCGTCCGTTGCAGCCAGTGACGAACCAGCGTTGAAACCGAACCAGCCGAAGGCCAGGATGAATGTGCCGAGCTGCACCATTGGAATATGGTGCGGAGCGATCGCGTTCACGAGCTTGCCGTTCTTGTCATACTTGCCGAGACGCGGACCAATCAGGTAGGCGGTGATCAGAGCCAGTGCACCACCTTGTAAGTGCACCACACCGGAACCGGCATAGTCCACGACGCCATGACCTAGTCCTGCACGATAACCAAGCTGCGCCAGCCATCCGCCACCCCACACCCAGCAACCGAATATCGGATAGATGAAGCCGCCGACGAAGATGCTGTAGATGCAAAAGCTCTTCATGCTCCAACGTTCAGCGCACGCACCGGTGACGATCGTGGCGGTGGTGTCCATGAACGCCATCATGTATAGGAACATGACTACAACGGCGCCATCATACGCATCGCCGGTGAGGAAGAAGCCCTTCATGCCGAACAAGCCCCAGCCGCTGTCGCCCTTGATGGACGAGCCAACGGTGAACATCGAGTTCATGGTGGGCAAAGTGCCGAGCTGACCGGGCCCGCCGATAGCGGTGCCGTTCAGGCCGCCGTCCATCAGGCCAAAGCCAAGGACGAAGAAGCCGAACATGCCCAAGCCATACACCAGGAAGTTCATGGAGAACGTATGGGCCGCGTTCTTGGCGCGAATCAGGCCGGTTTCCACCAAGGCGAATCCTGCCTGCATGAAGATAACCAGGAAACCAGCGACCAGCACCCATACGAAGTTCATCGAATAATAGAGTTTGGCCACGTGCTGGCCGAGTTCTTCGACGGTGGGCTTATCGCCCGCCCATGCTTTCCATGTTCCGCCGGATTCAGCATCGAGGTTTTTGTCCGCAGCGCCGCTGACCCAGCCACTAAGGTAGGAGTTGGGTAAAAGCAAAGGCGTAGTCGGCCCGCCATTAAATCCAATCGGGTCCGCCGCCGCAGTTACAGGAGCCGTCGTTGGGGCGGCCGCGGGTTCGGTTGTGGCTTGCGCCATCACCATGACCGGTAGCGCCAGCATCAGTGCCAGCGGCAATAACCAATGGACTATTCGTCGTCGACACGTTGACATAAGCCGTCTCCAGTTAGGCGTTTTCGCGCTGCCGGCACACGCCGAAGCGCTATCTTTGTTCTTGGTATATAGACATCAAGCTCCTATGCCTGATGAGAGGTCGGTGTAGCACCGACCTGATTTGCCGATGTTGCAACAGATATGCCAACCAGCTTTTAGGAGGATTTGGCGGGTTATATTATTGAGCCCGAAATATAGCCGGTCGAAAATTAGGCGATGGCGTGCAACGACTACCCGATGTGCGTCTTTTTCGCGCAATCGGTGTCATTCTGTTGATTGTGCGTGATTATCGAGTCCCAATCCACGGTTTCGATGGCCGAAACAACCCCTTTTGGCAACTCGCAACCCTCAATTGGCTCGTCAGGAACGATGCAAAGCACCGGAATCTTGCCCCACCGCTCAATTGCGCGCGGGTTGGTCTCTTCGGCCACGCCGACCAAATCCGTCGGATAGCGATTCACCACAACCCCTGCCACCTGAACATTTGCGGCTCTCAATGTATTGATCGTGAGCAATGTGTGATTGATCGTTCCCAGCCCCGGGCGGGCGACCACGACGGCGGGTACTCCCAAAGCCGTGATGGTATCGAGGATCGTGGTTTTCGAATCCATGGGCGTCATCAGCCCGCCGACGCCTTCGATTACCATCAAATCGCTGGTTTGCGACATCAATCGAATCGAATTGTTAATCATGAACCAGTCCAGCGACCGGTTGGCGCGTTCCGCGGCAATCGCCGGGGCCAGGGGTTCGGCAAAGCGCTGGGGTGCGATCAAATCCAACGGGTGCCGCGCATCTGCGCAAGCGGCAAGGAATTCGGCATCTTCGCTGACGAGCCCTTCTCGCCGTCGCACGCAGCCGGTGGCTGCAAGCTTGCAAACCGCCACCTTCTTATGTCTTCGAGCGAACCAATTGGCAATCGCCCCGGCAACGACGGTCTTGCCGACTCCGGTATCCGTACCCGTGACAAAAACTCCCGGAATGGTCAATCGCTGGAGCATCGGCTTGGCAATCTTACAGATTGTCGAGCCGCTTTCGAATTGAGCTGTGCAACCAGACACAATCACGCTTTCGTGAATGCCGACCCAGTCACATTCGGACAGGTAATTGAGCGCCTTGAGTCGCTGGCCAAGGGAATGCATCTGCAGGCGTCCAATAACCTCTTTGCCCGCGACTCTGTAGGATCGTTGAATTGAGCATCGGCGGAATCGGTTGTGTACCTTCAACCCAGATAGTTGATCTTGCGATCAATCATGTGCCATTTGCCCGTGTCGTCCTTGGCCATGATGTAAGTCGCGATTGCGCCGTGCGGCGTGGGCGCGAACGAAAATCGGAAAATGGCATATTGCCCGTCTTCCGAATAGCCCGGCAGCCAGATCCATACGCCTGCAATTGCCTTGGGATAAATCGCAGGAAATGCCGTCTGGAGTTCTTCCAGTTCGTGCGGCAACGCGTCGAGATCGCTTGAGAAAAACGCCAGGCCCGGCGGAATCCACGACACCTCGCTCGGTGTTTGATTGCGCGTCTGAAGGCTATCGATCGAACCGATCGGTATCACCATGCGTCGCAATTCCGTGGCGAGTTGCGCGGGGGCAATGAGATCGCTGGGGCCGTTGGTCATTTTGTTGACCGCCAGGCTGGTGCGGCTCTTATCTGTCAGGTTCGTGACATTGGGGATATGCAGGAAATCGGTTAACGCGACCGCTGTGATATCCAGATCGTCATTGCCCGTCGGAATCCAGCCACCTAAGTTTTCAGGCGCTTTCTCCATCGATTTCGTGACTTTCGTGGTGCTTTGCACACACCCAGTAACTAAAACTACAAGCAGCAGCACCCCTGTGTATCGCATGACATGCCTCATGAAATTGCCGCCACCTCAGTCTTGATTGCGGTGACGATCTTCTGCAAATCCTCCAACCCTATCGCCAGTGGCGGCATGATGACTATAACATCGCCCAGCGGACGAAGGATAACGCCGTGCTTTCGGATTCGCTGACAAATCTGCGCCCCCATCCGCAATTTCGGATCGAATAATCGTCTCGATGACCGATTCTCACATACCTCTATACCCACCATGAACCCCTTTTGTCGCACGTCAAGCACATGTTTCAAATTCTTGAGGGGTTCGAGCATGGCTGCCAGCTTTTCGCTCTTGATCTGCACCTGTCGCACAAGGTCATTTTTCTCGAAGAGATCGAGCGATGCGATCGCCGCAGCACAGGCCAGCGGGTTTCCGGTGTAAGTATGACCGTGGTAAAAGGTTTTTCCCTCCCACGGCTGGCCGAGAAATGCATCGAATATTTTTTGCGTCGCGAAGGTGGCGGCCAGTGGCAGATAGCCGCCGGTTATTCCCTTGGCCGCGCACATCAGATCGGGCGATACCTGTTCATGTTCGCATGCAAACATTCGACCGGTGCGCCCAAATCCGGTCGCCACTTCGTCGGCGATCAGCAGCACCTGATATTCATCCGCCAGCTTGCGAACCTCCCGCAAAAAACCCGGCGGCTGAATCAACATGCCACCAGCCCCCTGCACCACCGGCTCGATGCAAATGGCCGCGATTCGCGATCCGTGCTCCTTCAGAATCTGCCGCAACGAATCAATCTGATTGTTCTTCGCGAAATGAACCTTAAACAGCAAAGGAAAATAAGGCTGATGAAACGCCGGCATTCGGCCGATCGACATCGCGCCAACCGTGTCCCCGTGATACGCATCGGAAAACCCGACGAATTCGCACTTCTGCGGTTGACCCACGTTGAACCAATATTGCGCCGCCATCTTGAAAGCGATTTCAGTCGATGTTGCGCCGCTGTCGCTAAAAAAGACTTTCGTGAGTCCGTTGGGAACGATCTTCATCAATCGCCCCGCCAGGATGCTGGCCGGCTCATTGGCCAGGCCGAGCATTGTGCTATGCGCGACTTTGTCGAGTTGCGATCGAATGGCTGCATCAATCTCCGGCACGCGGTGCCCATGCACGTTGCACCAGAGACTGCTCACACCGTCCAGATACCGATTGCCATCGCTATCGATCAGATGCATTGCGTCGGCAGCGGTAATCACCAGCGGATCAGACTCCAGCCACAGTTTCATCGGAGTAAACGGGTGCCAGATATGATCTTTATCGAGTTGGCGAAGTTCATTTGTTGTCATAACGAGATAGCCGCAAAGTGCCAAAAAGCTTCCGGGAAGATATCAAAAATACTTTCCCGTGTTCCCTGTGCTCCTTTGGCTTTTCTCCGAAATTTTGAGTGTTTGGGGCAAAAAATATAAGATATTTCCATCTTTTTATGGAGTTCTTCTTTTGAAGATGCAATTCAATTTACCGCAGGATGACATTCCGACGCACTGGTATAACGTGGCCGCCGACTTGCCGCAGCCGCTGGCGCCGGCGCTGCATCCGGGCACGAAACAACCGGCCGCGCCACAGGATTTCGCTGCCATATTTCCGATGAACATCATTGAGCAGGAAGTTACTGCCGCTCGTGAAGTGAAAATACCCGAACAGGTCCGCGACATCTACGCGTTGTGGAGGCCGACCCCGCTGCGCCGGGCAGTTCGACTTGAACAGGCGCTCAATACCCCCGCGCATATTTATTACAAATACGAAGGGGTCAGCCCGGCGGGCAGTCACAAGCCCAATAGCGCCGTCGCCCAGGCGTATTACAACAAGCAGGCCGGCATTAAACGCATCGCCACCGAAACCGGCGCGGGACAGTGGGGATCTTCGCTCGCACTGGCTTGCAATATGTTCGGCATCGAGTGCGTCATCTACATGGTTCGCGTCAGCTACAACCAAAAGCCCTACCGAAAAAGCATGATGCAAACCTGGGGCGCAACGGTTTACCCAAGCCCCAGCGACAAAACCGAGTTTGGCCGAAAGATGCTGAAGGAAGATCCAAACCATCGCGGCAGCCTCGGAATTGCCATCAGCGAAGCGCTCGAAGACACCGTTAAAACACCGGGCACCAAATACGCGCTGGGCAGCGTGCTGAACCATGTCTGCCTCCATCAAACGGTGATTGGGCTGGAATCGATCAAGCAGATGGAACTGGCGGGCGAAGAACCGGATGTTGTCATCGGCTGTGCCGGTGGCGGCAGCAACTTTGCGGGCATTGCGTTTCCGTTCGTTCATCGAAACCTGCACGATGGGAAAAAGCATCGGCTGCTCGCGGTCGAGCCGGTTTCTTGTCCGTCATTGACTAAAGGTGAGTTTCGATACGATTTCGGTGACACTGCGATGATGACCCCGCTGATGAAAATGTACACGCTGGGCCACGATTTCGTCCCGCCCGGCATTCATGCGGGAGGGTTGCGATATCATGGCATGTCTCCCATCGTCAGCCATCTGCATCATCTCGGATTGATCCAGGCCAAAGCGTACGAACAGACCAGTGTTTTCGACGCGGCCATTCAGTTCGCCAAGACTGAGGGGATCATCCCGGCTCCCGAATCCTCCCACGCCATCCGGGCGGCCATCGATGAAGCCATCGAAGCGCGAAAGGAAAAGCAAAAGCGCGTGATCCTGTTCAACCTCTCCGGCCACGGCTTCATGGATATGGCTGCGTACGACAGCTATAACGCCGGCTTGCTCGAATGACCGGAACTGGGTTGAATTCTGTCGAATTTCACCGAAACCCCGGCTGCCCTGCCAGCCGCAAGGCAGGCGAATGAGGCGAGTTTACCCGTAGGAAGGTACGGTGGGAGACCGCATCGTTCGCCCAGCGAAGGCGGGCGGGGGTTGGCGTTGAAACGGGGATTAAATGGTCAATGGCCAAGTCCCAATGAC
>DASZXJ010000233.1:0-7514 GCA_035545895.1 Tepidisphaeraceae bacterium | reverse complement strand
GGTGGTGGCGGATTTGCCGGTGGTGGCGGGGCAGCGACAACCGCGGTCGCCCGCGCCATGCAGGAATTGCGCGATACCCTCGCCAATACCGCTGCAACCGCCGATCAGATCGGCCAAAAGTTGAATAACCTGCGCGATGCCCGAGCCAAGGCGGAAAGCAACCTCACCAATTCACGCAAAGCGTTAAAAGAACTCCTCACGGCCCGCCAGGAAGCTGTGTTGGTGACTTTGGGTGTTTTGGATTGAGCTATACCTCGGATGCCCCTCGGGCCATCCAGCGGAGCCTGGATGGCCCGATGATTGGGCTGATATTGGCCCGAGTATGAGTCATTGACCGATAAGTTGGTTCTGTAGAGATGTGGGCGGATTAAGAGAGGACGTGTTGTGGACAGCGTAATTTCCATCTTGCAAGGCCAGGGACTGTTGAACGACGCCACCGTTACCCGGGTGCGTTCGCTCATGTCCGAAGGCAAAGGGTTGGAAGAGGCCATTCTTGCCGCCGACGGCATCAGTGAAGAGGCCATGCTTCGCGCACTGGCCACGCAATTCGATCTGCCTTATGTCAATCTTGAAAAGAACCCTCCGACCAAGGAATTCCTCTCGAAGTTCCCTGCCCGATTGCTCATCCGTAATCACGTTCTGCCACTCGAAGAAAAAGACGGCGTGACGGTTGTCGCCACCTGCAAAATCTCCGAAGGCTCGGCCTTGGATGAATTGCGAATGGTGTGCGGCGGCGAATTCTCGCTGGCACTGGCGCCATTCAGCGAAATCGATCGCGCTCTCAAGCAAATTCTCGGTGTCGGTGCCGATACCCTGCAAACCCTCGATGCAACCAGCGGCCTGCAAGTTATCGATGAAGACGACAATAACGACCTCGATCTGACCGAAGCCGCTCAAGACGCAACGATCATCCGCTTCGTCAACCAGATCCTGACCGAAGCCGTCGATATGCGAACGACTGACGTGCATATCGAACCGTTCGAAGATCAATTGCGATTGCGGTATCGAATCGACGGCGAACTGGTGGAAATGAACGTCCCGCCCAGCGTGCGACGGTTCCATGCCGCCATCGTCTCGCGACTCAAGATCATGAGTCATCTCGATATCGCTGAAAAGCGATTGCCTCAGGACGGGCGTATCAAGTTGAAAATCTCCGGACGCGAAATCGACGTTCGCGTTTCGATCATTCCGATGATTCACGGCGAAGCCGTCGTGCTTCGCTTGCTCATGCGAACCGACGCGGTCATGGGCACGGCCCACCTGGGCATGTGCAAGCGCGATCGCGATTATTTCGACAAAATCCTGGAAATGCCGCACGGCATCGTGCTGGTCACCGGGCCCACCGGTTCGGGCAAAACGACGACGCTTTACGCGTCGCTGGCGAACATCAACAAGGTCGATCGCAAGATCATCACCGTTGAAGATCCGGTCGAATACCAGCTCAAAGGCGTCAATCAGATTCAGGTGAATACCAAAGCGGGTCTGACGTTCGCGGCCGGCTTGCGTGCAATTTTGCGACACGACCCTGACGTCGTGCTGGTGGGCGAAATCCGCGATCGCGAAACTGCCGAAATTGCCGTGCAGGCTTCACTGACCGGTCACCTGGTCTTCTCGACACTGCACACCAACGATGCGCCGACGGCTTCGACTCGCTTGATCGATATGGGCCTGGAACCGTACCTGGTCGCCTCAACGGTCGAAGTGATCGTTGCCCAGCGTCTGGTGCGATTGATCTGCAAAGATTGCAAACAGGAAATTCCGGACAGCGAGGCGAAGTTGCTGCATGCCGAATTTGGCGATGTGCTGCCTCCGCAGTTGTATCGTGGCGCGGGCTGTCGCAATTGCCAGGGCACGGGCTATCGCGGCCGGCAGGGCGTGTTTGAAATGATGGCTGTCACCGACGAACTTCGCTCGCTGATTCTGCATCGCGCACCTGCTCATGAGCTGCGCAAGATTGCCGTCAAGGATGGCATGAGCAGCCTGCGCGGCGACGGCTGGCGACTGGTTCGCGAAGGCAAGACCACCGTCGATGAAATTCTACGCAATACCAAGGATGAAGAAGGCGGCACACGCTTCAACAAGGATGATGCGGAAAAGAAGTCGGCTGAAGCAGGGGTGGCGTAATGGCGGTTTTTACCTACACAGCTCTTGATCGTTCGGGTAAACGGACCACCGGAACGGTGCCGGCCGAAAGCCGCTCGTCCGCGATGGATCAGGTTCTTAGTCGTGGTCTGTCGCCGCTGACCGTTCAGGAACAAGCCGCCGGCGCCAATGGCGCGACCAAAAGCTTGTTCTCCCGCAACACAACAACCACGCGCGTGCCGCAGGCGGCGCTGGAATCGTTCACCCGTGAGCTGGCGAATCTGCTTGGCGCGGGGTTGCCGCTTTCCAAGGCGTTGCACTTGCTTCGCCGCGAAGCCGCGCATCCCGGTGCGAAAAACGTCTGGAACAAGATTCACGAAGATGTGGTTGGTGGCGAATCACTGGCCGATGCGCTGAACAAGTGGCCAAAAACGTTTTCAACCGTTTATGTCGCCATGGTTCGCGCTGGTGAGGCAGGCGGATTTTTGCACGTCGTGCTTCAGCAGATCGCAGACTTCCGAACACGCGAAGCCGATCTGAAAGGCAAGGTCAAAGCCGCACTGGTTTATCCAGTCGTGCTGGGCGTGTTCGCTGCGTGTGTGCTGACCTTCCTGCTGACATTCTTCATTCCAAAATTTTCCGGAATCTTCGCCGACTTCGGCGCCAAGCTGCCCTACCTCACTCAAGTGGTGGTGATGGTCAGCAACATCCTGATCCATTATGGCTGGATGGTTGCGATTGCGATCGTTGTTGGTGTGGTGCTGGGACGCAAGGCAATGACCAGCGAAAAGGGGCGTCGAATATTCGAACAGGCCGTTCTTAAGACACCCGCACTTGGACAGGTCAGTGCGCGATTCGCGCTCGTGAGATTCTGCCGAATGCTTGGAACCCTGGTTGGCGCTGGTGTGCCACTGGTTTCCTCACTCAAGACCGCCAAGGAATCGCTGGGCAATCAGACTCTTTCCGATGCGGTGTCACACGCGGTTGAAGAAGTACAGCGAGGCGCGCCGCTTTCGCGCAGCCTGGCGGCGACTCCCATTCTCTTTCCGCCTTCGGTGGTGGAGATGGTCGCCATTGCTGAAGAAACCGGCCGACTCGACAAGGAATTACAACGACTCTCCGTCACCTACGAAGCCGAACTGGATCGCAATCTGCGCATGCTGGTTTCGCTGGCAGAGCCGTTGATGCTGTTTCTGACCGCAGTGGTGATCGGCGTGGTGGTGGTGGCGATGCTGCTGCCGATTCTGACCTTGCAGGACGTGGTGCATTGATATGTCGAGCCGTGTTGTGGCGATTTCGCGATATCCGAAATCTCCGCTGCATGGACTCAACATTAATAACAAAATTTGAAGTGCGAAATGAAAGGAAATGCAATGAAGCGCTATTCAAGACAACGACACGCATTCACGCTCATTGAGCTGTTGCTGGTCATGGTGATTCTGGTTGTGCTGGCGGCGGTGGTGGTGCCCAAGTTCGCTGGCCGGTCCAAGCAGGCGCGCGAAACCGCGGCGCTGACCGACATCAAGGCTATGGAGACCGGACTCGACGCCTTCGAAATCGACAACGGCCGATATCCCTCCGCCGACGAAGGACTCGGCGCACTGATCGCCGCTCCATCGGGCCTGATGACCTGGCATGGCCCATACATGAGCAAGAACACGCTTCCGATGGACCCATGGGGACATCCTTACAACTATCAATACCCCGGCGCCCACAAGCAGGGCGGCTATGACCTGTATTCCTACGGTCCCGACGGTCAGGAAGGCAACGACGACATTACGAATTGGGATCAATGATCTTCATGACGCAGACTGTTGAACCAACTTCGAGCGATTGCGGAATGCGAAATGCGGATTGCGGAATAAATCGATTCGAAATTCGCAATCGAAAATCCGCAATGCGATCCGGCTTCACGCTCCTTGAGCTGGTGCTCGTGATGATGATCGCCTGCATTGTGATGGCGGTCGCAGCGCCTCGGTTACGCGGATGGAGTCATGGTGCGGATATGACCAACACAGCCGACCAGATTCTCATGCTGATGCGCTACGCCCAGTCGCACGCGGTGACGCAGGCGACGACGTATCGGGTGGAGTTTGATAACGCCGCGCCTCCGCATTTCTGGCTGAGCGTGCAGCAGGGCAGCGGGTATTCCGATGCCAGCAATTTCCTGGAAGTCAACGATAGTTTTGGCGCGAAGTATAAGATGCCCGAGGGAGTGCAGTTTGAGTTGAGGAAAGCTGCCGTTGCCAGTGCCGCCCAGAACAGCGCGGCCAACAGCATCGACTTTTATCCCACAGGCCGAACGCAGCCGGCCACGCTCACTTTGAGAAATTCGCTCGAATATACAGTGGTAATTGAGTCCACCACGCCGACCGAAAGTTTTCACGTGGTGACCGGACAGACCCAATGAGCATCGCAGGACGAAAACCTCGAACGCTTTCCCGCCGCACGTCGCGCAGCGCTTTCACGCTGATCGAAGTGCTGGTGACGATGGGCCTGATGGGCATCGTGCTGCCCGTAGCGATGCGCGGTATTTCCATTTCGATCGCGGCGGCATCGTATGCTCGGCACGCGGCTGAAGCATCCACGCTCGGACAAAGCAAGCTCAACGAAATCGTCGCCAGTCTGATGAATACTCAATCGATGAGTGTCTCGGATTCCGGCGACTTCGGCCCGGCCTGGCCGGATTACACGTATCGGTCCACGCAGACTTATGACAGTGATCTATTGCTCACGACCGTGACGCTCACCGTCATCTGGAACGAGCGCGGACAACAGCGAACGATGGATTTAACAACGATGGTGGCCGATCCTCTTGTAACATGAAGATTCGACCCAACCAATCTCGCGGATTTACGCTCATCGAGCTGATCGTCTCCATGATGATGGTGGCGCTGCTCGCGGGGTCGTTGTATTCCACGCTGAATGTTGCGTATCGAGCCAAGCGCAGCGCAGAACGGGCGATTGTACCCGTGCGGGCTGCAGGGATTGCCGCGGATGTCATCGCCAGAGATCTCGATTCGGTCGTTAGGCCGGATATTGAATCCAGCAATGCAATCAACAACGGCGGAACCGCGTTGTTTGTCCGAGGCGCGTTCACCGGCATCAGCAGCGGCGGTACTGCGGATGAAATCATCTTCAGCACCAATGGCAGCGATGGCACGCCTGACATTCCGCTGTCCGAAGGTATTCGCCAGGTGGATATCACGCTAGACACCAGCGCCAATCCACCGCAGTTGGTCAGACAGGTCACTCGAAACGTGCTTTCGATGACGACCGTCGATCCAGATGTCGAAGTGCTCTGCAAGGATGTGAAAGCGTTCAGCGTGTCCTACATGGATGGCTATAACCAGAACTGGTACAGCAACTGGGATTCAACAACCACCGCAGTGCAGAATGCCGATGGGTCACCCGTGATTCCATCATTTGTGCAGTTTGAAATTGTGTTGCATGTGCCGGGCGTAAACCTGCCGGGCGAGGATCCGGATACGTATCGGATTACGAGAATCGTTCAGATACCCGCCGCCGAAGCGGTCGATGCGTCGCAGGCGTTTCAGCCATAGTGAATCATGAAAGTGCGATCCGCACAATTCGGTTGCAAGTATCAGGCTCGTCGCGGGACGATCCTGATCACGACCATGGCCATCTGTTTTACGCTGGCTGCAGTCGTACTGGTGCTCTGCCGTAAAATGGCGGTGGAGGCGGTCGCCTCCGCCAACCAGGCAGCCATCGCCCAGGCCGACACCATCGAACGCGGCGGCGAACAATATTGCAAGGCGCTGCTGACCTCGGCGAGCATCAATTTCGGCGGCGCTCAATACGTCTTCAATCAGGATGATTTTCCCGAGGACTATTTCGCCTGGGTACCGTGCGGCGAAGGCTGGTTCTGCGTCATTCGACCCAATTACGACGATGATTCGCTGCCGGTTTATGGGTTTGTCGATGAATGTTCAAAAATTGATCTCAATTACTCGGCGAACACTGTAATCGATGAACAAAATCAGCAAATCTTCTCAACCCAGTTGACGTTATCCGTGCCGGGCATGACTGATGACGTTGCGGCTGCCATCGTCGATTGGAATGACCCCGGCGAAGATCCTGCCAACACTATCGGGGCGGAGACTTCCTATTACTCGACGCTTGCCGATGGTTATTACGCAAAAAATAGACCCTACGAAGCCGTTGAAGAACTGTCGATGGTGCGCGGCATTACACATGAAATGCTTTATGGCGATGGAACCGGCACGCCGATCGGAGTGAGTTCCGGCATAACGGCTACCGCAAATAATGCGCCGAACAGCGCCAATGCATCAGGATATTCACGAGGCTGGTACGACCTATTTACGGTCAACAGCTATTCGCCAAATCCCGATGATCCTGCTCAGCCGTTACGGGGTCGGATCAACGTCAACACTGCTCCAGCATCTGTGCTTTACGGACTGGAAGCATATGGCCTGAGTGATACAGACGTATCAACGATTATCTCAACACGTCAACAGCAGGTGCTGGATGACCCATCGGATATCACGTGGTTGCAAGCGGCGGTGGCGAATTACAATACCATTCAGCAATACGTTACAGGCAGCTCGCTTCGCTATTCCGCCGACATTCTTGCGATCAGCGGCAATGGTCGCGCGTTTCGGCGGGTGCAGGTTGTTTTTGATACTCAAAATATTGCTTCGGGTACGCTTTCGATCATCTCCCGCAAAGATATGACCGATCAGGGCTGGCCGCTGGATCCGCAGATTTTGAAGGATATCCGCGCCGGACAGAAGCCGCAGGCGAATGCGATATTTGGTTCTACATCGAACGGAGGCACGCGTCCGTGAAACTTGGCTCTTCAAATGTTCTTGGAATTGCACTGGCAGATCGTACGATCGCTGTCGCCCAGGTGGGCGGCAAATCGGACGCCGGCCAGGGCAGTCAGGCTGCCATCTTTACGCTGCCTGCTGATGTTTCGATCGACAAACCTGAAGCGGTGGGCAACGCGCTGGCGGGATTTCTAAAACAGAAAGGTTTTTCGGCGTCTCGCGTGGTTGTGGGTGTTCCCGCCAAATGGCTGATGGCGGTGGAAAAGGATGTGCCGCCGGCTTCAAAAGAGCAGATGCGCTCCATGCTGCGATTGCAGGCCGAGCGACTTTCACTGGCCGACTCCGGCGAAGTGGTTTTCGATTTTGCCGGTGAACATCAAGCCAACAGGCCCGGCAACGTGCTGCTCGTCGCGATGTTGAAAAAACAACTCGACCGCGTCACACAAATAGCCGAAGCGGCAGGCCTGACCATTGTCGCGGTGACCCCGACGACATTGGCGCTGGCGAGCGTTTCAGCTCGCGCCAACAAGGCCGCCAGCGACCGCCCGATGGTGGTGCTCGCCGGGCATGGCGCGGAAATCGTCTGGCAACGCCAGGGCATGCCGCGCATGTTGCGACATT